>DASZLP010000280.1:0-34482 GCA_035552355.1 Bryobacteraceae bacterium | reverse complement strand
GTGTGATCGTCATCGTCCAGCAGCACCACGCGAAAAAGGGGGCTCTTCTCAGTTTCCCCGGGCGCGTCGGTTCGAGGCGTGGTCCGGGGCGTGGTAATGGTCTGGCTGCCCATCGGAATAGATTCAGTATGCCATCCCGCCGCGGCGCGGCTAACCCGCGGTTCACAAACAAACGCCGGCACGATTGCCGAGCCGGCGCCCCTGAAGGGAATGACCGGGCGCGGCGGGCATGATTACCCGCGCCGCGACACGGACCAGCACCGATGAGAAATCCGGGGCAATGTAGTACGACACTGGAATGAAATGAGCGAAGCCGCCAAATGGATCAAACGGAACCGCGAATACGATCCTTTTGCCCGCTTGTACAACCGTCATTGGGGCGCCGACTACTGGCGTGAAGCCGAGCCCATCGTCGAGCGCCTTCTGCTCGCGAGGTTGAAGGGCGGCGCGCCGGTTCTCGACGTCTGCTGCGGAACCGGCCAGTTTACCGCCCGCATACGCGAGCGCGGATTCCGCGTCGCGGGCCTCGATGCCTCGTCGGAAATGATTCGCTACGCGCGCCGCAACGCGCCCGGCGTGGATTTCACCGTGGCGGATGTCCGCGACTTCTCCCTCGGCCGCGCGTTCGACGCCGCTTACTCCGTCTACGAAAGCCTCAACCACGTGCCGGACCTCGCGGGCCTGCGCCTCGCCTTCTCGTGCATACGCCGCCATCTGACGCCGGGCGCTCCATTCCTGTTCGACCTCAATCGCGAGGAGGCGTATCTTCTCTACTGGAACAATACCGATGCCATCGTGGAACCCGACAACGCCTTCATGACGCGCTCGGTCTACGACGAGGAAACCAGAACTGCCCGCTGCGACATAACGGCTTTCGAGCCGGCGAACGGCGGCTGGAGGCGGGACGACTTCGCCGTGTTTCAGACCTGCCACTCCATGGCCGCCGCCAAAACCGCTCTTGAGGACGCCGGATTCCGGGACATTACTCTGCACGACGCCCGCGACGCCGGCATGGCCGGAGACGCAGGCTACGCGCGGACTTTTTTCCTCGCCGCTGCGTGAGGCCGCACTCCGCCCGTGATGATGGTCTCGATTCCATTGGGTGTCGCGACCAGAAGGAAGCCTTTCTCGTCGAGCCCGGCCGTCGTCCCAGTGATCACGCGATCGCCGATCTCGACGTCAACTTCCCTGCCCCGCACGTAACTGGATCGGGACTCGAACTGTTCCAGGATCGGCCGCGTGCCTCGTTCGGAGAGAAGATCGCCGTATTCAAGCGACGCAGTCACGATGCGATCGAGCAGCACCTCCTTCGAGTGCGGGTTTCCGGTCTCGATCAAAAGTGACGTCGCGATCGTGCTGAGGTCATCGGTAAAGGCGCTCTGATTCACATTTATGCCGATGCCTGCGATCAAAACCGAGTCGGCAGCCTGAACGAGAGTCCCGGCCAGCTTCTTTTCGTTGAGCAGCAGGTCGTTCGGCCAGCGGAGATCGCAGTCCACCCCGGCCGCGTCGTTGACCGCCTTCTGGACTGCCAACCCCAGCGCCATTGTCAGCACTGGCAGCGCGTCGGGGGCCAGCGGCAGGCGCAGAATGATCGAGAGATACAGGCCCGCGCCCGCTTCCGAGTGCCAGGAGTGACCGTGCCTGCCCATGCCGGCCGTTTGTTCTTCGGCGACGACGACTGTGCCATGGGGCTCACCGCGGGCCGCCAGCGCCGCCGCGTCTTTCATGGTGGACGCCGTCGTGCGAAGCCAGATCGTCATAGCAACTCGAGCCGGAAGCTGATATCGACGGCCTTTGCCGAGTGCGTCACGGCGCCGGCCGAAACGAAATCCGCTCCTGTCTGAGCATAGGAGCGGACGCTTCCGATGTCGATCCCTCCCGACAGCTCGACCGTGGCGCGGCCGGCGATGATCCCGATCCATTCGGAAGCCTGCGCGGGAGTGAGATTGTCGAGCAGCAGATGAGTAGCCCCGCAGGCGAGCGCCTCATGCAGTTCCGCAACCGAGCGGACCTCGATTTCGATCGGCAACCCCGACTGCCGCGCGTCCTCCAGCGCCTGGCGAACGCCGCCCGCCGCCGAGATGTGATTGTTCTTGATCAGGATGGCGTCGAAGAGGCCCATGCGATGATTGCGGACGCCTCCAGCGGCGGCTGCGGCCTTTTCCAAACGGCGCAGTCCCGGAGTGGTCTTGCGCGTGTCGAGCACCTGGCATCCGGTGCCTTCCACGGCGCTGGCGAACTGGCGCGCGAGAGTTGCGACACCCGAGAGACGCTGCAGGAAGTTCAGCGCCACTCGCTCGCACTCGAGCAGCGTGCGAGCCGGTCCGCGCACGCGGGCGATTGTCGCGCCATCGTCAAGAGCGGCGCCGTCGCGTTCGAGGATCGCGAGTTCTTCGACGCCTCCGCGGGTCTCATAGATAGGAGCCAGCAGATCGACGCCGGCCAGCACGAGCTTCTGGCGCGCAAGAAAAACTCCCGTCGCGCGGCGGCCGGCCGGAATACAGGCGTTGGATGTGACGTCGCCTGCGCCGATATCCTCGTCGAGCGCGCGCCGGACCACATCGATAATTTCAGGATGCATGCGAGGAGCCGGCCTGCCCACCGCTGCATTGGCTGCATTGGTTCCAACTGCTACTGACCACCAAGGCTGTCCTCGATCTTTCGCAACTGGGCCTCATACTCCGCCAGCTTCGCGCGCAGACTATCAACAACCTTCGCCGGCGCCTTACTCAGAAATACTTCGTCGGAAAGCTGCCGCCGCAGGTTGGCGATGTTCTTCTCGAGCTGATCGCGCTCCTTTTCGAGGCGCTTCCTCTGCGCTTCCCGCTGCCCGAGCGGAACGTCGAGCACCACGTCGAAATCCGCGCCGGATCGAACCGCCCCTGTCTTCGGGACTTCCCCCACAGCGAGCGTCACGCCCGCGAGCTTCTGCACGGCGCGGAAATCGACAGCGCGCGAGATGCGCCCTTCGAGCGGCATCTTCGGGTCGATGCCCAGGTCCACGCGCAGCCCGCGAAGCGCGGTAACCACGCCCTGCAACACACCAATTTCGCTCTCGGCTTCGGAGTCGTACCGCGCCGGGTCAAAGCCCGGAAAGGCCGTGAGCGAGATCGACTTTCCTTCCTCCGCTCCAAGCCGATGCCAGAGTTCTTCCGTCAGGAAAGGCATAACGGGATGCAGCAGCCGCAGGAGGCTCTCAAACAGCGCGAGCAGATTGCGCCAGTCGTCGTTCAGTCCCGAGCCCTCGACGAACTTCAGCTTCTTCAGCTCGATGTACCAGTCGCAGAAATCGTCGTAGATGAAATGCCAGACGAGTTGCGCGGCCTCGTGGAATCGATATTGTTCGATCGCCCGGTTCATCTCTCTCGCGCACTCGTTCAGACGGCTGAAGATCCACCGGTCTTCGACGGGAGCGGCCGCCGCCGGCAACCACACATTCACGTCTTCAGCCATCCACGGCTCTACGGCGCAACGCTCCATATTGAGAAACAGGAAGCGCGCCGCATTCCAGATCTTGTTGGCGAAGGCGCGTGCGCTGTCGAGCCGGTCGACGGTAAAAACGATGTCCGTGCCCGGCGCGGCGCCGCTCAGCAGCGCCATCCGGACGGCATCCGTCCCGAACTCCTCGGTCACCACCAGCGGGTCGATCACGTTGCCCCTGGTCTTCGACATTTTCTGCTTGTCCGCATCGCGCACGAGGCCATGGATGTAGACCTGGCGGAACGGGACGTCGCCCATGAACTCGATGCCCAGCATTGCCATGCGCGCCACCCAGAAGAAGAGAATGTCGAAGCCGGTGATCAGCAGCGTCGTCGGATAAAAATGCTTCAGATCGCCGGTCTTGTCGGGCCATCCCAGCGTCGAAAAAGGCCACAGCCCGGAGCTGAACCACGTGTCGAGAACATCGGGGTCCTGCCGAAGCGCGCCGTCGCATTTCGGGCATGCCGCCGGATCGGTGCGCGAGACAATGGTCTCCCCGCAGGCATCGCAGTACCACGCGGGAATCCGGTGTCCCCACCACAACTGGCGAGAGACGCACCAGTCGCGGATGTTGTGCATCCATTCATTCCAGGTCTTCACCCAGTTCTCGGGGACGATGTCGATGCGCTTCTCGTCGACCGCGGCGATCGCTTTGGCGGCGAGCGGCTTCGTCTTCACGAACCACTGTTTCGACACCAGCGGCTCGACCACCGTTTTGCAACGCGAGCACTTAGCCAGATTTACCGTGTAATCTTCCTCTTTTTCGAGCAGCCCCCCGGCTTTCAGGTCTTCGATGATCCGTTCACGGGCTTCATACCGGTCAAGACCCGCATATTTGCCGGCTTGGGCGGTCATTCGTGCGTCAGGTCCGATTACCTGAATCATCGGCAAACCGTGACGCTTGCCCGCCTCGAAATCGTTAGGATCGTGGGCGGGTGTTATTTTCACCACGCCGGAGCCAAACTCCGGGTCAACCATCTCGTCGCGAATGATCGGGATGCGTCTATCCGTCAGAGGTAGCCCGACGTCCATTAGCTCGTAGCGTGTGTCCGCTGGGTGAATGGCGACCGCCGTATCCCCGAGCATTGTTTCGGGCCGTGTCGTGGCGACACTAACGTGGCCGTAGCGAATATGCCACAGATGTCCGGCGGTCTCCTCGTGCACGGTCTCCAGATCGGAGATCGCCGTCTGGCAGCGCGGGCACCAGTTGACCATGTACTCGCCGCGATAGAGCAGTCCTTTTTCGTAAAGGCTGACGAAGGTCTCGCGCACGGCGCGCGACAATCCCGGGTCGAGCGTGAAGCGTTCGCGCGACCAGTCGCAAGAAGCGCCGATCTGGATCATCTGCCGCTTGATCGTCCCGCCGGATTCGGCCTTCCATTTCCAGACACGAGCTTCGAATGCCTCGCGGCCCATGGCGCGGCGGTCAAGCCCCTCGGCGGCGAGTTGGCGCTCGACGACCATCTGGGTCGCAATGCCGGCGTGGTCGGTGCCCGGCAGCCACAGCGTGATGTCACCGCGCATCCGATGCCAGCGCACGGTGACGTCGATCTCGGTGTGTTCCAGCATATGGCCCATGTGGAGAGAGCCGGTCACGTTCGGCGGCGGAATCACGAGCGAAAATACCGGACGATCTGGCTGCCATTCGGCGCGGTAGATGCCGCTCTGGACCCACCACTGAGCCCAGCGCGGCTCGAACCGCCCTGGCTCGTATACTTTGTCTAATTGCATGGGAATCTTCAGTTTAACGTCCCGGCTGTATGCCGAACAATGGTTTGGTGTTATCGCTTGACCAAGCGCGCGGATCTGAATCGTTCCAACGTTCCCGCGCGCCATTGCGTCTGTCCATACATGGAACCAACATGCATGGAGCCAATTTGCCGTATTGGCCAGCATGCCCGCTAAGAAGCCTCGCGCACTTCCGCCAAACCGACGCAGGGCGCGCAGGCGGCGCCGGGCCAGTTGGGGACGCGTTGCCATCAATGCCTTTCTGATTTTTCACCTTGTCGCCATCCTGTGTTGGAGCATCCCGCTCGCGAACCCCCTGACCGAAGCGGCCCGAAGCTTCGTGCTCCCATACATGCGATGGTCCGGTCTCTTTCAGTCCTGGGATATGTTTTCACCAGCCCCCAAAGCGGTCAACAGCTACATGGAAGCGATGGTCATTTACCGCGACGGCAATACTCGAATCTGGAAATTTCCCCGGATGGAGCAACTCGGCCTGACGGACCGTTACGTCAGCGAGCGATATCGCAAGTTCGTCGAAAATCTTCAGGCCGACAAGAATGCTTCGCTGTGGCCGGATGCGGCGAGGTTTATCGCAACGCGGAACGATGACCGCCCTGTCCCGGTGCGCATGGTCCTCCTTGTCAGGTATTGGTCGGAAATGACTCAGCGCGCGGATGGAACGTTCGCGGCAGCGCCCTGGCAAGCTCACGTTTTCTACTCCTGGCCCCCCAGGCCTGAGGACTCCCGGTGAAGCTGAGACCATTAGTCCACGCGTGGAATGCTTTCTTTTTCGCGCCTCAATCGACCACGCCAATCGCGCTGTTCCGTATTGTTTACGGCGTACTGCTCGTGATCGACCTTCTGTTTCTCGGGCCGCATTGGCCGGACTGGTATGGAACTCATGCCTGGGTGAGTCTGGCGACAATGCATGCCGTCGAGCCCGGTACGCGGCTGAGCCTATTTGCCGTCATGCCACAGTCCGATGTCTGGGTGTGGGCCGTGTTCTGGATATCGCTGGGATCGGCGGTTCTGCTTACGTTCGGCTTTCTTACACGCATGAGCAGTGTGGCCGCTTTCCTGTGTCTCACCTCGATTCATCAGAGGAACTTGTATATAACGCATAGCGGGGACACGTTCCTGCGCGTGAGCGGGTTCTTTCTGATGTTCGCTCCGGCGGGTGCGGCCTTTTCCATGGATCGCCTGATCGGCCTCTGGCGAGGCAGGGGCGACTCGGCCGTTCGTCTGCGCAGCCCATGGGCACAGCGGATGATTCAAATCGAGCTCGCACTCATGTATTTTGCGGCGTTTTGTTCCAAAGCGCAGGGCCATCCCTGGGTCGATGGGACCGCGTTATTCTACGTCTTTCATCTGGACGAACTTCGCCGCTTCCCTTTGCCCGCGTGGTTTTTCGACTCTCACGTGCTGAAGCTGGGAACATGGTCGGTTCTGGCGCTCGAGTTTTCCCTGGGAATTCTTATCTGGATCAGGGATCTCCGCTACTATGTTCTGGCCTGCGGATTGGTGTTTCATCTCGCCATCGAATACTCGATGAACATCCCGCTGTTTGAATGGGATATTCTCGCGGCTTACATCCTCTTCATTGACGCGTCCGATATCGCGCGCGCTCGAAAACGGGTTTCTGCATTCGTGCGAGAGAGATTGCTTCATGCGAAGCGCGCGCCTGTGAACCGCGCGATTGGAGTATCGCGCGATTGAAGTATATTGAATCAGGTTCGCGCCATGAAGAACATCTCCGCCGTTGCCTCGTTGCTGCTGATCGGCTCTGTTGTCGTATTGGCGGCCGACAAGGACATACCCCGCCTCGCTGACGGCCACCCCGACTTTTCCGGCCTTTACAACATCCCGTACAACCCCAACATGGCGCCCGGTGAAAAAGAGAAAGACGTCCCCTACACCGAGCGCGGCCGCCAGGCTTTCCTCAATCACGATTCGAAAGACGATCCGACTTCCAACTGCTGGTTTCCCGGCGTGCCCCGCATCATGCAGTCGCCGTATCCGGCCCGGATCGTGCAGACGCACGAGTTCCTGGTCATCCTCTTCGAATACATGACCATGCATCGGATCATTCCGCTCGACGGCCGGCCCCATCCGGCCAACATGGAGCCTTCGTTCATGGGCGATTCCGCCGGTCACTGGGAAGGCGACACCCTGATCGTCGACACCACCAATCTCAAAGACGCCCCGTGGACGTGGCTCGATACCGCCGGCCACCAGCACAGCGACGCCCTGCATGTGATCGAGCGCTTCCGCCGTACGCCCGGCAGCCCGAACGTGGATTACGAGTTCACGGTCGACGATCCGAAGATGTATTCGAAACCGTGGACCAACTCGCGTCCGCTGACTCCGCTGAAGACTACCGCCGGATTGCCGGACCTTCTCGAATACAACTGTGAGGAGAACAACCGCGACGTGCGGCATCTGATGAGCAACAAGCCGGCGCGGCAGCCGTAATGTGGGCGGGATTATGCGGGGCCGCCGCGATGCGGTTGTGTGGCGCTGGGGCGTCAAGAGGAATCTGCTTCCGTTGTTACCCTTAATGCGATGGCGAAAGAGGTAAACGCCGAAGCCGCCGAGCACTTGTCCATCGAAGGCCGCGAGATTCGGATCACACACCCCAACAAGCCCTGGTTCACCAGTGGCGTCAGGCTCTCGAAGATCGCCATCGTCCGCTACTACCTCTCGGTTGCGCCAGGCGCGCTCGCCGGTATCCGCGATCGGCCTGTCGTTCTCAAGCGTTTCGTGCACGGCGTGGACGGCGAAGTTTTCTATCAGAAGCGCGCTCCATCCGATACGCCCGGCTGGATGCGTACCGTGACGCTCTCTTTTCCATCGGGACGCACTGCGGAAGAGATCGTCGTCGACGACACGGCGGGTCTTGCGTGGATCGTCAACCTGGGGTGCATCGAGCTGCATCCGCACCCGGTCATCTCCTCCGATCTCGATCATCCGAACGAGCTGCGCGTCGACCTCGATCCCGGCCCCGGCGTCGAGTGGGCGGATGTGCGCGCCGTCGCGCTCGAAGTGAAATCGTTTCTCGACGAGATGGGGCTCAACGGCTGGCCCAAAACCAGCGGCTCACGCGGCATGCATATAAATGTGCGAATCGCGCCGCGCTGGAACTTCACGGAAGTTCGCCGCGCGGCGGTCGCCTTGTCGCGCGCCATCGAGCGCCGCGTGCCCGCGCTCGCCAGCTCGAAGTGGTGGAAGGAGGAGCGCCACGGCGTTTTCCTCGACTACAACCAAAACGCGAAGGACCGGACGACCTGCTCGGCTTACTCCGTACGGCCGCTGCCCGACGCGCGCGTCTCGACGCCGCTCGACTGGAGCGAAGTCGACGACTGCGATCCGGCGGATTTCACCGTTTTCACCGTGCCGGCGCGCTTTGCGAAAATCGGTGATCCGCATGCGGCCATTGACGATTTCGCGGGCTCGCTTGAAAAGCTGCTCGAACTCGCTGACAAAGACGAGCGCGAGGGACTGGGCGACGCGCCATGGCCGCCGCACTTCCGCAAGACGAAGGGCGAAGCGCCGCGCGTTGCGCCGTCTCGCACCAAAAGGGCTGCCGCGAAAACGAAGAAGATGCCGCTCATCGTCATCGCGCACTCTCCCGACAAGCAGGCGGCGCTCGCCGGGCTCGAGCGGTGGAAGAAGAAACATCCCGCAGCGGCGGCAGCGCTCGCGGTCGATGACGTCCTTGTCGATTCGATGCGCGGTCGGTCTTCCACCTGGACGCGCATTCGAGTGAATCTGCGGCACGTACCGGAGGAGTTGCGTCCGGCGCAGGAGACTCCCGATCCTGACGACGACCCGACGCGCGAGTGGCGCGCGAGGAAATCCAATCCGTAGCGCAAGCCGCTGTGGCGCGGGCGCTCTCGCCCCTGAGAGCCTCAGCGCCGCATCAGTTTGAAGGCAATTCCTTTCCCAAGGCCCTGTTTCAAAGCCAGCGAAATCCACAGCAGCGCCAGCGGTTCGAGCAACCGCGCCTGCGTTAATGGACCCGCATCCACCGGATCGAATCCCAGGTCTTTCGCCAGCTCCGCCGCGATCTTCTTCGCGTTCTCGTCGTCGCCGCAGTAGAACATAGTGACGCGCTCGCCGTGGTAATCCGCATCGATCATGTTCGGATAGCCCGTGTTGTTGAAGATCTTCACCACCGGCACTTTTGCCAGCGCGGCCGTCCGTTCACCGCCTGAAATGCCGCCCGGCATGTCGAGTCCCGAAAGATCGGGGAGCAGCGGATTCGTTGCATCGAGAATGATCTTGCCAGTCAGATCGCCAGCGGCCCTGATCGCGTCGGCGACGGCAGTAGCCGGCACAGCGAGCACCAGAACGTTTGCCGACTGCGCGGCTTCGCGTACGGAAACCTCGTTCTTCTCTGGATTCCGCGCCCCCAATAACACCTGATGACCGGCCTTTTTCCACCCGCCTGCCAGAGCGTTGCCGACATTTCCCGCGCCCAGGATTGAGATTTTCATATGTCTTCAGATTCGTACAGATCGCCACGGCAGTCAAACAAGATTGAAACCCGCGGACCATTTGAGACCGTCTGTCGTCGTTAGAAGGTTAGTTTTACGAAAGAACAGATTGGGAGAATCTCATAAATGCATAAGTTAAGTCGAATCGCGCTTTCGCTGTGCGTGGGAACGCTGGCGGTAAGTCCTCTGATGATGGCCCAGGTCCCGCAGGCAAACGTTTACTTCGGCCTCGGTACCGCGACCGATTCCTCGAACGGACAAGCCCTTGATCCGCTTGGCATCGGTGTCTTTACCAACACACCCAAGATGACCGGGCTCTTTGGCACCGTCGGCGGCGGCCTGATGCTGACCAGTCACTTTGGCGCGGGCGCCCAGTTCTCGTGGAAGACCGGCGCCGCCAATTACTCGGGTGTGAACTATCGTCCTCTTTTCTACGATTTCAACGGTATCTGGCAACCAGTGAAAACCAAACGCTTCGTTCCGGAACTGCAGGCGGGAATCGGTGGCGCGAGCGTCCGCTTCACTGCCAGCGGCCAATCCTGCGATCAACTGGTAGGCTGCTCGAATGTCAACCTCGGCGCGGAAAGCTCGAGCCACTTCCAGACGCACTTCGCCGCCGCCGCGCGGTTGTATGTTACGCCGCGTATCTTTGTGCGGCCCGCGGTCGACGTCCACTGGGTGAATAACTTTTTCCAGTTCGGAAATAACTGGGTGCCGGAATATACACTCGGCGTGGGTTACAGCTTCGGCGGCGAGTAATAAGTCACTTACTCTGTTTATCCTCGACCAGCGCTTTGAGCCGGCGGAGTTCGCTATCGATCCGCCGGCTTCGTTTTACGAGCAGGAAGACGAAGCCGATCATGATGATCCATGCGGCCGAGTAGCCGAAGAACAGGAAGTGCAGATTCGTGATATCGATAGCGGACATGTGAGTTTAGATGGCGTGCAGTTCCCGGCGCAGCGAGTCGATCTCGCGGCGATTCGATTCCTGGTGCAGCCTGACCAGCATCATGGCTGTGGCCAGCAGCACAAACGCGAGCCAGTCGCCGTAGAATGGCGGCCGATACACCGGCGCCAGGGCTCCGGTCTCGAGCACCGGCCCAGGATGTTGTGTGCGGACGTTATGCAGCCGGATCGCCCAAAAGACGATTGGGATATCCGTGGCAGCGAAGATCGCGAGCACCGCTGACATTACCCCGCGCTGCTGGGGCTCGGCGATCGCGGGGCGCATCAGCAGATATCCCAGATAGAGCAGAAAGCACATCAACTGCGATGTCATGCGCGCGTCCCACGCCCACCAGATACCCCATTCGACGCGTCCCCAGATGCTGCCCGTGGCGAGATTGACCAGCGTGAACATGGTGGCGACCTCAACTGCGGAGACCGCCATGGAATCCCACTTGAAATTCTTCGTCGCCAGAAACGCGATGCTCGCGTAGACAGCCACGCCGTAGAAACAAAACGCCGTGAACGCGGCGGGCACGTGGACGAAGATGATGCGGAAAATGTCTCCCTGCAGGGCATCGATCGGGATCACCAGAAAGATCCGGTAAAAGTCATAGAGCAGCAGCAGCGTGCCGAGAATTCCGAGAGTGTAAATAGTCCTGCGGGGCATCGTTTCACCTTCTATATCACAAGAATAAAATCGATCAGATACAAAGCGATCGCCGTGAACATGACATCGTACACGATCAGCAGGCGAATGTCGCTCAGTACGGCATTACCGTTCAGTAAGCCGGTCGTCATTTCCATCGCGCCGATGAGCAGCGGAATCATCAGCGGATAGAGCAGCACCGGCAGCATCAGTTCGCGCAGCCGCACATTCACCGTTATGGCGCTCAGCGCGGCGCCAACCACGGTCACTCCCCAGGTCGAGAGCATAATGACCAGCAGCAGCGCGGCGAGCGAGCCGGCCCAGTGGATGTTGTAAAAGAGTCCGAAAATCGGCAGCGAAATCAGTTCGACAATGAGCAGCAGCACGAAGCAGGCGAAGGCCTTGCCGAGAAAAATCGCCCAGCCACGCGCGGCAGTCACCAGCACTTCGAGGCAATCGTTCGGAACCTCGCGCGCAAAACTGCGGTTCACAATGAGCGCGCCGGCGAACGCGTAAACCAGCCAGAGCAGGCCCCCTGAGATCGCGAGGCGCTCTTCACGATCGAGATCGAAGGCGAAGCTGAAGAGCACGAGAATCACGAGCGCAAACGACACGGCCGAATTCAGGGATTCGCGCGTCCGCCATTCCGTTCGGAGGTCTTTGCCGGCTATTGCGAGGGCTGCCATGAGTCCCCGCTTCACTGAACCGCTTCCCCGTACGTCCGGTAGAGCCAGCCGGGATCGAGAAGCATTTCGCTCGAGCGCGCGCCGGAGAAGACGATCTTTCCGCGCTCGATCAGCGCAACGTCCGACGCCAGTTCCATCGCCTCGCGGATCTGGTGCGTCGACATGATGATGGTCGCGCCGCGCGACCGCGCGCCGGAGAGCAGCTTCTGCAGGACATCAACGGCGCGGTCGTCGAGCGACGTGAACGGCTCGTCGAGAAGCAGCAGCTCCGGTTCGTGCAGAAACGCGCGGGCGATGGCCAGACGCTGGCGCATGCCGCGGGAGAATTCGCGGGCGAGCGAATCTTTCACGCGCGCGAGCCCGACGAGTTCGAGGGCCGATTCCGCGGAGACTTTCGCATTCGGCAAACCCGCAAGCTTGCCGAACAATGTGAGATTTTCGATGGCCGAGAGATCGTCGTAGACGCCGATGCCGTGTCCGAGATAGCCGATGCTTCCCGCGATATCAACCTTACCCTTCGACGGCTTCGAGAGATGCGCGAGGATTCGCAGCAAGGTCGTCTTCCCCGCCCCGTTGCGGCCGATCAACGCGACACACGTTCCCTTTTCCACGTGGAGGCTGGCGCCGCGTAATGCCGGGTAATCGCCGAAATACTTCCAGACGGCGTCAGCCGCTGCGGCGTGCATTTTCAGCTTTCGTATTTTCGAGTGGATTGCCTTTGCGATAGAGCAGGATGAATCCGAGCGCGAGCATGGCGAAGACCGTCACGAGTATCCACTTCACGGCACTCACGTTTTGGAGGAAAGATGAGTTCGCGGTCAGGAGGCCGTAGAGCTTCGGCAGGTTCTCGCTGAGGCTCTGGTTGCCGTTGGACTGGTCGTCCTGCTGATTGAAGAGGCCGGTTCCATTGACCTGGAATTCGACATCCGGTCCCTTGACGGCGTAAATGGTCGCTTTGCTGCTCGGCTCCTGCCCGAGGACCGAGACATCGTCGCTCTTGAATTCGACGCCCAGGGGCGCAACGACGCGCACCACGCCGGCCTTTGAGAGGATGTGGTCCTTAAAGACGCCCGGGCTCTTGAACGGCATGGTCCACGCGAGGTCAACGCGGGATTCGCCGGGCTTGATCGGGAAATCGACTTTAAACTGGTTGGGTTTGCCCAGCGGATCGGGGGCGCGGCGGATGGGCAATCCGCCAGGCGCGAGCACGTTCACTTCGACTTTGCCTTTGGCTTCGGCGGGAAGTTCGAACTGCAGCGTGCCGCGGTCGGGATCGTTCCAGGTGGTCTTGCCGTCGTTCTTGTAGACGAAGCCTTCGTTGACCGTCATGGTGCCGTCGGGCCCAGGTTCGAGCACGAAGAAGTGTTGCTCGATTTGGGCCTCGCCGCGATTCTTCGAGGACTGGTAGACGGGAATGTTCACGCCGAGCGTGGGGAATCCGGGCGGCAGCGTCTTGTTGTACTGGACACCATCGTAGACGGCCTGCAGAAGCAATGGGCCGCCGCCTTCGCCCGCCTTGACGTCCTGCGTGAAAACGAACTTGCCCTGGGCATCGGTCTTGACGCTGCCGAGGTTTTGCGGGCCTTGCTGGGTGGTCTGGTAGAGCGTGACGGTCGAGCCGGCCTGCGGTTTGTTAGTTGTGGCGTTGATGACGAAGCCGTCGATGGCCGCCTGAGAGAAGGGCGCAAGCAAAAGCAGTAGAATACCCGCCTGACGGATCATGCGGCCCCCCCTTCTTTGCTGGCCACAGCGCTGGCCACAGCCACCGGCTTTCCGCATTCGGGGCAGAATTTGGGCGCCTTGTCGAACGTCGCCCCACAATAGACGCACGCGGGTTTCTTCGGCGGCGAGGCTACCGGCTGCGGCTTGACTCCCAATTCTGCTTTGATTCGGTCCGTCTCAGCCATGATGTGCGCGAGATCTTTCTGGAGCTCGAGCTTGGTCGCCTGGTAATCCTCATCCGAGAGTTTGTCGAGGCGATATTCGAACTGCAGATCGCGCAGGTTTTCATAGATCGCCGCCTTGCGCTCTTCGAGATGTTTGAAGGGCGATTCGGGCGCCGGCTTCGGGATGTCCTTCGCGCGGATGAAGAGCAGGAAGGCGATCATGCCTGCGCCGAGGAGCGCGCCCAGGATGAGGTTAAGATCCACGACAGCGTTATTCCAGTCTCTCGGTTTCTTTTTCGATGGCGTCGCGGTAACGGTCCAGCGCGGGATCGTGTGGCGCGCCGCCGGCCACCGCGGGTTTGAGGGGATGATGGCCCTTGATACGGCGCAGGATGAAGATCAGCGCGATCGCGCCGACGCCGAGCGAAATGTAGGGTATCGTCCAGAAGTATGAGTTCGGGTCGTGGCGGAAAATCTTCTCGCCGTACTCGACGATGAACGACTGAATGATCTGGCCGTCGCTCATGCCGGCGGTCTGCATCTGGAAGATCTTCGTGCGCGCCGGCTTGCAGAAATGGCATTGCCCCGAGGACATGAGGCAATTCAGGTTTTCCTGGCACGCGCCGCACTGGCACGAAATGTGGCTGCCGACGCGCTTCACCTGATCCGATTCAATCTGCGCTTCGGTCTGCGCGAATACGCAGGCGGCCGAAGCGGCGATCAGGAGGCAGACAAAACTAAACTTTAACCGGGACATTGGTTTTTGCGATTCCCACGACTTCGGTGCGCGGGTACGAACGGGCCACCTTGCTCGGCACAAGGCACACGAATGTGCCGAAGATCAGGACTACGACGCCGACCCAGATCCATGTCACCAGCGGGAAGACGTACGCCTGCAGGGTGGCTTTGTCGCCGTTGCGCGCGGCGAAGTTGATGTAGAGGTCCTCGTTGAGACGCGTGCGCAAGGCGACTTCCGCGGTCCCCTGCTGCGCGATTTTGTAAAAGCGGCGCGTCGGCTCGAGGGTGCCGAGCGGCTTGCCGTTCTTCGAGACATCGAGTATCGCGGTATCCCACTGGTAGTCGGCGGTTTCACCCTGCGTCAAATCCACGACCTTGAGCGTATAGGCGCCGACCTTCATGCTGTCGCCTCTGTTCACTTCGCCGACAGCGGTTTGGTTGAACGGGTGGCCGGACCATCCGATGAACATCAGCACGATCCCCATGTGCACGAGATATCCGCCGTAGCGGCGCGTGTTGCGGTGCGTCAGCTCGATCATGGCGGGGATGACGCCGACCTTTGTCTTCTCGTTGATGGCTTTCGAGCCGCGGAAGAACTCCATGACGATGGTCGCGGTGACGAAGAAGCAGAGCCCGAGCGAGATGATCGAATACGGATAGCGCATGCCGCCGGCGTAGAGCGCGGCGACGACCACGAGCATCCCGACACCCGGCCATTGGAAGTTCTTGCGCAGGCTTTCCATCGATGTGCGGCGCCATGCGAACAGCGGACCGACGCCGGTCAGGAAGAGCAGGAACAATCCGATCGGCACCATCAGGCGGTTGAACCATATGGCGTCGAGCGAGATCTTTTCGGTTGAGAATTTTTCAGAAAGCACCGGGAACATCGTGCCCCACAGCACCGCGAAGCAGCTCGCGAGCAGAATCAGGTTGTTAAACAGGAAACTCGACTCGCGCGAGACGACGCTTTCGAGCTCGGCTTCGCTCTTCAGGTAATCCAGTCGGTCAAGGATCAGCCAGAGCGTGGCGGCGATGCCGAGCGCGAGGAATCCGACAAAGTATTTCCCGATGGGCGATTCGGCGAACGCGTGCACCGAGCTGATGATGCCCGAGCGCGTGAGGAACGTGCCGTAAATGCAGAGGAAGAACGTGGCGCCGATCAGCACCATATTCCAGACCTTCATCATCCCCTTCTTTTCCTGCATCATCACGGAGTGCAGGAAGGCGGTGGCGGCGAGCCACGGCAGAAGCGAAGCGTTCTCGACCGGGTCCCACATCCAGTAGCCGCCCCAGCCGAGCACGTGATACGCCCACGCGGAGCCCAGCATGATGCCGGTGCCCTGGAAGAGCCACGTGACGATGGTCCAGCGGCGGGTGGTGTGGATCCAACTGTCGCCGGGCGCTTTTGAAATCAGCGACGCCATGGCAAACGCGAACGGAACCGCGAAGCCGACATAGCCGAGATAGAGCATCGGCGGGTGAATCACCATCGCCCAATACTGCAATAGCGGGTTAAGGCCCATGCCATCCGGCACGCTGGTCACGACCTTGTCGAGTGCGAGCACCTGGAACGGGCTGACCACGAACGCGTTGAGGATCAGGAAAAAAAGCTGGACCGTGGAAAGGATCGACACGACCCACGGCATCAGCACGCGGTGCTTGCCGCGTCCGGTGATGACGACGACAGCGCCATAGGTGGAGAGAATCCAGCTCCAGAAGAGCAGCGAGCCTTCCTGACCGCCCCACCATGCGGAGAACTTATAGAACAGCGGCATGGCGCGGTTGGTGTGCGACGCGACGTAGGCCATCCGCATGTCGCCGGTCATCAGCGAGTAAATGAGGATGCCGGCCGCGCTTGTGATGAGAAACCAGACGGCGAGGACGGCGCGCTCGCCACTGAGCGCAAGGAAGGGCTTGTGTCTCACTCGTCCGACGACGCTCGCGACGATCGCGTAGAGGCAGATGCAGAACGCCAGCAGAAGCGCTAGTGCGCCCAGGTTTTCCATTTGTGATCCGTCCTGTTAGTTAGTTGGGGCCGCCGATGAACGCCGATGAACACTGATAAAACAAATTCCTCTTTACAGACTTGAGCGCATTGAGTTCGTCTGCGCGGGCTTCGCTCCGGGCTGGAGCTGGTCCGGAGCCATGCCGGGTTTGGGGGCGTATTTCGAGGCGCATTTGGCCTGGATTTCGGAAGCGTGGAACACGCCGTCGGTTCCGAGATGTCCGTCGGCGAGAGCCTGCGCGCCGTCCCGGAATGTGTCGGGCAGCGGGTCGCGGCCTTCATAGGCTACGCGAAGGATTTGCTTGGCCCCATCAGGGTTCACCTGCGTGAGATTAAAAGTGACGACGCCGGCGTTGTGCACGATGGAGTTGCTCTGGACATCCCCGCCCACGCGCACGTGGCGGATCTGAGCAGCGTTGCCCATCTGGTGCAGCTCGGTTATGGTCTTGTAATAAGTCGTCGAGCCCTGAATGCCGGAGTACGCGAGGAAGCCCAGCGATCCGACGATGATCGCCATCAGGATGGCAAATTTTCCGTACTTGTTCATGCGGCAGCTCCGGTCTGGACTTCAGTCCCTCTTGAATCTTTAGTATACGCCCGACTTTCGAGTATATGACGGACGGGTGGGGGCCGGGCTTCCTTAAATATAGGGACGGCGGCGCAGGCGGAAAGGTTGCCCGGGCCAGAACGGCCATGGCGTTGATAACGCCCATCTGCGTCAACGTCGAACCATCGAATGCTGCCGCGCGCGGTCTCTATCGCCGTTGCAGAGCGCAGCCGCTGAACGATCATTGGATGACGCGCGGGTTATGCCGAAGCCCGCCGCCTCTTGATCCCATCTGTCTTGATCCCATCCGTCCCCTGGCTGCAAACTCACGACGATCTTTACAAGCACCCGCTCTCTCGCGCTACCATGCGGGATTGAACGACTATCTTCTCTCCACGATCCTCGGTGTAATCGAAGGCCTCACCGAATTCCTTCCCGTAAGCTCCACCGCGCACCTGCGCATCGCCGAGGCTCTTTTGGGTATCGATCTGGGCAACGGTTACTGGAAGATGTTCTCCATCGTGATTCAGTTCGGAGCGATTCTGTGCCTGCCGATCTACTTCTGGAACCGGATCATGCGGTTCCTCGCGACTTATCCCGCCGGCTCAAAAGGCGACAGGACGGCCATTACGCATCCGATCGCCCTCACGCTCATCGCGTTCGTCGCCACGTCGGCCACGACGCTGCCGCTGACGAAACTCATTGGCAGGAATCTCGAGAGCCTCATCGTGATGGGCCTTGCGCTGATCATCGGCGGCATCGTGATGTGGGTCGTGGATTCCATCTACGGAGCTCATAAGGGAGGCACATACGAGGCTGCGGCGGCGGAAGAAGTCGAGAAGATGACGCTGCCGCAGGCGATCTGGATCGGCCTCGCGCAGACGCTTGCCCCCGTTTTTCCAGGCACGTCGCGCTCGATGGCCACCATTGCCGCGGGCCAGGTTTCCGGGCTCTCGCGCACCGCCGCGCTCGAATTCTCGTTTCTGCTTTCGATTCCGACGATGGCGGCGGCGACGGGTTACGATTTGCTCAAAACCGTGCGGGGACCCGAACACGTGCACATCGATTCGCACGGCTGGTCTCTGATCGCCATCGGGTTCGCGATTTCGTTTCTCGTGGCGTACGTCGTGGTCGCATGGTTTATGCAATGGGTGCGGAACCGCGGCTTCACGCCGTTCGCGATTTACCGGCTGGCGGCTGGGGCAGCCGTGCTGATCTGGGCTCTCAGGAAATGAGTGGCCGACCGCGCGAGATCGAAATCGCCTGCTCAGTGATATCGTTACCGATCGGCACAAGCGCCGGCAGGAGTGCCCGCGCCACGAATGCGGCCTTCCCAGCCCGCGACAGCCCGCTTAGAACCGGTAGAACTTGTGGCGACAGGCCCGGCACCGGAACGGGGCGATGAAGAAGAGGCGCAGAAACTCCTCCCATAAACCCTGCCGGTAGGCGCGCCGCACTTTGGTCGACGTGCAGTTCGGGCAGAATCCGTACCTGCCTTTGAACTCTTCAACGTCGCGCGGCTCGGCCTTGATCAATTCGGTATGGGATTCGAGCTGCGGCGCTGCATAAGAGGATGTTTCCAGATGAAAGCCCGGCACCGCGTCCGCCAGGGTCTTTTCGATACTGTTGACGACGGAGCTGACCTTCGCCTCGGCGATCTTCGAGGAATCGCGCAGATTGACGATGGTTCGCGACTGAATCGAGGAAATCCGTTCCAGCGTCCCGATGCGCTCGCTCAGCTGATCGCTGATGACCGCGGTGCTTTGATCGATCGCCTGCTGGCCCATCCGCTTGAAGTCGGTGAGAAGCTTGTTTTCGAGCTTCTGGATGTGCTCGCCGACCTGATCTTCAATGATCGACGGCAGTTCGGCCTTAAGCTTTTCCGCGCGCTCCCGCGTCCGCGCCGCTTCGGCGCGCCGATTCTGGTCCGAAACCAGCTCCTGCAGCGGGTTGGACCTGCCCCCCGGTGTGCTCTTGCGGCGCATGATGTCGGGCGTCCTTTGAAAATTGTAACCTGCCATCTGCCCGTCGAGCATAAGTATTGGGGATGACCCGAATGTAATGGGAAACGGCGGCTGGTTTCCACAAGATCGGCCCTGGTACCGTGGCATTCCGGTTGTTAACCAACGGAGACGCGGCGCCGCCGGATATAGGCAACATCGCTGAATCCCTTTGGTTTGTTGCAGCTTGCACTTGTATGGCGTCTCACGGATAATTAGAAATCTTTGCGCTCTGGATTGAATGTTTAACCTTTTCTGCTCATATTCTCACGTGGATTCGGCACTCGCCAGCTCTGTCGCGGATCACCTTCGACTGCTCGACAAACTTCTGAATGTCTGGTTCGATGGCGATCTGAGACCTACCGAAAACTGGGTCAAAAAGATTTCGGACAATCTCGACGGCGCGGATTTCGTGGTTCTTCTTTTGAGCGTCGACTACTTTAAGTCAGAATACTGCCGTCTCGAGATGGAGAGAGCTCTGCAATTCGACGCGGAAGGGAAAACCAAAATCATCCCCGTGGCGCTGCGGCAGTTCCATCTGCCGGATGCAATCGCCCATATACAAACAATCGATGCGGGAAATCCGCTTGCTGACTGGCCGGACATCGACGCGGGTTGTAAGCACATCACCGAGGCAGTCGAAGAAGTCGTGCGGAAACACGGCGGCCTTGAACCGAAAAATAAACTCGCTCATCCCAATCGCAAGGAACTGGCGCGGCTGCTCGATTTTCTTTGCAACCGAAATCCACAATACCAGGATCTCGTGGAAAGGGCGAAACCCGAAGCTCTGGATCCGCGGCGGCCTTTTGTCATCGTGACCCACGGCGTCATCGAGGACGCTCACGACAGGTTTCTGGATCGGCTGCAATATCGGCTCCTGCCGGAATTCCTTGGGGACGAAGCGAAGCGGCTCTCGCCGCTGAAATGGCCGGACTATCGCGCCCGCAGGACGCCGCAGGATCTTTTCGGCCCCCAGCTCGCCGCATGCCTGAGCGGCGTTAAGCCCTGGGCCGGTCCGGGTGAACTCAATGCCGCACTGCAGCGATGCGGCCCGATCTCACTTCTGTCGACGACGGTCTCGGCGGAAAACTGGGGCGACGAAGGGCACACACTCCTCGGATTCTATTTCCAGTTCTGGGATCGGTGGCCGCAACTTCCCGAAGGACGCATTCTGATCCCCATTTTGCAGATCAAATACGGCTCGAATGAGAAGAGCAATCTGGCCATGAGAAATTCCCTTGAAGGCATGAAGATCGCGAGAGGCAAGGCTCGTGGGGTTGTTTTGCGGCCCTTTCGCGAAATCTTTCGTCCCGATATGGAAGACTGGATCCGGCACGAGGAGGTGCGCTCGCTTCTTGCGTCCGATGCAGCAGCCATCGATAAACTGACCACCGTCTTTCCCGAGGACGGAACCGCGTGGCGAATGCAGCCACTGGCTGAACGCCATTTTCCCAGATTCCTGAGCGCCCTCTGATTCCCATGCGTGAAGTCATTCCCGACCTCGAGAACAAGACAAAGAAACCCGCGCCGGAGCCGATTGAACTTGCTCTTCCGATCGGCAGGGCGGCGGAAAAACCCGGTCCTGCCCCGAACGTGCAGGAGAAAGCCGGTCCTGAGGACCGGATTGACCTCGACCATCCTTCCAACTACCTCCCCGACGACGGACTTGTGAATGCTATCCGCGCCGCTCTGCTGCTGCGCCGTCCGTTACTGCTCACGGGTGAGCCGGGGACCGGAAAGACACAGGCCGCGCACTATCTGAACTGGAAGATGGGCTATGGCGGTCAGGCGCTCCGCTTCGACGCAAAATCGACGAGCACCGCGCGCGACCTGTTTTACTCGTTTAACACCATCGGCCGTTTCTTCGCGGCGCAGACGGGCAAGGGAAGCCAGGAAGGCGTCGATTACATCAGGTATAGCGCTTTGGGAGAAGCAATCCTGCGGGCCAACAGGCTTGACACCGTCATACGGAAGGAGCCACGTGTCGAGATTCGCAATCTTATTCCAGCCACCTTCGGACACCGCGGCACGCCGGTCCAGTCAGTGGTTCTGATCGACGAAATCGACAAAGCGCCGCGCGATTTTCCGAACGATCTGCTTGGAGAAATCGAGCACATGCGGTTCCGCATCACTGAAATAGACAATGTGGAGGTTACCGCGGCCACCGCTTTCAAGCCCGTCACTGTAATCACCAGCAATTCGGAGCGCAATCTGCCCGCCGCATTTCTGCGCCGCTGCGTTTACTACCACATCAGGAAGCCGGACAAGAGCACGTTCGCTCTGATCGTGAAAGCGCAACTTGGATGGGCGCCGGGTTCCGCCTTAACCAACGACGCGCTGGACTTTCTCGTTTACCTGCGCGAGAAAGTCCGGGACCTGCAGAAGAAACCAGCCACGGCGGAATTGCTGGAATGGCTGCTGCTGCTCGAAGCTCATGGGGCGAAACCCGACCAGAGATTTAAGGACATTCGAGTTGTGGTCGAATCCACTCTTGGTGTCCTGATAAAGGATGAGGGGCGGGACGTCAAGGCGCTCCTCAAACTTTGGCTCGATTCCTGAGAGCGGTTCGATGAACGCGACGCCGTCGCAACTTGTCAGCTTTCTGGCGCGGCTCCGGCTGCAGTCCGCGCGGTTCCACATTTCGGACTCGCAATTCCTGGCCGCCCACCAATTGATCGGCGGACTCGCCGGAGATGCCGAATGGGACGCCCAATGGCCGCCGGGCAATGCGGAGTGGTGCGCGCTGCTGGGTCCGCTGCTTTGTTCGTCGGACGTCGAGCTGGCACAGTTTCGGGAAGAGTTCGACAGACATTTTCAGAGCGATCGGCCGGACGTTCCCGACAATCCGACTCCGCCGGCCCCGAAGCCGGCCCGGAATAAACGCTGGTTGAGCGCTGCCGTCGTCGCATTGGCGGCCGGCGGAATTGCGGTGGCGGTCGCTTTCTTTAATGGGCCGGTTCATCCCCCTCCGCCGGCCGCGCGAAAGGGACCGATCGAACCAACCAGGCCGCCGCTCCTGAACGGGCGCTTGACTGTGACCGTACAGGATCCCGCGGGGAAGCCCATCTCCGGCGCGATTGTCAAATTTCGCGGCCAATTCCCCAAGACTAATGCCGCGGGAAACGTCGCCGCCGATTTCACCAACTCGCCAGGGTCTCACTATCTTCTTGTGACGCATCCGAAGTTCCAGACGCGCGCGGTGTCCATTCCGGAGGGCACAGCTGACCAAACCGTAACTCTGGAACCGGGCGTCGCAGCGGCGTCCGCCGGCAGGACCCAGCCGAACTGGTTCGGAAGTCACGCCGTCGCCCTTTACCCGGCGGCCATCGCAATCCCGCTGCTGGCCTTTCTCGTCTGGCTGTGGCGGCTGTTGCACAAAGCTCTCGAGCTTCGCAGGAAGATCACGCCGGCACAAGAACGGATGCAGCAGATCGGATTCGATCAGGCGAGCGGCAATCTGTTCCGGGGCGCGGACATTCGCCGTCTCGCGACGGGTCTTCGGCGGCGCAGGTTCGAGGAATCCGACGAACTGGCGGCGGAGGCCACAGCGGAAGCCACTGCGCGCGCGGGAGGATATTTTACGCCCGTGTTCGCGCGCCGCCAGATGGAGCCTGAGTATCTGGCCATCCTCGAGCAGAAGAATTCCCGCGATCATCAAACGCGCCTTCAGGACGAGTTGTTTTCCCGCCTGCGCGATCACGATGTCGTCATTCGGCGCTTCTATTTTCAGAACGATCCCTCGGTCTGCTTCGATTCCGACAATCAGATCTTCAGCATTTCCGAATTGGCCGCTCGCCACCCCAGCCAGGAGCTGTGGGTCTCATGCGAAGCGGACAAGTGCGTCAATCCAGTCACCGGACGGATGCAGCTATGGACGCAGTCGCTCACGTACTGGAAGGATCGCGTGCTTCTCTCCGCATTGGCCGTCGAGCCGGCGGTGGCAATCGCCGCGGAGATTCGCGCCGCGGCCCCCACTCGCAGTGGACTGGAGTCGCTGACGAGTGACGCGCCTGCCACGGAACACGCACCCTCGGCGCCCGAAATGTTTCTGGAACACCCGGAGGATTGGCTTGATCCAACCGATCCCGGCGCGCACCGCTTTAGCTCGCTGAGCCTTCATCTCCGGAAGTATCTTGGCCCGAAAGGGTATCTTTGCCTCCAGGCCTGTGCCATTTATCCGGAGATCGCGTGGAACATCACGGCGAGCGCGGCGGCGGCGCTCGTTCCAGAGGACGAAATCGAAACCGTGCTCGAGCGCCTCTCCATGCTTCCCTGGATGCGCCACGGTTTCATGCCCGAGTGGTTTCGCATTGGCCTGGTCAGGGCTCTGGGTTCGAACGAGGAGAAGGCGAGGGACTGGCTGGCGACTTATCTCGCGGGTGGCACACCCGGCGAGCAGCGGGCCGAAGCGCTCAACGTGGTGGCGGGCGGCGAGGGAAATAGTGTCCTTCCGGAACCGGACCGCGACCGGGTTTACCTTTGGTTCGCTTCCGGGAAGCGCCTCGAAGATCTATCCGCGTCGGCGCCGCATACGTGGTTCAAGCTGATGGTTGCGCCGCTGATGCGTCGCGTGGGCGCGGTTCTGACAGCCACCGCGGGCCTGGTTGTGGCAGCGTGTTCTGCAATCACTCTCCTGTCCAGTACGGCGCCCGTTCCCGGCAAACCAGCACCGCCGCCGGAACGTCCGGGAAATCCTTTTGTGGCGGCGATGGTTGACGTGGGCTATGGTCTGATTTCACAGCAGGGGTCGGGAACGGCATCGGCTGCGCTCTACGGCAGTGTTGCCAGCGATGTTCTGAACGTCGAGAATCCGGTTCCCGGTGGAGACGATCCGCGGTCGTTCCTCGCCGCGTCGGGACGCGCAGGAGCTACAAAACGCGCCCCCTCCGGCCTCAAACCCGGAGATGTGGCTGTGGGTACGAAGAAGGGCGGGCTCGTCCGGCAAGTCACCGATCAGGGCATATTCGTATTCGGGGACCTCCGCCCGCTCCGTGCCGCCGATTTCGACCTCGGCTTTCTGAATTTCAACACCGTCCGCCTCATTGCGAAGGAACCCGCCGGAGGGACTCCGCCAGCCTCGGCGGCAGCCCTCCCAGGCAAGCCCGCAGACTGGGACGCCTCACCTGGGCCCGACTCCGCCTGGTGCTATCAGGAGATGAAAACCACCAATGTCTTCGGGGCCTATTGCCACTGGTCGGAGGCCAACTGCACCGCGCTGAGGTCCCGGGCCGCAACGGGATGCTTTTATGTTCAAGGTCTGCGAAAAACGCCTTGGCGCCCGGCCCCCAAAGGTGAGCGCGATTCCTGGTGGGAGTACCCGATGGACAACCCTCTGCCATCGCCGTTCCCCCAATTAACTGCGTCAGGATCCCCGACCGGTCGCACACCGGCTCGGCGCACGTTCGTGCCGCCACCGCAGATCAAGGCGCCAAACCGGGGAGTAACAGACGCTGGAGATGCTCCCAATCCTGGGCCAGCGCCGAATGACGCTCCCGCAGGTCTCGCCTTACCGCCTTTTTCGACATCGCCGCCGCCATCCCTGACCAAGTCTCCGCCGGTGAGTCAGCAGCCTTCGGTTCCGCTCTCGAAAGTGGAAAGAGTGCCTACCAAGACTGGCGTGAACAGCAACGTTGCCAAGCCCCTTGAGATCCATCAGATAATTAAACTCGAAGACCGTTCCACACACCAACCAATCTCAAACGTTCAGGTGACTTTGACGCTTGCGGATCAGCAATTGAGATTACAAACAGACCGGGACGGGATCATTTCACTCATGCTGCCCGCCCGTACGACCTGCAATCTCGTCGCATCGGGGTTCGAACTCGTGCAATGGATCACCGGCAGCGCTAACGCAGTCGATGCGCAGACGCTCGTGCTCACCAGGAGCATGCCAAAGAAGACAAAGGCGAAAAAGAAGTGAGCGGCGGCGCGTCCGATCACGATGGGGCGGCTGGAGGGATTTGAACCCTCGACATCCAGAACCACAATCTGGCGCTACTACCAACTGAGCTACAGCCGCCGTAAGGGATTAGACTCATCTTAGCATTGGCGGCAAAAGCCCGATCAGCGCCGCCCGTGGCCGCCGGAGCTGGCGTGGCCGCCACCACCACCGCCACCGCGGTTGCCGCCGCCTTGCGGAGCGCCGCCGCCCCGGTATCCGCCGCCGCTCGGAGCCTGCCGCGGCTGCACCATCTGCGGGGAAACCTGCAACGAACGCGCCTGCGGAGCCTGAGAGCGCGGTTCATACGATGGACGCCCGCTCGGAGCTTGCCGCGCCGGCTGCGCGAAACGCTGCTGTTGCTGCTGCTGCTGCGGCGCCGCTTGCGGAGTTCCAAAGCGTCCCCATCCGCTGGCCGGACGCTGCTGGTTTGGAGACACACTCCCACGTGACTCCGCGCCCGGCTGGGTTCCGCCTCTCTGAAAGCTGTTTCCCGCCGCAGGTGTCGGCTCTCCGAATCGCCGCCAGCCCGAACTCGGAGCTTCCGCGCGCGGTGCCTGTGCCTGACCGCCAAACTCTCTCCCGCCGAATGCGCTGCCGCCGCCAAAAGCGGACCGCGCGGCCGCCTGCTGTTGCGTAAACGGCGTTCGCTGCGCCCCCGCCGCAGGCATGCGGCTGAAGAAGCGCTGATTCGTATTCGCGCGCGGAATGGCGGCCGACGAAACACCCCGCTCGCTGAACCGCAGATTGCTCGCCGTCGGCGCAACCGGCACGGTCCCGCGCACAAGCGACGCTTGTTCGAGTTGCCCGCGGCCCACTTCGACGCGGTTGCGGAACGCGCCGCGCTGGAAATCCGCCGCCGTCACCGCGCTCACCCCGTTGCCGATGCGCGCGTTGCGGAAGGTATTCACAATGTTGACGTTCCGGACATTGTTGAACACGCCGAACCGCCCACCGCCATACCAGCCGCGCCCATACCACGGGTGAAACGCCTCAAACGGCGCGAGCGGAACCCACCCGATATTCCCGAAGCCGAACCCCACTCCGACACCGCCGCCAAACCCGAAGAACCCGACCATCGCCGGATGCCACCAATAATGTCCGTATCGCGCGCCCGGGAACCAACTCCAGCCGTATCCGGTTCGGAAATACCACGAGCCGTAATGGAAGGGCGCCCAGCCCCAGGGATCGGAGTCGACCCACGTCCACCCGTAGGAGTCTTCCCAGGTCCACTGCCCATTCTGGTAAGGCGCCCAGTTGGCCGGCACATTCGGCGTCCATACGTTGCCGTATTGCGCGTCATATCCCCAGCGCCCATACTGGTCGAGATCTTCCGCACCCTGAATGTCCTGGCTGACATAGCGGTTGGACTGCGCCCGCTCGAGATAACTGTCGCGCTGATCGTTCCAGTTATCCCAGCCGTCGCGCACCGAAGCAGAAACCACCTGGTATTCCGGATCGTCCGGCGTGCCGCGCACCAGCATCATGTTTCCGTCGTGAATGCGTTCCGTGCCGCGCGGCGTCGAAACTTCCGCGTCACCCTTGCGCACGATGATGCGCGTCGAGCCGTCAGGCGCGACTTCCACTCGCACCTCGGCCAGCCGCAGCGGATGCACGGCGAGCGCCGGCGTGCTCAGTTCGGACTGCGCGCTGGAATCCCGCAGCACTCGCCATGTCACCAGACCCTTGGAAACCTGTACCTGATTGCGGCCGCCATCCAGCTGCGAAATGCGAATCTCGGAATCGCCGCCAATGCGAACATAATCTGCGTAGTCGATCTGGATTTCCGCGCTGCCATTCGGCCCGACCGCGAGCGAATCGCCCGCCAGCAGGGGAGCGTTCATCGCCGCCGCCACCCATTCGCCCGAATCGCCGCGCCGTACCGAGACGTCGCCATTCATCACGCCCAAACGCGCCACGGGCTGACCGGGTTGATCGACTGGTTCCTGCTGGGCGGCTTGATCCTGCGGAGGGCCTTGATAAGGTCCCTGGTAGCCGCCCTGATTGGGACCGGCCGGATTTGGACCGGTCGGATACGGTCCAGGCTGCTGCGCCAAGGCGACCGCCGCTGCCGCCACCAGAATGAACTGTACCCGCCGCAAACTCATCTCGCGCCTCGCTCTACCCGCGAGTTCATTGGCAATCTCCAGCCCAAACGTTAAACCTTTGATTCCTTGATACTTTTCGCTAACATGGGCATTCCGCCGAATGGCTGAAAACCACCAGACCGCGCCCTTTGACCCACCGGTTCGTTATATCGTCCGCTTCGACGACGCCTCGAACCACTATCTTTCAGTGGAAGCCGTGCTGCCGGCCGGCGGGCCGTCCGAAATCGATGTATTCCTGCCCGTCTGGACTCCGGGATCGTATCTCATCCGCGAGTACAGCCGCCATATCGAGGCGATGGCCGCGTCACGGACCGACGGTTCGCCGCTGCGGATCTGGA
Organism: Bryobacteraceae bacterium; assembly: GCA_035552355.1. GTDB lineage: Bacteria > Acidobacteriota > Terriglobia > Bryobacterales > Bryobacteraceae > BOG-234. Next base: position 6,935 of record DASZLP010000280.1, on the reverse strand, counting down.
AGACGCGCAAGAACCGCTGGCGGATCGAATCGGCCGGTGCGCCGGAAATCCGCCTGATTTATCGGGTTTACTGCCGTGAGATGTCGGTACGAACCAACTGGGTGGAGGATTCCTTCGCCTTCGTGAACGGCGCGTCCACATTTGTAACGCTGGTGGAGAGTCCCGGCCGCGCGCACGAAGTCCAGCTGGAACTGCCACCGCACTGGCCGCGAAGCATTACGGGCTTGCAGGCGTGCGGCGGCGCGCACCGCTATCGCGCGCAGAACTATGACATTCTCGTCGATTCGCCGATTCTCTGCGGCGACCCGGCGACCTGGAGTTTCGAAGTTAACGGCATCCCGCACGTTCTGGCTGACGAAGGAGAGCATGGGGTCTGGGACGGTCCGCGCTCGGCCGCCGACGCCGAGCGGATCGTCCGCCAGCACATGGCGCTGTTTGGAGCGCTGCCTTACGAACGCTATGTTTTTCTGAATCTGCTTGTCGAAGCGCGGGGCGGCCTCGAACACAGGAATTCCATGTGCCTGATGGCCAGCCGCTGGTCGACGCGCACCCGCCACGCGTATCTCGGATGGCTCCATCTGGTTTCGCACGAGTTCTTTCACGTTTGGAATGTGAAGCGGCTGCATCCGGTGGAACTGGGGCCATTCGACTACGAAAACGAGAACTATACGCGCAGCCTTTGGGTGGCTGAAGGCATCACCGATTACTACGGACCGCTCGCCGTCCGCCGTGCGGGCCTCTCTACGGTGGACGAGTATCTCGATGCGCTGTCGGATACGATCCGGGCGCTCGACGCCACGCCTGGGCGACTGGAGCAATCCCTCGAACAATCTTCATGGGATGCGTGGATCAAGCTGTATCGGCCGGATGAAAACTCCGTCAACACGACCATCAGCTATTACACGAAGGGCGCCGTGGTGGCGTGGCTGCTCGATGTGCGAATCCGCAGCGCGACGGGCGGCGCGAAGTCGCTCGACGATCTGATGCGGGCCGCGCTGGCGCGCTTCTGCGGCGGATCGGGGTTCACGGCCGAAGAGTTCAAATCGCTCGCCGCGTCGATTGCGGGGACGCCGCTCGACGACTTCTTCCGCCACACTGTCGAATCGACGGAAGACCTCGATTATTCCGTGGCTCTCGACTGTTTTGGGCTGCGCTTCGAGCACGAATGCAAGACCGCCGCCACGCTCGATTGCGAGACCCGCGTGGACCATGGGCGGGTGATCGTCAGCAAAGTCCGGCGCGGAACGCCCGCGTTCCGCGCCGGGCTGAACGTGGACGACGAGATCGTCGCCATCCAGGGCTTCCGCGTGCGCGCCGACCAACTCGGGCAGCGTCTGGAAAATTACCAGCCCGGGGACACTATCCCGATTCTTATCGCCCGCCGCGAACGTCTGCGGACGATCGATCTGACGCTTGGTATCGAGCCGGTCCGGCGCCGGCTGGCGATTCGCCCTGACGCGACGGAAGCACAAAAGCGCAATCTTGCGGGCTGGCTTTGCCTGCAGCCGGAGCGCTGAAGAAGAGAACGGAAACGTGGCCTCCGATCCATACCTCGACGCAGCCATCGCAGAAGCGCGCAAGAGCGCGGCGGGAGGCGGCATCCCGATCGGCTCCGTTCTGGTGCATGAAGATCGCATCATCGGCCGCGGCCATAACTGCCGCGTCCAGACCGGCAGCGCCATCGATCACGGGGAAATGAATTGCCTGCGCAACGCCGGACGCCTTCCCGCCGCTGTTTACCGGAGCAGCGTGCTTTACACGACGCTGTCGCCGTGTCCGATGTGCAGTGGGGCGATTCTGCTTTACCGGATTCCGCGCGTGATCGTCGGAGAGAACCGCACCTTTATGGGGGCGGAGGAGTATCTCCGGACGAACGGGGTCGAAGTCGAGGTGGTTCAGAATGCCGAGTGCATTGAGTTGATGCAGGATTTCATCCGACGCAATCCCGAGCTCTGGAATGAAGACATCGGGATTTGAGCGCGGAGGCCCTCTTACGAAATCGTCCGCAGATCGGTGAATGCGGCGATTGCCTCGAAATCCCGGTCGCGATGCCAGACCGGAATCGCATATTCAATCGCAATCGCCGCGATCAGGCAGTGCACGGACGACCGGATCGTGTAACCCCGCCGCCGCCCTGAGCGGAAGATCCCGGCTGCGGCAACGAACAAGTGGCGCGGCAGCGGGTCGGCGAGACACGGTAAGGCTTCAAAAGCCTGGCTGAATTGACGAGCGGCGGCGGTCTCGCGCAGACCCTGCAGAACCTCCTGAACCACGGGACCACAGGTGACAAACTGCAGCGGGTCGATGTCGGACTGGCTGTCCGGCCGGCGCTCGTTTAATAGTTCGACCCAAACCGAGGTATCCACAAGAACGAGGCCTGTCACCGCCTGGCCCGTCTTACCGGGCGATCCTCCCGCATCTCGGGGAGATTGCCTTCCCACAGGCCCTGACCAAAGAACTGGCCGATCAATTGGATCTTCTGCATCCGAAGCGCCTCTTTGAGCGCGAAGTTGATTGTGGCCGAGTATGTCTTCTGACCCAGTGCCCGCGTCGCTTGTTTTAAGACCTCCTCATCAAGCACAACATTCGTGCGTTTCATGTGTATAGTGTATCGCAATCGGCTCGCGCCCGTAACCTGACAAACCCACCCGGGTTGTAAGAAGATAGTGGAGACGGCGATGAGAGCGCTACTCAGCCTGGTCCTCGCGGCGGCGGTCTTCGCCACGCCCTCGTTTGCCGGCCAGAAACCCAGGAAGAAAGACCCCACGGCCATCGGCGATCGCAATGTTTCCAAAGGTCTGAACTTCTATTCCCTCGATCAGGAGCTCGCCCTCGGCAAGCAGCTCGCCATCGAAGTTGAACGGGAAGCGAAGATCGTCGACGACCCGATCGTTTCCGAATACATCAATCGCCTGGGCCAGAATCTCGCGCGCAATTCCGATGTCACTTTCCCGGTCACGTTCAAGATGATCGAATCGGACGAGATCAACGCCTTCACGCTGCCCGGCGGCTACGTTTTTATCAACACCGCTCTTTTCAAACTCGCCGCCAATGAAGCGGAGCTGGCCTCGGCGCTCGCACATGAGATCGGCCACGCCGCCGGGCGACACGCCACAAGGCAGGCATCGCGCAATCAACTCATCGGGATGGGAACTCTGCCGCTATCGATCTTCGGGGGAATCGGCGGCCTCGCGGCGCGTCAGGCGGCGAACCTCGCAGAGCCGATGGCCTTCCTCAAGTTCTCCCGCGAGTTCGAGAATGAAGCCGATTTGTTCGGCCTCGAATATCTCTGGAAGGCCGGCTACGATCCGAGCGCCAGCATCGATCTCTTCGAGGCGCTGCAGTCGACCGAACGCCGCCAGCCCGGCAGCGTGGCCAAACTGTTCCGCACGCACCCGCTGACAGCGGATCGCATCGAGAAGACGCAGAAGAATATCGACAGCCTGCTGCCTTCGCGCGAGGCCTATGTGCTCAATACGTCCGAATACGAAGAGGTGCGCGCGCGCTTGCAGGATCTGCTGAAGAAGATCCCGGACGATCCGAAGACGCCGAAACTCCGCCGGGGCGGCGAGTGAGCTCTTCGCCGAAATAAATCCCGATCACAGTACACTGATTCATATTGAAAGCTCGGAGGATACCGCCTCGCCTCATCATTCTCGGCGTCCTGGGAACAGCCTTTTCGTCAGCGCAGACGACGCAGGGGTTGATTTCGGGGAGCATCGTCAACTCCGTCACCGGCCGGCCGATCGCGGGCGCTTCCGTCACATACACGAGCGCCACCCTCGCGGCCACCGGCACGTTGCAGAGCGACACCGGCGGCTACTACTTTCTCCCGCTGCTTTCGGCCGGAACGTACAGCGTCCGCGCCACCGCGAACGGCTATCAGTCCCAACAGCTCGAACAGCTTGAATTACAGGTCGCAGGACGCATCCAGATCGATTTCAAGCTGCGCCCCCTGAGCGACGTCTGGGAAGCCGGCCAGTATCGCAGCGTCTTCCTTCCCGGCAGCAAGACGATCGTTACGTTTTATGGGCCGGACGTCGACACCAGCCGCTCCGGCTCGTTCGAAGGCCAGCAGGGCAAACGCGGCACGCTCGACACGTCCGTTTCGTACGTCATCGATCCCACGCAGATCGGCGAGTTGCCGCTGCAGGGACGCGACGTTTACACCATGCTCGTCAGCCTGCCTGGCGTGACCGCCGACAACGGCACCGCGCGCGGACTCGGCGTCAGTGTGGCGGGGCAGCGCCCGTCTTCATCCAACTTTCTGCTCGATGGGGTGGAGAACAACAACTATCTGGTCACCGGACCGCTCAACCCCGTCGCTCCGGAAGCCGTGCAGGAATACCGCATCTCAACCAACAACTACTCCGCCGAATACGGCCGCACCGCCGGATTCGTCGCGAACGCGGTGACGCGCGCCGGCGGCAAGGAGTACCACGGCATCGGCTACGAGTATCTGAAGAACGACGCCCTCAACGCGGCTGATTTTCAGGACAACCTCACCGGCCTCGGCCGCCTGCCGCTGCGGCAGAATCAATACGGATATCAATTTGGCGGACCGGTGCCGAAGCTGCTGCGCGGCCGCCTCTTCTTCTCGAGCGCGCTCGAAAACTTTCGGAGCTTCAGCAGCCTCGCCCCAAATACCTACACACTGCCGACGACGAACTTTATTCCGGCACTCAATATTTCGGCGACGCGGCTCGCGTATCAACTGCTGACGAAGTATCCTGGGCCAACGATCGTCTCGCCGACCGGGGCGGTGACGGCGAAGTACACCGTCGAACAGCCCGTCGAAGTCGACCGCCTGATCGCGCTCGAGCGCGGCGACTTTACCACCAATGGCGGACGCGACCACATTCTCGGGCGTCTCAACATCGCGCGCCTGACCGAGCCCGATTTTCTCTGGTATGTCTACCCGGACTTCACGTCGGCGCTGCACCAGCACACTACCGGCGGCGCTACGAACTGGATGCACACCTGGACGCCGCGCCTCACGAGTGAATTCAAGCTGAGCTACAGCGACGACGATCTCTTCTGGGCCCGCGCGCATCCGGAAGTGCCGATCCTGCAGTCGGGCGATGGCGTGCTGCTGCCGGGCAGCCAGGGCCAGTACGATTACAGGAACCACAACAAATCCTTCGAAGCCATCTACAGCGCGATCTGGACGCGCAATCGCCACGTGATCTCCGCCGGCGCGGGCGCGCTCTTCCGCTTCAACAGCGGATACTTCAACCTTTTCGACAGCGGCGAATTTGGATTTCAGAACGTTATCAATTTCGCCTTCGACCGGCCGTCGGCCTTTGAAGTCGCGATCGATCGCCTCTCGCCGACGCTCACGCAGCCAGACTCCAATCGCAGTTACCGTTACACGCAAACCTACTTCTTCGTGCAGGACAGTTTCCGCGTGAGTTCGCGCATCACTCTGAACTACGGGCTCCGCTACGAGCGCTTCGGCTCGCCCGTCAACACCGGCGCCGTCAAAGACGCGCTGGTGACTTTGGGACAAGGCAGTGACTTCAATGCTCGCCTCGCCGCGGCGACTATCGTGGCGGGCACGGGCGGCCAGCACATCTACGGTTCGGACAACGGCGACTTCGCGCCGCGCGCCGGCTTCGCCTGGGATCTCTTCGGAAAAAACAAAACGCTTCTGCGCGGCGGCTTCGGGATGTTCTACGACCGGCCGTTCGACAACCTGTGGCAGAACGTCCGTATCAACTCGATTCTGACCCCGCAGTACAATCTCGTCACGTCGACGACGAACTATCTTCAACCCATATCGCAGCTTCTGCCGCAGTTCCAGAATCAGACCCTCTTCGCGTCGAATTTTCCGCCGCTGATTTTCATGGATCCGAAGCTTCGTAACGGCTATGCGGAAACTGCGTTCGTCGGCGTGCAGCAGTCGATCGGCGAGAACCTCACGATTGAAGTGAACGGCACTGCTTCGCGCGGGCGTCGCCTGATCACCTCCGACATCGTCAATCGGCAGTTCACGACGACGGCAGGATTCGATGGGCGCCCCAACGAGAACCTCCCCGATATCGAATGGCGATCGAGCCAGGGAACTTCCGACTACAGCGCCTTGACCATGCTTACGCGCTACCGGCTGCGCACGCTTCAATTGCAGGCGGCGTCCACGTGGAGCCGTTCGATCGACCAGCAGAGCGACCCGTTCGGCGCCGAAGTCGTAAACCTGCAATTCACGACCGTGGGGGGCAGCGGCGATTCGGCCCTGCGCTCATCGTTCGCGCAGCAGTTCAATAACAACGGCGACCGCGGGAATTCCGCGTTCGACCAGCGCCAGAATCTTTTTCTCGTCGGCATCTGGCAATCCGATTTCCGCCGTCTCGCGTTGCGCGGCTGGCAGATCTCCTGGCTTGCCGCCTTCCGCACCGGGTTCCCTTACAGTGTCGAAGCGCCGCAGACGGATATCGTGCCGGGCATCGCGGCAATTGAAAACCAGCGAGCGGATGTTGTCAATCCCGCGGCGGTTTATTTCGCCAGTCCTGTAGCCGCGCCCGCCGGCAGGATTCTCCTGAACGCCGCCGCCTTCGGCATCCCCGCTGCGGGACTGGTCGGGAACAGCGGGCGCAACGCGTTTCGCGGCCCTGGGCTCTACAACGTCGATTTCTCGCTCGGGCGCGCGTTCGCGGTGCCGTCGTTCTGGAAGGTGAAGACACGGGAAGGCACGCGGCTGACTTTTCGCGCCGATGCGTTCAACATTCTGAACCACGCGAACCTTAACAATCCGGACGCGCTCGTCGGCTCACCCACTTTCGGACTCGCGACGTTCGGGCGTCAGGGGACGGCGTCGGGATTCCCTGCTGTCTCGCCAGTCAACGAAACGGCGCGGCAAATCCAGTTGATGGTTCGGCTGGAATTTTGATCGCTGGCGCCTGGTACGGCCTGCAGTTAGATTCGTCGCGGGCGGCAGG
>DASZLP010000279.1:0-4076 GCA_035552355.1 Bryobacteraceae bacterium | reverse complement strand
GATGAAGGCGAGGAGAAACGCGAAACGGGCGCGCGACCGCTCTCTCCTGCTTCTGATCTTCGCGACGGACCCGGCGTATCCAGAGGCCTGCCGCCGCTTGCCGGTCTATTGAATCGTCGGCGGTGTCACCTCGACGCTGTTCCCGCAATGCGCACAGACGAACTGAATAACCTCCTCCATGCCGGGCGGCGCGGAATGCGGTGCGCCACAATGCGGGCAGATGACCTGCGCGCCGGTTGCGGGAGGGCGGAACAGGCGATGCGCCGCGCGTTCACGGATTTCAGGGCTCAGAGATAACGCGAAGCTCGAGGCCGGGAAAAAATGGGCAATGGACTCTTGCAGCCAGGATCCGATATCGGCCACTGAGGACGTAATCTCTTCCGCCAGGAACCCATTCACCTCATCTCCCAGTTTCACGGCGATTCCGCCGTCCCACAGCCAATTGTTTTATATTGAAACGTCTGTGTGCTCTCACCTCGAAGGCGGTTGGCGTCCTGTACACCACTTCCGGCTATTCGGGTATTCCCGGCAACGTTCTGCTCGCCTTCGCCCCTGCCCTATGAAATCTCTTCTCGTTTCGTTTCTTCTCTGCTGCGGTATCTCCCACGCCGCGCGGAACATGGACGCTTATGTCATTGATGTCGAAGGCGGCAAGTCCGTGCTCGTGGTTGCGCCTTCCGGCGAATCGCTGCTCTTCGATCTCGGCTGGCCCGGATACAACGGCCGCGATTCGGACCGCATCACCAAAGCCGCTCACGCCGCGGGTTTAAAGCAGATCGATTACCTCGTCGTGTCCCATTACGATCTCGATCACATGGGCGACGTCCCTCTTCTCATTTCGAAAATTCGGGTGAAGCATATCGTAGATCACGGCGACCTTCAAACATCCGGCAAAGGAGTGGAGCAGCGCTACAAGACCTATGCTGAAGCGCGCGATCGCCTGGCGCACACCGCCGCAAAACCAGGAGACCGCATTCCCGTCAAAGGCATGAACGTTCTGGTTGTCACCTCTGCTACGCAATACTTCCAGATATCCCTGAAAAGCGCAGGCGCTCCCAATGCCCTGTGTTCCACCATCACGGCTAAACCCGAACTGCCGCAGGACAAGGAAGACAACATGTCCGTTGGCCTCCTGTTCACTTATGGAAAATTTCGCATGCTGGACCTGGCCGATTTCGAATGGGCTTATGATCACAAGCTGATGTGCCCGAACAATCCATTCGGGTCCGCGGACGTCTACATGGTGAGCATCCACGGCCAGGATAAAGGCGTATCGCCAGTGCTTGCTCAGGCGTTGAACGCTCGTGTGGCCATTATGGGCAACGGAGCCAGAAAAGGCGGTGCTCCGCAGACCTGGGACACGTTGAAGGGCGCGCCGGGCCTGCAGGATATCTGGCAGAGCCACTATTCAATTCCTGCCGGGACCGATCGCAATCCGCCGACCGATTTCATCGCCAATCCGGACGCGGCGAATGATGAAGCGTTCTGGATCAGGCTTTCGGCCCGCAGAGATGGCTCGTTTACGGTAACCAACAGCCGCAATGGCTTCAGTAAAACCTATCCTCGGCGATGAGAGCGTGCCCCAACCGAGTTGCCCGGACGGCGCTCGGTCTTGGCACGACTGCGACCGGTCGAATTTGCCGGCGGAGCCTATTTGTATCGGCATGATGCAATGGCAACTGTCATCGATTCCGCCGCCGCTCTGACTGCAACCCGGGCCTCTTCCGCCAGACGCCGCGTCGTCGTCTTCGGCGCCGCGCTCGCGTTCCTGTCTTTTCTCGACCGTGCCGCCATCAGCCAGGCCGCCCCCGCCATCGCCCGAGATCTGCATCTCAACTCCGTCCAGATGGGCTGGTTTTCTCAGCTTTCGGCATCACCTACGCGCTGTGCGAAATTCCGAGCGGCTGGCTCTGTGACCGTTTCGGCGCTCGCCGGCTGCTTACGCGCGTTGTCGTTCTCTGGTCGCTTCTCACCGCCGCCACGGGGCTCGCCTGGAATTATCCGGTCATGCTGATCACCCGCCTGCTATTCGGGGTGGGAGAATCCGGCTGTTTCCCTGGCCTCGCGCGCGTCTTCCGCACCTGGTTGCCGCCGCGCGAACGCAACACCGCCGAAGGAATCAAGGCCGCCTGCGCGCGCTGGGGCGCTGCCATCACGCCAGCCCTCATGGTAACTCTCTACGCCTTCCTGAACTGGCGCGAAGTATTCGCCCTGTTTGGCGCCGCAGGGCTCGTCTGGGGCGTTCTCTTTCGTCGCTGGTATCGCGATCGGCCGGCCGATCATCCAGCCGTGAACGCCGCCGAAATCAGCATCATTCCTGCTCAGAACTCCCAGGTGGGTGGCTTCTGGAAGCGGCTGGTCGCATCGAAAACCGTCTGGGCCCTTGGCATCCAGTGGTTTTGTCATTACTATGGCTTTTATTTCTACATCACGTGGCTGCCCGTTTATCTCTACCAGTCACGCGGCCTCGATCTGCGACAGGAATCCTTTGCCGCCGGAGCGCCTCTTTTCGCGGCGGGCATGGGGAGCCTGTTCGCGGGTTTCGCCTTCTCCCGCCTTCCCCGCCGCATGAACAGCATTTCCCGCGCCCGCAAGCTGATGGGCTATCTCGCCTACGGCGGTGCCGCCGCGCTGCTCGTTCTCTTTACCCGCATCTCGAATCCGGTGCTCGCAGTGCTCATCATGAGCCTGTCCAGCTTCGCCGCCGAGTTCAGCGGTCCAATCACCTGGACAACCGCCATGGACATTGGCGCAGAGCGGGTTGGAACCGTCTCCGGTTTTATGAACATGCTCGGCCATTTTGGTGGCAGCGTCGCGTTACAGGCCTGCTGCTCGCGTGGACTTCGAACGCGTGGCAGGTCGCATTCTGGACATCAGCCGCAATCTATGGGGCGGGCGCACTGTGCTGGATTGTGATCGATCCGGTAACGCCGATCGGGGATCCGAAGAGCGGCGATCCAACGCGCGATGGGTGCCTTTCGTGAAATGCTGATCGGCGTTTTCCGCGCGGGGTTACAGTCGGCCCCTTGCGTCGTTCGGACCGCGCCCAACACTGTTGGTCAGAAAGGCTGCGCCCGCTGACAATCCCGATTATGCGGCTCGGGAATCGCGCAGCCGAGTCCTTCAGTGAACCGCTCTTCCGGCGCAATACGAGGTCCGTGCGCCTAAAGCGCCAACGATGAAGGCGGGTCGTACTGAAGGTTTTTATGGTGGAGCGGTAGCGATCAGTCCGCAGCTTGCGTGAGACACACACGAACCGCGGGCAGGGTTTTCAGAGGAGACTACGGCCCGCGTTTATTAAAGCCCCAACCGCGCGCTCGCGTTATCCCGAAACAGGGGCGCATCACGGATGTACTTCCGCAGCATGTCGCTGGACCTGTGGCGAGTCTGCTTCATGATCGCAAGTTCAGGAACGCCATTGTCCGGCGTCAACTATTTTTTTCCGCCGTATTGCGTGCGCTGTGGCGATCGCTGGGTCGCTCGGGTCACGTACGAGGCGCGCGCGAGATCGCAAAAAAGCCGGATTCAGGTGGGACCCTTCGGCAAACAGTGGTACACCACCCACGAAACCGTCGCGCGCCGGACAAGGCCGAGAAGTTATTTACTTATTTGGCGGGGTTGGCCAAACTCTCCAGCGCCTTATCGAGACGTCCGATTCGATCCTGCAACTCGGTGAGCCGCGAACGCTCCGTCTGGAGCTTGTTCGATGCTTCGGCCTCAATGGCCCGGCAGCCTTCCGCGTCTGAATTGACCATGTCGAGATTGGCCTTCATCTCGGCAAGCCTCTCCTTCAAATCCTTGTTGGCGGCCTGCTCGAGGCCGGGCGTCACAGAGGCGGAGGCGTTTTCCAATTGTTGCGCCGCCTGGGCGGTATGTTGCCGATTCACCTCTATCGAGGCGCATCTGTTTCGGTCGGCATCGGCGGCTTGCTCCGCGCGGGCCACGGCGGCGTCCTGCATCTGGAGCGCATACAGGGTGATCTGAATCCGTTGTGACGCCACAGTCATTCCCTCGATAGCCCGCCGTAATTCCCGAACTTCGGTCAGCAACGCCTGCGTCGTGCCGGCGTCTTTAGC
>DASZLP010000278.1:0-9700 GCA_035552355.1 Bryobacteraceae bacterium | reverse complement strand
CGCCACGACTTTCTTCGCGGGCGGCTTTGTCACGGCCGGCGGCTTCAATAAACTCGCCAGTTGCACGGGGGGCAGCGTCTTGCCGAGATAAATCTCGCGATAGATATCCGCATTGCGCAGCACGGCCTGCACGTATTCGCGGGTCTGCGTGAAGGGAATGCTTTCGACGAACTCCGCGGGCTCGCGATAGTTCATCCACTTCAGCCACTCCTGCACGCGGCCCGGACCGGCATTGTAAGCCGCCAGCATGCGATAGATGTCATTGTCCCAGCTCTTGAGCTGCTGGCGCATGTATTCGGTCCCCAGCTTCAGGCTGACGGAGGGCGTGTAGAGAGCGTTCGTCGCGATCACACCCATGCCTTCCTGCTTGCCGAGCATACGTCCGGTCGCAGGCCTGATCTGCATGAGCCCATACGCGAACGGGGACTTCGCCTGCGGGTTGAACTCCGATTCCTGCCGGATCAGCGCCGCCACGTCATAAGGATCGAGGCCGCGCTCCTTCGCATTCGCGATCAGATCGTCTTTGTACGGCATCGGGAACAACATTTGCCAGAACTTCACCGGCGCCTTGTCGAGCGGAAGCGCCAGGTAATCCGCGCTGAAGCTCTTCATGATGCGCAGCGCGCGATACGCCGAGTCGGCGGACTGCGCGAACTCCAGCGCCAGCAACTGCGGCTGCTCGCCCTCGGTCTTCGCACCGAAGCGAATTTCGGCCTCCGCGAGATCCTGCTGCCCGGCCCCGATCAGCAAACGGCTGCGGGCAATGCGGCGGCGCGTCGCGTCGTTCGGATCGGCCTCGGAAAAGTCGCGCCGCGCCGGCCACGAAACGCCCGCCAGCCACATCGAAACTTGCGGGTCCGGCGTGGCGGACGCGACCGCACTCTCTTTGATTCGCTGCCGCGCGAGAACGCCGTAGAAATAGTGTGGATATTCAGTGCTCAGGCGATCGTAATAAGCGCGCGCCACGGCGTAGTTGACGTTCGCTTCCGCGATGCGGCCAAGAAAGTACAGGGCCGATGAGGCGCGCGAATCATCCGTGTAGCGATCGACCTGCTCGCGCAGCAGCGCCGTACGCTCCGGCTTGTCGGTCAGGTACGCATCCCAGGCAACTTTCCAGTGGCAGTATGCGGTCGAAGTGTCGGGCGGGAAGGCGTCGTAAGCAGCTTTGAAAAGCGGCGTGTATTGGTCCTGCTGGTTCGTAACAACGTACCGATTGCCCGCGGACATCAGCGCTTTGAGACGCCACGGCGATTGTGCATAACGCTCGAGGCCCTTGATCGCATCGAGCATTTCGTTGTCGTCGTTCGTCTGCCGTGCGGCTTCCGTGAGGTAGTAGAGACGCGTGGCATCCGCTTCACCGCTGGTTACATGAAGATCTTTGAGATAGCGGAGTGCCACCGGAAATTTCCCCGCCATGTAATCGCTGACGCCGATACCGACCCTGGCCTGGTCTTTCTCCGGCCCCGTGAGTGTTTCCGCGAGCGAGACATATTCCTGGCGCGCTTTGACGTATTGTTTCGCGTCCAGCCATCGTTCACAGCGAGTCAACTGCTGGGTCGCGGGAGCGGCCGGAAAGTCCTTGCCGAGCGAAGCTCGCAGGCGGTCGATTGCGGTGGATGCCTGGGCGGCGACGTCCGTGTTCGGCGACAAATAGAATGCGCGCTCGTAGCTCAGCGCGGCCTGTCCTTTTTCGTCCAAAGCCTCGTAGGCGAGGCCGAGCGCGAAATCCCCGTCGGGCTGGGGCAACGTGGAGTAATCCGTCTGCAGAACGTTCAAAGCCTTCGCGGATGTTTCGGGCGTGCGCTTGTCGAGAAGCGTGCGTCCATACAGAAGACTGATCTTTCCCGCAAGCGGCGATGAAGAGACCGGGTTCGCCCGATAAGCGGTCAGAAGGGTCAGCGCGCCGTCCACATCCCCTGTAAGAACCTGCGAGTACGCCAGGTGATAAGTCACATAATCGGCAAGCTGAGTGAGGCCGCGCGCGTTGCGGAGGTGCTGAATCGCGCTCGCAAATTGCCGGGAGTTGTAAGCGTTGATTCCCTGCCCGAGATCGGAAAGCCCGGGCTCCGCAACTGGCGCGCCCAAAGCGGTGAGCGCCATCGCAGCAAGCGCTAAGGCAGCGAGTGTTAAGAACCGCAGGGGCTTCCTCATACCATCGGCCCGGGATATTCGTAGCCGAGCATGCGGTCGTCGCCGTGCGCCAGGCTGCGCAGAATTTCCAAATGGAGGTAATCGACCATGGTGGGAGATTTCGAGAGAAACGTGTGCAGGAACTGATCGCGCGCCGCGTCGATCTCGGTCCGCAGCGCGCCGTAAATGTCGCCGGCATCGGCGCCGCGGCCGAGCTCCGAAGCATGATCGAGACGCATGCCGGCAACGCGCACGCGCGCCATCCGCTGTGCCTGTAAGTGGAGCTTCTGATCTTCCGGCGTGAGATCGTCCCACGAACGCGGCTCGCCGGTCGCACTGGCCGGGACGTCCGGAGCGAGCTGCAGGAGTTGTTCGGTTTGAGGCTGTTGCCCCTGTTGCGACGATTGCGTCTCGAGACGCATACCCGCGGCCCCGCACAGCAACTCAATCGGCGCCGACAACTCGACCCCGGATGCCGCGAGCATCGCCATGACTGAATGACGCGCCGCTACAGGGAAAAGATACGCTTTGGCGGCATCGTCGCCTGGTTTTCCCAGGGCTTTTGCCAGAGCAGGCGATAATTCCGCGGCCGAGACTACTGAAACCACGGGATCGCGGCTCTCGATTGCCGCCAGGATCGCGGGGGCTTGCGCGAGATCGAAATCCGCTGTTTCGAGCCCCGCTGCGTGAACGGCCTGGTTGCTTTCGAACACCAGCACCACCACCCGTTCAGCGAATGGCGCGCAGCCTTCTGCGAGCAATGCGAGCACGTTATCCGCGGCGCTTGTACGTATGCGCCGCAGCACCTGGTTCAGCGCTTCCGCCTGCGATCTCCGCGCATCATCGCAGGCGCGTCTGAGTTTTTCTTCACCCGCGGCATTTTCCGCATCTACCGCGCGCCGCAGGTCTGAATCGACGCGAAGCGCCAGTTCATCCACTAAAGCGGAGCAGTGCTTCTCTAATACGTCCCGCCAGCCCGGCGCAGCGGCACTCGGCGCCGGTGAAGAGCTGGCCGGCTCTGAGAGGCGCGCTTCGCGGCCTGTGCTCTCGTGCATCTTCCCCAATGGTACGGCACGGTTTAGCCGCTGTCGAGATTTAGGATGACTGCATGTCTGAAAAATTTCTCACGAACAAAGTAGCTATCGTCACCGGAGGCACGCGCGGTATCGGACGCGCCATCGCCGCGAGTCTGCTGGACGAAGGAGCACGCATTGCCATCTGCGGAACCCGGCAGAAATCAGTTGACGACGCGATGGAGGCTCTGGCGCCGAAAGGTGAAACGTTCGGCATGGTGGCCGATGTCTCGAAGCTCGAGGATGTGCGGCGCCTCGTTGCCTCAACGAAAGACCGCTTCGGGACGATCGACATTCTTGTAAACAACGCCGGCGTGGGTGTGTTCCACAGCGCGGCCGACCTCACGCCTGACGACTGGCAGCGCGTAATCGGCCTGAATCTGACCGGCGCCTACTATTGCTGCCACGAGATTCTGCCGATATTCCGGCAGAACGGAAATGGAGACATTGTGAACATCAGCTCACTGGCCGGGAAGAATCCGTTTGCGGGCGGCGCTGCTTACAATGCATCCAAGTTCGGTCTGAACGGATTTTCCGAGGCGACGATGCTCGATCATCGCAACGATGGCATTCGCGTCATGACGGTTATGCCGGGTAGTGTCGACACCGAATTCGGCGGTTCAAAATTCGGCGGTTCAAAAGGTGGCGAGCGAAGCACGTGGAAGATCGCTCCCGAAGACATCGCCGACATCGTGTTGAGTGTGTTGCGGATGCCCCGCCGAACCACCATCAGCCAGGTGGAGGTTCGACCCTCGCGTCCGCCGCAAAGCGCGCAGCCCGCAGGTCCCTCGCGCGCGAAAAAATCTGCGGAAAATACGTGAAAAGAAAGCCAAAAGTAATTTGGCAGGGCGCGTGCTCTTAACAGGGCGTGGAAACAAGGTGGGAGGAAGAGAAAATGGTTCGGCTGAATAGAAAATTAGATCCCTCGCAGACGGGGAACGACGCGGAAAAACTGCACAACGATTTGAAGAAGCTCGTTGTCGGGCAGGACGACGCTGTCGATCAAATTGTCAACATCTATCAAACGTACCTCGCGGGCATGACGAGCCCGGGACGTCCGATTGGAAATCTTCTGTTCCTCGGCCCGACGGGCACCGGAAAGACCCGGCTGGTGGAGGCCCTCGCCGAATCGCTCGTTGGCGATGCACGGTCGGTGTTGAAGATCGATTGCGCGGAGTTCCAGCATAGCCACGAAATTGCCAAGCTGATCGGCTCGCCTCCCGGATATCTCGGCCATCGCGAAACGCACCCGTTGCTGAGCCAGGAAGTGCTGAACCAATATCACACCGACAAGGTGAAGATCAGCTTCGTTCTCTTCGATGAAATCGAAAAAGCCAGCGACGCTCTTTGGAACCTTCTGCTCGGCGTGCTCGACAAAGGAACATTGACGCTCGGCGATAACCGGCGCGTCGATTTCTCCCGCGCGCTGATCTTCATGACAAGCAACCTCGGCGCTTCGGAGATGAATTCCATAATGAGACCCAATTTGGGATTCGCCGCATCCGATATGGAACGAAAGGCTCTCGCAGGTGAAGTCGACGAAGACCTCAATGCGAAGGTGACCCGAGCCGGCCTGGAAGCGGCCCGCCGCAAGTTCACTCCCGAGTTCATGAATCGCATCGACAAGGTGGTCGTATTCAAGTCGCTCGGTAGTGAAGAACTCGGACGCATCCTTTCGATCGAGCTGAATCTTCTGCAGCAGAGGATCTTCAACTCCCCCGACACCACGCCTTTCGTGATGAACGTAACTGCCGAGGCGCGTGGGTATCTGCTTCGCGAAGGCACGGATATGAAGTATGGCGCGCGGCATCTGAAGCGCGCGATCGAGCGCACGATCGTGCAGCCGCTTTCGAATCTGATAGCGTCCGGACAGGTGCGCGGCGGCGATCTCCTGCGCGTGGATTATGATTCGGCGGAAGCCTGTCTGGATTTCATCAAAGACGCCGAAGATATGCCGACGTACGCGATGATTCAGATGACGGATATGCCGGCTTTGCCTATGGCGGCGGGCATGGGCGCGGCGATTCCGCGGTTTGAGCCTTCGCGGACAGCGAACGCGAAAACCCAGAAGAACAGGTTTTAATCAGGCGATGTCCAAGGGCGGACGACAGAATATCGATTGTCCGTCCCACAGGAAACCATGTGGGGCAGATTTTGCCCCACTTGGATCTCCTAATTGCCGGGGTAAGGCTCTACGTGCACCAGCACATCAGCCACCCAGGGAAGCTCACCCCGGATTTTGTCCCTTACCCGCGTGGCAATTTCATGCGACGCCCGCACCGTAATCTCGGGATCAACCTCAAGATGAAGGTCCACGTGATATTTGAAGCCGGTCTTCCTCGCGAAGCACTTCTCGACGCCAGCCACATCCCTGACACTCAGCGCCACCTGGCGGATGCGTGCCATCGACCGTTCATCGGGCATGGTGTCCATCAGGTGCATTGAGGACTCGTACATCACTCGTATACCGGTCCCGATAACGATTAAGCCGACGATGGCCGCGCCATAATGATCGGCGCGCAAAAAGCGTGTGGGATTTCTCAGCGTCAAAGACAGCGCCAGAAGAGCCACGAAGCCCGAAAGCATGTCCATCGCGTCGTTAGCCGCGTCCGCCACCAATGACGAACTGCCGATTTGTCGCCCATGGCGGAATTTGACCAGCAGCAGACAACTCTTGACTCCGATCGAAATCACCAGCGGCCATACGGCATAGGACGCGGGAACGTGCGTCTCATCCGCGGCGCCCGTCCACCCGTGCCATGAGATGCCAGCGCCCGCACAAACGAGGATGCCTCCCAGCAAAAGGCCGGTGAGGATCTCGACGCGCCCATGACCATAGGGATGATTTTCGTCGGCGGGACGCGCGGCGAGTACCAATCCGACCAGCACGAGTCCCGAAGTGAAAACGTCGGTTGCCGATTCGAAACCGTCGGCGCTTACGGCCGCAGAGTGAGCGAGGATACCGACCGTGATCTTGAGAATCGCCAGCAGCCCGCTGACGAGCATCCCGAGGATTGCGATCTGCCGGGCTCGTTCCATCCGCGGGGTGGCTGTGATGCGGGACCGCTATCCGCGTTCCTGCCGCTGCTGCAGACGGCGTGTATACGGCGAATTGATATAGTGCTGCGACTCTTTCGCCGCGTCCGCCTGAGGCGCGAACCTGACGGCTTCCCGATAAGCCTGAACGGCCAGTTTGTGATGATTCTCCAGATCGTAGATCTGCCCCTGGCGCATGAGCGCGAGCACGCCGGTATTCAGATCGAGTTCCCGCAGCTGCGCCTCGCTCGCCGTTACCTTCTTCAGATTCGCCATCGCGTGATCGAAGTCGTCGAACCAGAACTGCAGGTTGCCGGTCTCGTAGTAAACCTTTTCCCACGGAATGCGGTCGTAGCCGGGAGCATTTTCCTGCTTCAGCTTTGCAATGTCACGGAGCGTATTGAGCGCGAGCGCGCGATTTCCCGTCGCTCCGTACATCTGGGCGAGTTCGAACCGCAGCAGATAGTTCCGCGGATAGCGATCGATCAATTTCGTAACGAGCGGAATGGCACGCAGCGGCTGACCTTCCCTGCGATAAAGAGCACACAGGACAATCTCGGCATCGACGCGGTTCTCTTTGCCTTTGGCCGCGACTTCTTCGATAGTGTGCAGGCCGCGCTGTTTGTCGCCGTGAAAGCCGGCGATGGATCCGAGCGCGCGCAACGACCACGAAAGACTGCCGACGATGTAGTCGTAGCCGCCCTGCAGCAGCCGGGCGTCGTAGTTATCGGGCTCGAGCTCGGTGACCTGACTATCGTACTTGCGCGCCTGGCTCGAGTCGTAGAGCGACGCCCGCCAACTCTTGCGCACGAGGAATCCGTAGTTGGCGCGAAGCGCGTAAGAGACGCTCAGGGCGTGCAGCGCAGCCGTGTCCCGCGGGTTTTTCGCGATGCACGCCTGACTGAGTTCTATGGCCCGATCGATCTCGGAGAAGAACCGTTTCTCGACTTCCGGGGCCGGTTCGAGCTTCAGGCGCCGGATGAACGAATTATTGCCGCTGACCAGTTCGCTTTCGAGCGCGCCATCGCGGAACATCTCGCGGTAAAGCAGCGCGTGGGCAACGTGGTTATGGAGGACGGCATCATTCGGACTCTCCGGGCTGACCGCGAGCGCTTTCTCGTAGGATGCGAGGGAGCGGTCGTAGTCGAGATTGTAAAAAGCTTCGTTGCCGTCATCCACCCAGTTAGTGGCGGCGAGGAGAGGTGCGGCCAAAGCAAACAGCACGGAGGCGGCTTTCCACATGGCTCTACTTCTAATATAAGGGCTGAGCGTCGAGCGGAGGGTTTATGCGTGCACGTGTTTACACGGCAGAGCAGGTTGAGGATCGCGGAATCGCAATCGTCCGGCTCGCCGATGTGCTCAACGATATCGAGGTCGCGATCGCTCCTTCGATCGGGAACCGCGCGTATGAAATGCTCGCCGGCGGGAAGAACATTTTGTACTTCCCCCACGGAGGCCCTTCAGAGTTAATCGGCGATCGCCATCTGAGCGGGATTCCGTTTCTCGCCCCCTGGGGCAACCGAATGCCCGGGGGATTTTACGTCAATGGACGCCATTACCCGTTCAATCCGGAATCGGGCTCGCTTCGTCTCGATCAGAACGGCATTCCTATTCACGGGATGCTGATTTCGTCGCCGTACTGGCGAGTCGTCGACATTGGTGCGGACGCAGCGTCGGCTTCCGTGACCAGCCGTCTGGAATTCTGGAAATACCCCGACCTCGTCACCAACTGGCCTTTCGCCCACGAATACGAGATGACGCACCGGCTGGCCGATGGAACCCTCGAAGTCAGCATTATGGTGACGAACCTCGGCGCGCTTCCGATGCCGATTGCGGTGGGTTTCCATCCCTACTTTCAATTGCCCGAAGCGGCTACCGCGCATCTGCCGGTCCGCAGCTGCGTGGAAATGGACGAGCGGTTTGTCGCTACCGGCTTGACGATTCCCGTCAGTTTCCCCGAGCAGGTTTCTTTGGAGGACCACCGCTTCGACACGGGATTTACGGATCTCACACGCGGGGAGGACGAACGGGCCGTGTTTTCAGTTGAGGGCGGCGGCAGGAAGATTGAAGTTGCTTTCGGGCCGCGTTACACGGTTGCCATCGTCTATGCGCCGCCTGGCGAGAACTACATCTGCTTCGAACCGATGTCGGCGGTTACGAACGGGATTAATCTGGCGCATGAGGGAAAGTACGCGGGTCTGCAGACGATCGCGTCCGGGGAAAGCTGGCGGGAGAGCTTCTGGATTCGGCCGGCTGGCTTCAACGTGGGGTGAAGAGCGTGGCCATTACACCGTGTTGCGGCGGGTCAGTGGGGCCTGCCGGATTTCCAGGCATCCTCGCCCCGTCGGCAGAACTTTGCCGGGATTCAAAAGCTGCGCCGGGTCGAACAGCGTCTTGAAGCGGCCGATGTAATCGAGCGTATCGGCCGGGAACAGGCGGTCCATCAACTCGTTCTTCTCCATGCCGACACCGTGCTCGCCGGTGATGGAGCCGCCGACTGAAATGCAGTAGCGCAGAATATCCTCCCCAGCCGCCTTTGCGCGTTCCAGTTCTTCGGGGATGTGCGAGTTGAACAGGATGATCGGGTGCAGATTTCCGTCGCCGGCATGAAAGATGTTACTGATGCGGAGCCCATGCCGGTCCGCGACTTCCGCGATGTACCGAAGCGTGGGCGCGACCTGCGTACGCGGCACCACGCCATCCTGCACGTAATACGACGGACTCACCCGGCCCACCGCCCCGAAAGCGTTCTTGCGGCCTTTCCAGAGCAGTTCGCGCTCTTCGACCGACTGCGCGACCCGGAACTCGCGCGCCCCGCAGCGCTCGCAGACTTCCTTGATCTGCGCGGTCTGCTCCTCGACGCCTTCGACGAGTCCTTCCAGCTCGATGAGCAGGACGGCGGCCGCATCGAGAGGATACCCCGCCCCGGTGGCGAGTTCGACCATGCGCAGCATCTCGCCATCGAGCATCTCGACAGCAACGGGCGTGATCGCGCAGGCGGTAATCTCAGCCACGGTATCGGCGCAGTCGGAAGGCGAATTGTACACCGCGAGAATCGTCTTCACCTTTTCGGGCTGACGCATGAGGCGAACGACGATCTTCGTCACCAGCGCCATGGTGCCTTCCGAGCCGGTGAGCAGGCCCGTCAGGTCGTAGCCCGCTGAATCGAGCTCCTTGCCGCCGGTCGAGTGGATCGTCCCATCCGGCATCACGAATTCAAGCCCAAGCACGTGATTGGTGGTCACGCCGTACGCAAGCGTGTGGGGCCCGCCGGAGTTTTCCGCTACGTTGCCGCCGATGGTACAGGCGCGCTGGCTCGATGGATCGGGCGCGTAGAAATATCCGCGCGTCTGGACCGCGAGCGTGATATCCAGATTGACGACGCCGGGCTGCAGAACAGCGCGCTCATTTTCGATGTCGATTTCGAGAATGCGGTTCATGCGCGCGAAACCCACAATGAC
>DASZLP010000277.1:0-4661 GCA_035552355.1 Bryobacteraceae bacterium | reverse complement strand
TAGTGGGAATTCGCTCGGCATGGTCGATGACGAGGACTTCGGAGGGTCCTTTCGCCGATTCGAGCTTTAGTCCGAGCTGTTTTTGGAGAACCGTGAAAATAGAGGGCAGGGTATCGTCCTGTGCGTTATCCGGCGCCGCTTCGAGGCTTGGCCGGACGCCCGGCGTGAGGCCGGCTCCATCCGGTGAGAATTCGATGTGGAAGTCGTAGGTTCCGGTGAAGCCGGTTTTATCTACCACCGGGCGCGCCAGCACGATCGAGAGGGTGCTCGCGATCTGAGACATCCGCATGCGGCGGACGTCGAGCGAAGCGGGGCCGGTGAAGAAGGTCCCGCAGACAACCGGCGCGGGCTCACCCGGCGGAGGGGATGGCGCGCCGGACTCGACGCAGCTTCCGGGGCGCGATTCTTCGAGCTTTCCGCCGTTTTTCGCCGGCGCGATGGTGTAGATCGGCACTTCCTTCGTCTCGCGATGGACGGCGAGCCGGAAACGATCGACGAGCAGCGCCTGCACCATCTGGTGGTATTGGTCGAGGGTGAGGTTCGTCTCGGCGGCTTTCGCCATAATGTCGTAACGGTCGGAATTCAGCCACGATGGCGCGTTGAGGATTTGAAAGCCCTGCACGCCCCATGCGAACGAGATGAGGGTTCGCAGCGTGAGATTCGTGCCGTTGAACCTGCCTCCGAAGGGGACGGGGAATTTCATCGATGTGGTCCCGGAGTTGTTCAGTTTGAGCGACGCGACTTCGAATGTCTGTTGGGCGCGCAGACAGGAAGGCGCGACGCCGCTCAGAATCAACGCGGTAAGGGCGAGATGGCGGGTGGGAGACATGTGGTCCTCACACCGGATTACTGCCTTGAGGACCGAAGGTTCCGAAAAAACGGCCAGGCGCCGGCACGAATGCCGAGCCGGCGCCCCTGAAGGGGATGCCGGGCGCGGCGGGCGCGAGCGTCCGCGCCACAGGCTTGAGCTACAGGAGGTGGGAAAGGGTGGCATTAGAAAGTCCCCGGGGACGCGGGTGCGGTCGAGCACGGGACCGACCACTCGGGCGAGACCTGGGGGATCGCCAGCAAACTGTGGCATGGAAGGGCTGCGGAAGATAAAGCTGCCGTCGCGGCGCGTCATTTCGGTGTTGCCGGCGGGGTCCGCGTGTGGCAGATCTCGCCCGCTCCGGGCGCGTATTTTGTTGCGTTGAACAAACGGAGCCATTTTCGCGGAAATGCCATATTTCTCAATGGTTAACATAGCTGGTCCGGCGACTGGCACAGGTTGAGCGGAGGGGTCATTGAGGGTCCAGATTCGAAGGTATTTCCGCACTGACGATGGCAAGAATGTCCACGGGACCTTTCTCTGCATCGAGCCGGAGGCCCAGTTGTTCCCGCAGGGCGGTGAAAATATCCGGCCGATCGTCGGCGGCCGGTTGGGCTGTCTGGTCGGGCGCCCATTCCAGCTTGAAATCGTAGTAGCCGGTGAGTCCGGTCTTATCGACGACGGGTCGCCCGACGATATCGCGAAGGGCCTGCTGGGTGAATACGTTCATATTCATCTTTTGGGCGATAAATTCACCAGCGCCGCCGCGGACGCGCATATCGGCGGGATGTTCCGGTTTTTCCACCGCGCTTATTTTGGACCCATCCTTCGCCACCATGAGTGCGTAAATGGGGAGTTCTTTCGTGTCGCGCCGGATCATCAGCCTGAAATGATCGACCAGCAGACTCCGCAGCATCTCCCTGCCGGTATCGATGGCGCCGGGCGTCAGATTGAAGCGGCCACTCGGCGCCGCGACAATATCGAAGCCTTCGGAGCCCGCCCAGGCCGGTCCGCCTGAAATCTGATAGTCGCGGAGGTTCCAGGCGAACTGCATCAGCCCTTTCAAAGTCATATTGGTGGCGGTGAACCGTCCACCGCCGCCGAACCCAAACGTGGAACGCGCGCCCGTGATGTTCGGCTTGATCGAAGCTACTTCGAACGCAGGAGCCTGCGCAAACGAAGGCGTGCCGAGAGACAGGACAATCGTCAGCGCGGGGCAAACGACCGCATTCGTCATGAGAAATGGACTCACCGCGGCCGGAGATTGTTCCCGGAGCGGTGGCACTCCTGCTGGATTCATGAGTGTTGGTTCTCCCGGCTTGAGGGTAGCCCACGTTGTCAAACATGCTCGCGAAAATTTGGGAGATATTGTTGAAAATACGAAGTGAATAGTTTTGTGAACCGACATTGCAGTCCGGTGATTTACAACAGTCCGGGCCGATCGGCTTTGCTCAATGTGCCCGGCCGCAGGTTGCCGAACTGCGGAAGCCTGTCGCGCCATTCGTTCGATTCAGTTCGCATTTAGTTGCTCCACATGATCGATGACGACGGTCTCGACCGGCCCCTTCGCCGATTCCAGCCTGAGGCCCAGTTGCTGTTCGACCGCCGTGAAGATCGAAGGAACAGCCGGGTCAGGCGCAGGTGCATCATCCGGCGTATAAGTGAGCCAGTAGTCGTACTTGCCGGCGATTCCGGTTTTGTCGTACACGGGGCGCTCGAGGACGTTGGCAAGACTGCCGGCGAGATATTCGAGCGGCACGGCAAGGCTGTGGATGCGGCCAGGCTCCATTTCAAAACCGGCCGGTGCGTCGGGGCTCGCGGTCTTCAGTTTGAAGCCGCTTTTTGCGACGACGAGGTTGTAAATAGTGTCCTGACGCGTTTCGCGGTGGACGGCCAGCCTGAAGCGGTCTTCCAGCAGCGATTGCACCATCTGTGCGAGCAGTTTGTTGCTCTCGGGCCACGGCGGAATCGGGGCGCTGGTCTTCGCTTCGATACTGAACCTGCCGGACTTACCCCACGCGGGAACGCCGGAGACTTGATATTCGCGGATGTCGTATGCGTCGGCGATCAGGGTGCGCAGCGAGGCGCCGGAAACGAGGTAGCGTCCGCCGGGCTCGAGGCGGAAGCGCAGCGGGTCGTCGGGAGTGCCGGGCTTGATAGAGGCGATTTCGAAAGCTGGGCGCGGGGTCTGGGCGAAGGCGATCCAGTTGGGAATCCGCGCGCCGGCTATCGCCAGAACGCCCAGAACTGCCGCGCCGATGCGGGAACCGCTACACAGCCGGCGGACGGCGAGGAGTGCGTGGAAGTTCTTCACAGGCTGAAGCCTGCGCCACCATTCAGTTGGCATCGGGATGCTCCAGGTGGTCGATAACCAGGATGGGGACGGGGCCGGTCGACGCTTCGAGTTTTATGCCGAGCTGGTCCTCGACGGCGGTGAAGATGGAAAGGCCGGCGCTCGCCGCGCTGTCGCGATCGAATTCGAGATGAGCGTTGAAGCGGCCTGCAAGACCGGTGCGGTCGATTACGGGACGGTCGAGCCGGTTGGCAAGCATGCGTTCGGCGATCTCGGTCATGGTCATGCCGCGGGCTTCGTCGACGACGTGCAGTCCGTCGGCGCGCGCTCTCATGCCACAGAAGTTTGGTGAGGGATCGTTCGAATGTTTGAGGTCGACCGGGGCGCAGTCGCCTTCCTGCCAGGCTTTGAGTTTGGGTCCGGACTTGAGAGCTGTGAGGGCGTAGACCGGGAGCTCTCTGATTTCGCGGTGGATTTGCAGATGAAACCGTTCTTCAAGGAGAGTCCGCAGCATGGGGCCGAACATTTCCTCCATAGGTGTATCGCCTCGCGCCGTTGCCGATATATCGAAGCGGCTCGACTGCATCCATGCGGGCGCGCCGACGATGTCGAGCCGCGGGCCGCCTCCGCTTTTGCCGTCGGCGAACCGCGACCAGGCCGCCTGAATAAGGTTCGACAGTTTGATGCAGGTGACGGTTAGCCGGCCCGCGGAAAACTTTTCGGTTTCGGCGTCGGCGTCGCACGCCGTGTTGGTTTTTACTGAAGTCACTTCGAATTGTGGCCGCGAGGTTTGGGCGAAGGCGATCCAGTTGGGAAAGCGTGCCGCCGTCATCGCGAGAACGATCAGCATCGCGACGCCGACCGAGACGCGCTCGAGAGAGGCGACTGGCGAGGACGAGCGTCCGCGAAGGAGCGATTCTATGCGATCGCCGGTGCGCGAGCCGGAGCCGAGCATTCCGACGGCGAGGAGCTCCTTTGATTCAGTTGGCATCGGGTCGCTCGACGTGGTCGATTACGAGAACTTCGGCGGCGGTTTTGGTGGGTTCCAGCTTCAGGCCGAGCTCGTCCTGCAGAATCGTGAAGAAAGACGGACCGGTGTCATCGCCGGCGGCGTCGGAGATCGCGGGGTCGTTCGTCCACTGCAGGTGGAGATCGAAATTTCCATTGAAACCGGTCTTGTCGATGACGCGGCGGCGCGTGATGGCCGTCAGCGCGCCCGCCACACCCGCCATGTCGATGTTTACCGCTGTCCAGTCCGTTTTCAGTCCGTTCGCCGAGATCAGATTGTTGCCGCAGTGCGGTTGCCCGGGCGGGCCTGCCGGAGGCGTGGGCGGGGGATTGAAAGGATCTATGACGACGCAGCTTCCCTCCTGCGATAGCTTCACCTTGACGCCGCCCTTCGCGGCGACGAGGTTGAATGCCGGCAGATCGCGCATCTCGCGGTGAACCTGGAGTTTGAACCGATCTTCGAGCAGGCTTTGGAGCATAAGCTTGAGTTCCGCTTCGGAGGGATTCCCCTCGGCGCGCGCTTCAATGTCGAACCGGTCGGAGTTCGCCCAT
>DASZLP010000276.1:0-18762 GCA_035552355.1 Bryobacteraceae bacterium | reverse complement strand
CGCGAATACGTGCAGGCCGTGCTGCGCAATGCGGATATCTATCGCGAGATTTATCTCGGCAAGACGCTGCCCCCCGTGCAACTGGCGAGTTTATTGAAGCCGCCGGCCGTGACAAAGCCGCCCGCGAAGAAAGTCGTGGCGGCTGCGAAAGCAAAAAAATCGGTTGCCTCGCGCCATTCCACGACACGGAAAAAGCACGAGCCCGCCTAGATTGAGTCCATGTCCCAGCGAGTCCATTGCGGAACGACAACGCAGGAGCCGTTTGTGGGGCAGATTGGTAATCTGCGGCCGATTGCTGATCGGTCTGGCCGGTATACGGGGATCGTAGAGGCCGATTGGCTTTGCTCAATGTGCCCGGCCGCGGGATGCCATCCTGCCCCACATGGCTTCGACGTGATTTTTTGGGGATTTATTTAGAACATGGCAATACCCGTTCCGGCGCGCAGAAGCTTTCAGAGCGACCGCACCGCCAATTTCACCGAATCCGTAATCCGCGAGATGACGCGCCTCGCGATCCAGCATGGCGCCGTGAATCTCGCCCAGGGATTTCCCGATTTCGCGGCGCCCATAGATCTCAAGGAAGCCGCCATCCGCGCTATTGAAGCCGATCACAACCAGTACTCAATCACCTGGGGAACGAAGTTCTTCCGCGACGCCATCGCCGCCAAATACCTGCGCACCTACGGGCTCGAAGTCGATCCGGAGCGCGAAATCACCGTCACCTGCGGAGCGACCGAGGGCATGGCGGCTTCGCTGCTCGCGACCACCAATCCCGGCGACGAAGTGATCGTTTTCGAGCCGTTCTATGAGAGCTACCATCCGGATACGCTGCTCTGCGGCGCCCAGCGCAGGCTCGTGCGGCTGCAGGCGCCGGACTGGCGGTTCGATCCCGACGAGTTGCGGCGCGCTTTCTCATCGCGCACGAAGGCCATCATCGTCAACACGCCGCACAACCCCACCGGCAAAGTCTTCACGCGCGAGGAACTCATGGCGATCGCATCACTCTGTCAGGAGTTCGATGCGATTGCGATCACCGATGAGATCTATGAGCACATCATTTATGACGGGGGCGAGCACATCCCGCTGATCACGCTGCCCGGCATGCGGGACCGTACCGTGCTGGTCAATAGCCTCAGCAAGACTTTCTCGGTCACCGGATGGCGCGTAGGTTGGGCGATCGCGGCTCCCGAACTGACGACTACGATCCGCAAAGTCCACGATTTCCTGACCGTAAACGCCGCAACGCCGCTGCAACATGCCGGCGCCATGGCGCTCAATGAGCAGCAGGATTATTTCAATAATCTCGCCAGCGTCTATGCCGGGCGCCGCCAGGCAGCCCTCGACATGCTGACGAATGCGGGCTTCCGCTGCTACGTCCCCAATGGCGCTTACTATGTGATGACGGACATATCAACTTTCGATGTCAGGGACGATTATTTGTTCGCCCGGCACGTGGTCGAGCACGTCGGGGTGGCTGGCGTGCCCGGGTCCAGTTTTTACTTCGACCGGGCGTCAGGTTCCTCACAAATGCGTTTTTGTTTCTGTAAAAATTATGAGACGCTGGCGCTAGCGGGATCCAAACTGGCCACTCTCCGGAAGCCGTAAGCACCATACCGGGGCGCGGCGTTTCGAATCGCCCTCTGTCGTAAAGGAGGACCTGCAAGTGTTACCGCTCTTCTTTGTTGAGGAAATTACAGTCCGTGAATCGGGTGAGAGCGCTGTGTTCGACATGCGGGAGCACGCCGGGCAGAATCTCCTCCTGACCTTTGGGATCACTCACGCGGTCGAACAGGAAAGCATCGGAATCGCGATTCATGGCTCGGCGGACGGGCTGACCTGGAGTCCACGACCGACCGTGAGCTTCGCGCCGAAGTCGTATTGCGGGACTTATCAACTGATCCTTCCGAAAGGCGACGCGCGATATCTGAAGGCCGAGTGGAAAGTGGCCCGGTGGTCACCGGGCGGGCATCGACCGTATTTCCGGTTTTACGTGTTCGCGCAGCCCGCCGTGGTCCGCGCCGCGGTTGCGGGGGCGGCGTAACAAACAGCGCGGGCTATCGGGCCGGCGTGCCTGCAATTTTTGTGAACCTCGGCCTCGTTTCGTGCGTTGTTACGGCAGCACGTAAACGAGGCGCCAATGAAAACCACTCCGGTAGCACTCATTCTTGCGGCCGCGGCTTTGTACGCGCAGCCCCAACCCACGTTCGATGCCGCATCGGTTAAGGCGAGCGACGGCAGGTCGGAACGGTCCTCCGTGCGGTTCGCGCCCGGGCTACTCACAATCTCGAATGCCCCGCTGCGCAAGTGCATCGCGCTGGCATATGATATCCAGGAAGACCGCGAAGACGCCATCTCCGCGCCGGACTGGCTGCGGGACGCTCGCTTCGATATCCTCGCGAAATTTCCACCCAATACGTCGGAAGTCCAGGCGCGGGCGATGTTCCAAAACCTTCTGGCCGAGCGGTTCCAGTTGAAAGTACACCGCGAGTCCCGCGAACTCACGGTATACGCGCTGACCGTTGATAAGAGCGGGTCGAAGCTGATCGAGTCCGCGCCGGAAAAGCAGGGAACCATCGGCCTGAGCGCGGAACGGCTCACCGGGCGCGGAGTCCCGGTGCAGGCATTGGCGGACCGGCTGGCCAGCGCGGCGTTTCAACTCGGGCGTCCGGTAGTCGATCGCACGGGCCTGATCGGGACGTTCGATTTCACGCTGGAGTGGAAGCCGGAGAGTGGCGCGGACGGATATCCGGAGCCGTCGCTGTTCACCGCGATCCAGGAGCAACTGGGGCTGAAACTGGAGAAGCAGAAGGGAACGGTTGAGGTCCTCGTGGTCGATTCGGCGCTGCGAAAGCCGATTGAGAATTGACCGGGAAGGCTGTGGCGCGGGCAATCGTGCCCGCCGCGCAGGCAATCCTGCCGGCGCTTGTTACTGCGGCCAGTTGAAAGTGAAGGTCTCGCCCAGGTACACCCTCTTGACTTCCGTGTCGCGCGAAAGCGTATCCGGGGTGCCCGTGCGGAAGATCTTCCCCGCATTGATGATGTAAGCGCGGTCCGTGACACTGAGCGTCTCGCGAACGTTGTGGTCCGTCACCAGAATCCCGAGTCCGTCACGCTTCAGATCGAGGATGATGCGCTGCAGCTCGAGCACCTGAATCGGATCGATGCCCGAGAACGGCTCGTCGAGCAGCAGAAAGCTCGGCTCGATGGCGAGCGACCGGGCGATCTCGACGCGGCGGCGCTCGCCTCCCGAGAGCTGGAATCCCTTGCTGCGACGCACGGTCCCGAGGCCCATCTGCTCGATCAGACTGTTCATCTTGTCCTGGCGCGCGCGGCCAGACAGGCGGCGTGTTTGCAGAATGGCCATCAGGTTCTCCTGCACTGTCAGCTTGCGGAAGACCGAAGCCTCCTGCGGCAGATAGCTGATGCCCTGTTGCGCCCGCTTGAACATCGGCATGTTGGTGAGGTCCATGCCGTCGAGGAGCACCTTGCCGGAATCCGGGCTGATCAGCCCGACGACCATGTAGAACGATGTGGTCTTACCCGCGCCGTTTGGCCCGAGCAGGCCAACGATCTCGCCCCGGCTCACGTGCACCGACACATCGTCGACGACCCGGCGGCCGTGGTACGACTTGGAAATCTCAACGGTCTCGAGCGTCTGCGTCACGATTTTTTTCGAATGTGCGTCTGGCCCTTTTGCTGCGGGGCGCCTTCCACGACGAGCCGCTCGTCGTCGGTGTACCAGGTCAGTTTGTCCCCTCTGGTATTACCCCGTTTGGTGTCGTCGAGTTTCGGATCGCCGCCGATCAACATCACGCGCCCCTCTTCCGTATAGTATTCGGCATGCTCGCTGTGGCCGATGCGACGGCGGTCGGCGGCGAACTGCACGATCTCAACCTTACCGTCGCTGAGCGCGTGGTTGATGCGCGAATCGGCGTCGGAATCCTGCTCGTTGAGGTACGCCTTCAGTGTGTTGCTCTTGACCGTGAGAGTGGGGCGCCAGAAGTCGACGCCGCCGGAATAGTTGGCGAGCCGGTCGGGATCGGTATAGATCATGTGCTGCGACTTGACGATCGTGAATGTGGGCTGCGCGGGTTTCGGCTGGGGCGCGTCCGCTTTCGGCGTGTCTTCAAATTGCGTGACGACTTTGCCGTCGGCGATCAGCGATTTTTTGTCGCGGTCGATGTCGATGCGGTCAGCCTGAATCCGGTTGGAAGTCTGCCAGACGACGGCATTTCCGGCGTAGTGAATCACATGGTTGCGATTGGCGGATGTCACGTGGTCCGCCGTGCCGAGCGTGGCTTCGTTTTTGTCGAGCATTGCCGATTCGCTTTTGGCCTCGGGAAGTCGAGTCGTCGATACATGGCCTTTGGCGTCGAAGTCGCCGGTCGCCTGGTCGAGCCTGATGGTATCGGCGGCGGTGGAACCGGATGCGTCGGAAATGCGCGCGTTCTTCTCGAGATCCATCACGTTGCTGTCATTCTCCAGCGTGGCGGAGTCGGCCTGCGCTTTGCGGTCGCCGTCCACGTAGCGAAAGCTGCCGGCCTGCTTCATCTTTTCGAGCTGGCCTTTTTCATCGAAGGACGCGTCGACGATTTTGCTGCTGGTTGTGGCGGTGGCGAGATTCGGCCTTTTCTTCTGCCGATCTTCTTCGGACGGATACGTTTCGGTATTCGCCCCCGATGCGCCAGTTGCGTGGAACGACTGCACCTCGTTACGCGGGCCGTAGCCGACCACCATTGTGTCCGCCTTTAGAATGCGGCGGTGGCGCGCGTTCTGGTTGGGCAGAAATTCGAGCGAGCCGGGGGAATGGGTCTCGACGCGATCGAGGTCTTTGCCGCCGGGCTTCATCTGCAGGCTGAGGTTGTCGGACTTGATGATCTTCGTATCCGGCGTGTCGCCTTTGGGATCGGCCACCGGCTTCGATTCGAGCACTCCGTTGCCGGTTGCGACGGCCGAAGTGAGAACGGCTTTGTCATCGTCCTGAACGAAGTGGAGGTCGACGGCGTTGCCGGTCATCGTCGTGTTGGAGCCGGCGCCATGCGAGATGAGCTTCGCGTTGCCCGTACCGGTCATTTCGTCGATCTGGTGACTCTCGTTGTATTTGACGTGCAGCGTGTCGGCGGAATACTCGATCTGCTTGCCCGGCTGTTTATCGGAGCCACGGCCCTGAATGGCGTCGATCCAGTCGACGTTGTGCCCTTTCAGCATGACTGTGCTCTGCGCCGCGTCGATAACATTCTGATCGCGGGTCATCCTCGACCACGGCAGCAACAGGAGATTGCCCGACATCTCATTCCACACAAGCTGCCCCGCTTCGACCTTCATGGGTTTGGCGTTCGGGCCTTTGCCGTTGAGGTTGACGACAACGTTGCCGTTGAGGCTGAGGTTGTGATTCGTCGGATCATAACTGGCGCCGGTGCAGGTCCCGTCGCCTTCCGCGAACGTGAAGGAGACGTGCTTGTCGGTGACGGCCTGCCCGCTCTCGCTGTCGAAGTTGATTCCTGAAGTCGTGATCGAGGTGAGCTGGTGGGGCGGATCGCCTTTGGCGGGAACGTCCAGCGTAATCGTGGCGTCGCCGGGCGAGTAGAGCTTGTGATCGCCGGTCGTGAGCTCGGCGTAGGCGCTCTTGACGCGGTCGTAGTGGAGCCCGTTCTTCTGGTAGATCTGCAGCTCGATATCCTGCAGCTCGAACTTCGAGCCGTCGGCGGACTGCTTCTGCTGCTTCGCGATTACTTTCACGTGTGGCATGCCGTTGGCGCTTTGGCCCCACTCGTAGTCGCGCGCCAGGGTTTTTGTGTCGAGCGGGATCGAATCGGGAATGGGACGGCGCTGCCTCTGACTCGTGGCTCGCTGGACCCGATAAATCGCGAAGACGGCGGCCGCGATCAAGACCATCGCCACCAGCAGGAGCCAACGGAGACTTCGCATGGGGGAAATACCAGTATAAAGCTGTCGTGCGGGCCATCGTTTTGCGCGCCCTGCGAGGTCCCCAAAATTTCGGTTGACTCTGACCTTTGGTCATGGATCACCATGTGGATTGAGTACGCATTACAGAATCCGCGAGTTCGCGAAGCTGGCGGGCGTAACGGTCAAGGCGCTGCATCATTACGACCGGTTGGGATTGCTGCGTCCGGACCGGACGCAGGCGGGTTACCGGGTATATCGTGAACGCGACCTCGAGACGCTCGAACAGATCGTCGCGCTCAAGTTCCTCGGGCTTTCGCTGAAGGAGATCGGGGCGGTGCTGAAGCGTCCGGCGCTCAAACTGCCGGACACCCTGCGGCTGCAGCGCGAGGCGCTGGAAGAGCGGCACGAGCTTCTGGGAAAGGCGATCCGGGCGATTCGATCGGCCGAGGCAGCGATCGCGTCCGGGGAAACGGCGGATCTGACGGTGCTCAAAAACATCATCGAGGTGATCGACATGTCCGACGGCGTGACCGTGATGAAGAAGTATTACAGCGAGGAGACGTGGGAAAAGCACAGGCGGTATTACGAAGAAGGTCCGTCGCGCGAATGGCTGGATTTCTATCGAGATGCCGGGGAATTGCTCGGGGAAGACCTGGCATCGCAGAAGGCGCAGGCACTGGGGGCGCGCTGGTATGAGCTGGCGCGACGTGGCCATGAAGGCGATCCGGAAGCGCTGACGGATTCCCCACAAGCGTGGATGGACCGCGCCCAGTGGCCCGCGGCGATCAAAGAACGGGCGGCGGAACTGCGAATGGAAGAGGTCGATCGATTTGTTAAGGAGGCGGTTCTCCTCTGGAGCAAGCCGCGCTTCAGCGAGCAGGCATGGTCACGCCTGCTCGAACTGCGCCGGCAGCCGGGTGAAGAGCATACGGCGCAATGGAAAGAACGCGTCGAGCTGTTCCGCGACATTGAAGCGGCGCTGGTCGAAGACCCGGCGTCGCAGATAGCCCAGGCGCTCGTGGCGCGATGGAAGGAGCAGCGGAAGCGCTTTGCCGGCGGCGATCCGGAGATCGAGGCGGCGATGCGTGCGGGTTGGGCGCATCGGAAGAACTGGCCGGAAGCGCATCGCTGGCAGGTGGAGCGTCTGCACATGATGAGCTTCGACCGATTTGAGAAGGCGGCGGATTTTCTGGATGCCGCGGCTGCGGTTGCAGATTCGCCGCGCGAGGAGGAGAAACCGATGGGATTGCGGGCCGCGCTGGCGGCGGAGTTCGATGAGGAAATGTCCGCCACGGGCCGGATGCTGGAGCGCGTTCCGGACGACAAGTTCGGCTGGAAGCCGCACGAGAAATCGATGACGCTGGGCAGGCTGGCGAACCATGTGGCGGCGTTGCCGGCGGTGGCCGAAGTCGTGATTCGCAGGCGCGGCTCGATGCCGAAAGATGCGGCGTCCACCGCTGAGCTGCTCGCCACTCTCGACCGCAACGCTGCGAGCGGCAAAGAAGCGATTGCCAGTCTGACTGAGATGCAACTCGCGGGCGACGTGATGGTCACGCCGGAGATTCGAAAGCCGATGTGGGAAGTGCTGCGGGGCAGGGGACTGATGAATCACCTGATTCACCATCGCGGACAGTTGAGCGTTTATCTGCGAATGCTGGGCGTGGCTGTGCCGGGGATGTACGGGCCTTCGGCGGATGAAAAGCCGCCAGCCCCGGAGTGAACAACCGCGGCTACCCGATCAACTCCGAGATCCTTTCCGCATCGTTCGGCACGACAATCGGCCGGTTACCGAAATTCGCACTGATCTCGCAGCCATCTGGATTCTTCAACTGCCCGGTGTGATAGCGGTAGATGTAATCCGGGTCCTTGAGGACATTCCCCGTAAGCACCGCGACCACATCGGCGTCAGGCGCGATCGTGCCCGCCGCCGTCAGCTTGCGGATGCCCGCGAGAGTTGCGGCCGAAGCTGGTTCGCAGCCGATTCCGCACTGGCCGATGATGGCCTTCGCATCGGCGATCTCCTGCTCGGAGACGCGCTCCACCACGCCGCCTGACGTCTCGACTTCAAACTGCGCTTTAGGCCACGAAACGGGATCGCCAATCCTGATTGCGGTCGCCAGCGTTTCCGGATGTTCATTCGCGGCGAACCGTCGGCGCGCGGGCTCGCGCATGTATTCGTAAAACGGCGAAGCGCCCTCCGCTTGCACGACCGCGAGCTTCGGCAGCCGATCGATGAATCCAAGCTCATGCATCTCGCGCAGGCCCTTGCCAAATGCCGACGTATTCCCGAGATTGCCGCCGGGCAGGACTATCCAGTCGGGCACGCGCCAGTCGCGCTGATCCATCATCTCGATCACGATCGATTTCTGGCCTTCGATGCGGAAAGGATTAATCGAGTTGAGCAGATAGATGCCCAGGCGCTCGGCGAGAACACGCACCAGCGCGAGGATCTGGTCGAAGTTCGCTTCGACCTGAAAAGTCTTCGCGCCATATTCGAGCGCCTGCGCGAGCTTGCCGTAGGAGATGTTGCCGTGGGGAATGAAGATGAGCGGCTCCAGTCCGCCGGCGCTCGCGTATGCGGCCATCGATGCCGATGTGTTGCCCGTCGACACGCAGGCGACGCGTTGCATCCTGAGCCGCCGCGCTTGCGCGGCCCCGGCCGTCATTCCGTTGTCTTTGAAGGAACCCGTCGGATTGAATCCCTGATGCTTGAAGGTGATTCGATCGAGCCCGCCGTAGCTCGCGGCGCGCGGTCCGTCGAGCAGGGGCGTATTGCCTTCGCGCAGCGTCACGATGTCGCGGTCGTTATCGACGAAGGGAAAAAGCTCGCGATAGCGCCAGACTCCGCTTTGATCGAGTGGAGCGTTCGACATGCGCCGCTCGCGCCAGGTTCGTTTGATGGCGGCAACATCCGGCTTACCGAAGTCGTAGCGAGCTTCGAGCAGGCCGCCGCAGGCTGGGCAATTGTAGAGGACGTCCGTGATGGCGTAACGCGCACCACACGCGCTGTTGATACAAGCGAGTTCCGATTGCATGGGGAAGTACGATTTTAACTTGTGGGGCAGATCGTCACTCTGCCGCTGCCGGAAAAACTGAGTGCTATTTCGCTTCGCAGGCCGAGGGCATGAACTTGCTGCCGTTCGGCTCCATCTTGAAGTGGGTACTCGTAATGAACGGCTGCTGCAGGTACATCGGGTCTTCAACGATCGTCGTGACGATCAGATAGGAATCGCCGTTGTCCTCTTTCGTGCGGCTGTAGTACTCCGTCAGGACGGTATTGGCGCTGTAAGGAACGCCGTTCTTCCGCAGATATCCCGGCGCGAGGTGCGTCGTCACAACCTTGAGGGAACCGGCGCGCATCGGTCCCCGCGCGCCGCGGCCCGGAGCCGGACCATCCCATGAAGCGACCGAATAACCCTGCAGCGAGGGTTTCGTATCTGCCGGAGGTTCGGAGTTGAAATGGAAGATGCGGGTCTGCGTGCCCGCGTCGAAATCCAGCTTCAGCGTCTTCTCATCCTGCCAGGTGATGTGGGCGCGTCCGGGGACACGCATCAAGCCGGCGGCGCCATAGGACTTGCACTGCTGCCCTGCGGCGATGTCCTTCTCCGGATCCCACTTCATCCCCTCGGCGCGGCCCGCCGGATTCAACGGCACGCTGGCGAAATCGCCTTTGGCAGGCGTCACCATGCGGAAGCGCCAGTCTTCGGTGACAAGCGCGACCCAGTAACCTGTGATGTCCTCCGGGGCATTAGCTTTGGGAGTGAGCGGGGCCGGCGGAGGACCGCCGCGTCCGCCCTGCTGGCCAAACATCGCGCCCGCCAATGCGAGCAAAAGCGCCGCTGCAGTCAGACAAAACGGAACTGTATTCGGCAAACCGCGGCCCGTCGGAATCCTGTCACGCATTAATTTACTCCCGAAATGCGCGCGGGGCGAACCGCGAGGTCCACCCCGGCACGAAAAAACAATCGAGCAGTACTACTGTACGGTGCCCGCCCATCCGAAACCATCGGACGGACGCTTGATGCTGCGCATGCGGATGCGATGGTCTTCCGGATTCCGGCCCGGGTTGCCCGTGATGATCACGTGATCGCCCGGCTTCAACGTGTCGCGCGAAACACCTTCGCGGCTCAACTGGCCGCCGCCGCCCCATTCAACGGCCCAGGTCTCGACCTGACCTTTATCGTCCGGCGCTTCGATGTGGACGAACGAGTGCGGGTTCCGGAACATGAATTGCACCAGCTTGCCTTCGACAGTGAT
This sequence comes from Bryobacteraceae bacterium, assembly GCA_035552355.1. Taxonomy (GTDB): domain Bacteria; phylum Acidobacteriota; class Terriglobia; order Bryobacterales; family Bryobacteraceae; genus BOG-234. The sequence continues at coordinate 8,598 of DASZLP010000276.1, read as the reverse complement.
GGTCTTGTCCTCAAAATAGGTCGCGGCGAACGAGTGGTGGGCGAAGGCCGGGACCGCTGCCATGAACGCGCCCGCAAGGAGGAGCACAAACGCTGTACGCTTCATTAAATATCTCCTGAAAAGATTCCTGCAGTCCTTTACAAAAAGACTCTCGCGAACCTTTATATGTAGCCGTCACACGTTATCACGCGTTTTCGTTTCATGTCAAGGAAGGCCTCACGTCAAGGCGTTGGCAACACGTGGCTTGCGCTCTCGAAACCGCGGCCGGAAGAGCGCTTTCAGGCCCTTGTGTTACGATCAAACCGACAGCACGGATTGGAATCCCCACAGCCATGGCGGTAACCATCGACGCAGCGTCCGCGACCGACGCGCGCGCGCAGGTAGAACGCATTCTCCAGAGCCGGATTTTTCGGATGTCGGAAGTGCTGCGCCATCTGTTCGGGTATCTCGCGGAGAAATCGCTTGACGGCACGTCCGACAGCCTGAAGGAGTACACGATCGGGCTGGATGCGCTGGGTAAGCCTGCCTCTTTCGATCCGCGGCAGGAGTCGGTTGTGCGGATGCATACCGCCCGTCTGCGCCAGAAGCTTGCGGAATACTATCGCACGGAAGGCGTCGACGACCCTGTCATCATCGACATGCCCAAAGGCGGCTTCCGGGTAACTTTTGAGCCGCGTCCGGTCACGATTCCGCCCGTGGTTGTTCCTCCGCCGGCCGCGATTCCAGCAGAGCCGGCTCGTTCCTGGCAGCAACGCGAAATCATTCTCGGTGCGGCGCTGACCGTCGCCGTGATCACGGCGCTGTTCTTTATGACTCGACTGCGCGCCGTCGAAAACACTGACGCTCCATCCTCGACGATCGCCTCGAACTGGACTCCCGCATTGAAGCAACTCTGGGATCCGCTCCTCTCGTCGAGCCGGCGCCTCGTTGTGTGCGTGGCAACGCCGTTATTCGTGAAGCTCCCCGGATTCGGCGTGGTGCGCGAGCCTTCGATCAACGACTGGGATGACGCTCCCGCATCGAAGAAACTCTCTTCGGTCGAAGATGCGTTGCGCGCCGGGATTTCCGAGCCCTCGTACAGCTACACCGAAGCTGGAACCGCGACCGGCGCCTTCCTGCTGGGCCAGTTCCTCGCGCCGCGCAAGCAGGATGTCCTGATCACGCGCGCCAACGTGATGTCGTGGCCGGAGATCGCGGAGGATAATGTGATCTTTCTCGGGCCGGCGACTGGCATCCATCAGACGGAAGACCTGCCGACAAATGCGCAGCTGGTGCTCGATCCCAACGGTATCCGCAATCTGAGTCCGCGGCCGGGAGAAGCGGCGTTCATGGAAGACCATCCGTCCGAAGGCGGCGCCGAGAGCGGCCGGAGTTACGCGCTCATCAGCCGTGTGCCCGCGATGAACGGGCCGGGCGCGATCCTGATGCTTTCGGGCAACCAGACGTCGAGCGTGATGGGCGGCGTGCAGGCGTTTACCAATCCGGCGCTGGCGCAAATGCTGGTTTCACGGCTGAAGACGGCGTCGGGCGGGATTCCAAAGTATTTTCAGGTGGTGCTCAGCGTGAAGGCGATGGACGATGTGCCGGTAAAGATCGACTATCTGTTTCATCGCGAACTGGTCGACCGGGCGCAACACGCGGGTTCGAAGTAGGCAGCCGGCGCGTCACGCCGCCAGTTGATGGGTCATGTTCCCGTAATACAGTTCGGCCGCGCGGTCCACATCGGATCTGGTCAATACCGGCGAGCGTTCCTCGAATTCCGCAATGGACGCTACGATCTGGAAAATGTCCCGCGGGTAGCAGGGCCGCAGATCGCCGCCGCGCGCGGCGCACACCTCACGCAGATATTCAGCGGCGCCCGCCTCGCAACGCCATCCGCTCGATTCCAGCCGTTTGCGCACGATTTCGTCGAAGAGCTCCGCCGAAATCGCGTCGATCAGAATCTTATTCGGAATGCGGCGCAGGAAAGCTTCGTCGGCAAGATCCGACGGATTTAAATTTGTCGAGAAAACGACGAAGACTTCGAAAGGCACGGCGAATTTGGCGCCGCTTATAGTCAGGTAATCGCACCGGCGGTCGAGAGGGACGATCCAGCGGTTCAGCAAATCCCGCGGCGCGATCATTTGGCGGCCGAAATCGTCAATCACAAAAATGCCGTTGTTCGCCTTCATGTGCAGCGGCGCGATGTAACAGCCGGCGTCCGCTTCCTTCTGCACTTCGAGCATCGCAGGCACCAACTCGCCGCCGACGATAATCGACGGCCGTTCGCAGAAAATCCATCGCGGATCGTCGTTGGCGCGTTGCGTACCCACCGGCTTGTGTACTGCCGGGTCGAACACCATGATTATGTTGCCATCCACTTCGACCGCGAGAGGAACGGCAATGCGATCGTCGTAGATGCGCAGCACCCTTTCAGCCAGCGAGCTCTTGCCGGTGCCGCTGGGTCCGTAAAGGAACATCGATTTCTGGGCGACCAAAGCGGGGCCCAGCCGAAGCAGCAGGTCGACCGGAACGGAAAGATCCTGGTAAGCCTTGACGAGGCGTTCGCGATTCAAATGGGTTCTCGCGACCTGGGCCCGAACGGTAGTCTCATACTGAGCCAGGGATACAGGCACCGGTCCCAGATACCGTGACATCTGAAGCCGCTCGATAGCCGCGGCTTTGCCCGCCTGGGAAAGAACAAACGTGAAATCTTCACCGAGCGTTCCCCGGACTTCGATGAATTGTTGCCCTTTCAGCCGGCGAAAGAGGCTTTCGGCGAGATGCAGCGGCAAACATAACGATTGGGCCATCGCGCTGATACTGGAAGTGCCCGCGTTGTATGCATGCTTGAGAAAGAGATCACAAACCAGCGATTCATTTACGCCAAGATCCGAAAGCGTATCCGGGGGGTGAAGTATCCCGGTATCGAGGCACTCTTCATCCGTTAAAAACTGGGAATTCATTAAGAATACTCCGGCTAACCAAAACTTATCTGTTTCTGAAGAAGCGTTCCGCAAATCGGACGCAATTAATTTTTGTATTACGCAGCCAGTATTGCATTGATTTCTCCCGTATTCCATCCTCTCTGGTACTCTCTCGCGCCGGGATTAAACTTCGATAAATGCCCTCGTATAACCGTTAGGCGGGAAAGACTTTACTACGATTTACGCATCGCCGCTAGCCATCAACCAAAGAGAATATTCACAGGGCCGCGCGCGCGTGTAATCGTGGCGCATAAGTGTAATTGTTCCGTAACGGCGCGGCTGCGGTCAGCGTGCCGGAGAGGTCCGCGATTGAAGCAAATCACGGCCAGGCTGTGCGCTTCGCGAGCGTGGTGGATGATAAGCACCACGGCCGCGTGATGGCAGATAGCGAAGCGCAAACGCTTCCGTAAAGCCGCCAAACTACGTTTCTACTGCTGTTTCCGATCCGGATATCCTGTCAAATCCAAATCGCAGCCCCTTTCGATTCGCAACACTCTCGAAATACCGGCGTTGGTTCCAAATCGATTTTTGTACGGCTTCACAATCCGCGTGTCCGACGTGGGCAGGACGAAGAATGTAGCAGCTCCAGGTGCCGACACTCATGCCGACGCTTGCGCTCACTCAAAAAACCCTTCATAAAATCGCAGAAAATAGCGGTCCGTCATGCCTGCAATGAAATTGCACACCGCGCGCTCCACAGGTTCTTCCGAAGCCGGCATCTTCTCCGGGTGGTTCAGCAGGAATTCAAACAAACGTTCCAGCTTCGCGATCGATGCCCGCCGTTCCTGCTCCAGTTCCTCCGAGGTATAGACATTCGCCAGCAGGAACCGCTTGAGCCCCAGGCTGGTCTCCCGCACCTGCGGTGTGAAGCGCGCCAGTCGCGTGGGAAAACGCCGCACCGATTCGGAATCCGCCACCCCCGCGAGCTTCACCGCTTCCACCGTGCCTTCGATAAAACCGGACACCTGGTCGTCGATCAACAACCGTATCGACTCCCCGAAACGCTCGCGGTCTGTCGCGCCGGGAAACTGCGTCTCGACGGTGTCGAGCAGGTCGGCATAGGCCGGAACCGAATCCGCGATGCGCTCCGGCGTGAGGAGGCCGGCTTCGAAGGCATCGTCCAGATCCGCGGCATTGTAAGCCACTTCATCCGCGAGATCGATCAACTGCGCCTCGATCGGCGGACGCTGCCCGGGCAGATACTCATTCAGCTCCGGGACCTCCCCCGGCGCGAAATCGCGGGAATGTTTGACGATTCCCTCGCGCACTTCGAAAGTCAGATTCAATCCGGGAAACCGCGCATAGCGGCGTTCGAGCGACTCCACGATCCGGAGCGCCTGAATATTATGATCGAAGCGCTCGCCGAAACGGCGCATCTGGCGATCGAGCGCCTCTTCGCCCGCGTGCGCGAACGGCGGATGCCCGATATCGTGCACCAGCGCCAGGGCTTCGGTGAGATCTTCATTCAGCCCGAGCACGCCGGCGACCGTGCGCGCGATCTGCGAAACCTCGATCGTGTGCGTCAGCCGGTTGCGGAAGTGGTCGGAAACGCCCGGCGCAAAGACCTGCGTTTTGTTTTCCAGCCGCCGGAACGCCCGCGTATGAATGATGCGGTCGCGGTCCCGCTGGAAGGGGTCGCGGTAAGGATGTGCGGGCTCGGGATATCTCCGCCCGCGCGACGCCTCGGCTGGAAACCGCAGGTGCGCCAGCATGAGAGTTGGTTCTCTACTTTTGCGGCAGGTCGTTCATCGCCGTGACGGCGAGCGCGGCTGCATCGGACTTTTCCGCCGCGATCTGCTGATAGATTTTCCGCGCTTCTTCGGGCTTCGAGACCGCCAGAATCTGCGCGTGCAGGAAGTTGGCCTGTGTCGCCGATACCAGCGCCGTCGGATGGGCCGCCAGATCCTTCACGATGCTCTCTGCTTCGGGGATGCGGTTCTCCGCGACGTCGAGCTGCGCCAGCGATAACTTCCCGAGCGACGCGTAGTCGGCGTTTGCGTGATCGGCAACGTCCTGAAATCGCTTGCGGGCATCGTCCACCTTGCCTGCATCGAGCGCCTTGGCGCCGAGATAGTATTCGGCCACGTAGCCCTCTTCCGTGCCGCTGTAATCGGCGGCGACTTTGGTGAACGCCTTCGTCACAGCGTCATCTTTGGCTGCCTGCGTCGGAAAGCTCGGCACATTCGGCTGCGCCCCGCCCACAACGGCGTTCGCCACTGTCATGGCCTCGCCCAGGACCTGTTCACGCACTGAATGCTGAGAGATCCGATAATAATAGACCGCCGCGACCACGACTGCCACGATCAGCGCGATGACGCCATAGCGCGTCGCTTCCTTGCGATGCTCGGCAAGATAAGTTACGGTGTGTTGGGCTTCGGCGGTAAATTTGTCCTGCTTCAGCAGCGCCTTACGCGTGAGATTACTGGCCACGAAAACCTCAGGATGGGTTAGCGCACAGGCGGAAATCCGGTGTGCGCGATTTTGTTGAATCTTAATGTTAACATGGGCACCTGTTGGCGTTTTTCCGCGTGCCGCGGGATTTGGTAGAATTTCTAAGGCTCCGACAAGAGAGTACGGAGACGTTGCCAAATGTTCAAAACAAAAAAAGATCTTCCCGTTACCGGCGCCGACCACGAACGCTATACCAGTGGCGAGGTCGCGCGCATCGCCGGCGTGAGCCTGCGCCAGCTCCAGTGGTGGGATGAGCGCAACGTCGTTTCCCCCCGCCAGGAGGGTCACCGGCGCGTATATCTCTCGAACGAAGTCGTCGAAGTTTCCGTCATTGCCGAGTTGCGGCGCAAGGGATTTTCCCTGCAGAAGATTCGCCGCGTGCTGCGTTTCCTGCAAAGGGAAATGGGCAAGCGGCTGAGCGATGCGGTCGCCAAAGACGGCGACATCCACCTGATCACCGACGGGAAGAATATCTATCTCGAAGATCAGCCCGATCGCGTTATCGACGTCCTGAAGAATGCGAAGCAGCCTATGTTCCTGGTCTGCGTGACCGACCAGTTGCGCCGCTTTCAGGTACCCTCCAATCGAAAACCCGTGAAATCGGAAGTCTCTCCGTCGGCGGCGTCCCGAACCAAACTCGGCTAGTACTGAGTTGCACTAATTGGCTCATCGTTATCGCTTCCTCACGCGCGCGGCTCAGTAGTCATTCCCCTCCGATCGCGTTATCGATGTGCTGAAGAAGGGACCAACGGTCCTGGCTTGCGTTACAGACGTGACACTCGTACTGATTCCCGGCGAAACCGGCAATCATGGCCATGGTCCTGAAATTGCTAAAATCGGCGTCTGTGAGTTCTGCGGATTTTACGATTGCGTCCCAACAGATGCGGGCGGATTGGAACGCCCGGTCCCAAAAAGATGCCCATTACTATGTGGCATTTGGCGGCCACGGGCAATCCGAGCGGGACTTCATGGACAGCGCATCCGAAGTTCTGCCGGTAATTCTCGAGGAACTGCCGCGGCTTCCGCGGGGTGGAACGGGCCGCCGCGCACTTGAGATTGGCTGCGGTCCTGGGCGCCTGATGCGCCCTATGTCGAAATATTTCGATGAAATCCACGGGGTCGACGTTTCCGATGAGATGATCGCGCTTGCGCGCGAGCGGCTGAAGGAAACCAGCGCCCACGTCCATGCGACCAGCGGCGTGGACCTCGGCATCTTCGAGAACAACTACTTTGATTTCATTTACTCGTGCATCGTGCTTCAGCACATACCCGACCGGGATATCGTGTTGAACTATCTGCGCGAGTCGCAGCGCGTGCTGAAGCCAGGTGGAGTGCTGCGGTGTCAGCTCCGCGGCGTGGCTCCGCCGCCTTCGGAAATGGGAGTCGAATCCGGAACCTGGACGGGTTGTTTCTTCAGTGCGGAAGACATTCTCCGGTTCGCGCACCAGGAATCGTTCCCCCTGGTCGCCCTCTCAGGCGTCGACACGCAATACATGTGGGCAACTTTCCGGAATCCAGTCAGAAGTCCGGGGACCTCTCCCGGGCCGGTTGAGTTGCTGGCTGTCACGTCGGCGTCCGGGCAGGGGGATTCCATACCCAATCGAGGACGCGAGGCGGCCGTCAGTCTGTGGACGGCGGGAATGCCGGAATCGGTGAGCCTCGCCGACTTTCGCATTATGTTTGGTGAAAGGGCGCAACCAGGGTGCTATATCTCCCCGGTCGCGGAATCGGGTGCATGTCAAGTCAATGCCGTGCTCCCAAAGGAAATGATCCCGGGCAGGTATGACATCCGAATAGATTCGGACCGCCTGATGACGGAAGGGGCCGATTCGATTGAGGTCGTCGCCGCTCTCCCTTTGCACCCGCGTCTGATATCCGTCACCGACGGCATCACCCTTTCCTCAGTGCGGCGGATTGAGACGGGAACCGTCAGGTTGCTGATCGAGGATGTGTGCGATCCCGCCGCCTGCGTGTTCTCGGTTGCCGGGCGCCGTGTTTCCGACCTTCAAAGTGAGTACGTTGAACCCATAACGGCCACCTGGGCTTTCTCTTTCCGGCTGCACCGCGATACTCCGCGGGGCAGGCATGTTCTTCGTGCCGCGATAGCGGGCGCTGAGCTGGAGCCGGTTGCCATCGAAATAGTTTGATTCGGGCCGTTGACATACGAAGGTAATAGTAGTAATGTCTTCGTAGATGCCGGAGAGCCAACCCCGCCCGACTGACGCCGAACTCGAAATCCTCACCGTTCTCTGGAGCCGCGGACCGGCCACCGTCCGCGAGATCCACGAGATCATCGCCAAACGCAAGCCAACGCAGTACACGACGGTCCTGAAGCTGCTGCAGATCATGGCGGGCAAGGGGCTCGTCCGGCGTGATGAAAAACAGCGCGCGCACGTGTACGAAGCCGCGAGCACGAGCGAAGCCACACGGAAGCAACTGGCGGGCGATCTTCTGCGGCGCGCATTCAACGATTCGGCGGCGCTGCTTGTGCAGGGCGCGCTGGCGTCGCGAAAGGCCTCGAAGTCGGAGATCGCGGACATTCGCAAATTGCTCGACGAGTATGAGAAAGGCAGGAAGCCATGAAGCCGTTCGAGAGTCTGGTCCATACATCGTTCGCCGGCGCGCTCGGCTGGGCGCTTCTCCATTCGCTTTGGGAGGGCGCCATCGTGGCTGCCGCGCTGGCGCTCGCGCTGTGCTTCGCGCGTTCGCCGCGGGTGCGTTATGCGTGCGGCACGGTTGCGATGATCGTGATCCTCGCCTGCGCGGCCATTACTTTGATCCGAATGATGCCGGAGCCTTCCCGCCCGTTCGTTACTCCGACGGCCTTGCCGGCACCGGCGCCAGCGGCAAGCGGGATATCCGGGGCAGTGTCGAGTCACTTGAAGATGTCGGAGATCGTGCCGTGGCTGACGCCTGTCTGGATCTTCGGCGTCATCGTCTTTTATCTGCGCGGCCTCGCGAGTTGGGCGAGCGCGCGCCGTCTGCGTACGAAGGGTGTATGTCTCGCGCCGGAGGCATGGCAGCGGCGGCTGCGTGCGCTGGGCGATCGTCTCGGTGTGACCGGGGCGGTCTCGCTGCTCGAGTCCTCGATTGCCACTGTGCCTGTCGTGATCGGCTTCGTGAGCCCGGTAATCCTGACTCCTGTCGGAATGCTCGCCGGGATGCCGGCCAGCCAGATCGA
>DASZLP010000275.1:0-1826 GCA_035552355.1 Bryobacteraceae bacterium | reverse complement strand
CGGCGGAGGTCGTCCGGGCTGCCGTAGAGCGATTCGGGCGCATAGTAATTGCTGGGGTTATACGCCTCGCCCTCGCTGCCGCGGTACTCGCCATTGGGCAGGAACTGCACGGCGTTGAAATTCATGCTTCGGATGTATCCGAGCTTGGCCGCAACGTCGGCGAAGCTGGCCGTGCTTCCATTCGAGTCGGTCACCACCGGCAGCCCGTCGCCCCGGCCGGCGAAGGTGCCGACATGCGCCTGATAAATGATGAAGTTCTCAAACGAAGGCGTCGGGAACGAAGACTTCCACGTAAAGGTCGTGGGGTCAAGGACGAACCCCGGCACGCGCCGGTCGGAAGACTGCACCTGCCGGGCGGCGGGGTCGATCCGCAGGAACGGCACGCCACCAGGGTCGTATTTGTCGCCGCCGCGATTGGTAATCTCGAACTGATAAAGATGCCCCGCGGCGACGCCGGTGATCCCAGCCGACCAATAGCCGGGATTCGTCGGATCCGCGCTGAGCGGGAATGGCTGAAGCGCCTGAGCCGCGTTCGGCGACAGCCGGACGTTCACGGCAGACGCATTCGGCGCCCAGACGCGGAAACTGGCTCCCGATTTGTCGGGAAAGAGATTCGCCCCTAGCGCGGGCAGCGAGTCGACACCTGCTGCAATCGAGTACATCCCGGCCCCATTATGTTGATAAGCTGCGACTGGTTCATGAGGCATCTTGCGAATGCGCGCTCACCGGGTCAAGAGTGATCGTGCAGCCATTCTCGGCCGATAGGGCGGCAGTTTTTAGTGGCACGGGCGCCCCGCCCGTGAGCGAACGAGCCTCAAGGCTGACGCCGTGTTGGGAGTGGAAAACCAGGTATCACTACCGTTTTTTTCCAAAAATCACGCGTTGCGGTCATCGCGCTATTCGTCCACGGGCGAGGGCGCCCATGCCACAAAATGGCCGCACGCCGGCGCGAATCTCACTACCGATCGCGGAGGCAATCTTGGTGTGCGATCCCGCTTCCGCTCGAAAGCTCGGATCGCCGCGAATGTGAACCGACCTTTGGCGTATATTCTGAACCGATGACCTTCGAACCGCCGAGCGGAATAATTAATTTGAACAAGCCTGCCGGGATCTCATCCGCGCGGGCGGTGGCGCGGGTGAAGCGGCTGCTGCCGCGGGGGACGAAGATCGGCCACGCGGGCACACTTGATCCGTTTGCCACCGGCGTGCTGCTGCTGCTGGTCGGCAAGGCCACCCGCCTGTGCGAGCGGCTGATGGATCAGCCAAAGCAATACGAGGCGACGGTGAAGCTCGGCGCGACGACGCCGACGGATGATCCCGAATCACCCGAGACACCCACGCCAGGCGTGCAGCCGGTGGATCGAGCGCGGATCGAGGCGGTGCTGGCATCCTTCGTTGGCGCCATCGTCCAGCGTCCGCCGGCGTTCAGCGCGCTGAAGGTGGCGGGGCGACGCGCCTATGACCTGGCGCGCAAGGGTCAGGCCGTCGAACTTCAGCCGCGAACCGTCACCGTCTACGCGATCGAATTGCTCGATTACCAATGGCCGCTGGTTCTGCTGCGGATTGATTGCGGACGGGGGACGTATATTCGCGCGATCGCGCGGGATCTGGGCGAGGCACTGAAGACCGGCGGGCATCTGGTCACTTTGGCGCGGACGCGCGTCGGAGAGCACTGGCTTGCTCAGTCGTCGAATCTGGATGAATTGAACGCGGAGAACATTTCGAAGTTGCTCGTCCCGCTTCCGGGCTCCACCAGGTAGGAGATGGCCGGGTGTAGCATCCGGCCATGGCGACGGCTGATATCTGGTTGTGGCACGGCCGCCCTC
>DASZLP010000274.1:0-1794 GCA_035552355.1 Bryobacteraceae bacterium | reverse complement strand
GGTCGCCATCGATGCCCGCTCCACTTCCCACGACCTTGCCCGCCCAGGCCACGTTTTTCCGCTGCGCGCGCGCGCCGGCGGCGTGCTGGTCCGCGCCGGGCAAACCGAGGCTTCCGTCGATCTCGCCCGCATGGCCGGACTAATTCCCGCCGGAGTGATTTGCGAAGTGATGAACGACGACGGCACCATGGCCCGCGTGCCCGATCTTGCGAATTTCTGCGCCGAGCACGGCCTCAAAATGCTGACCGTCGCCGAGCTCATCCGCTATCGCCTGCAGAACGAGCGCTACATTTTCCGCGTGGCCGAAAGCGTGCTCCCCACCCCCTATGGAGAATTCCGCGCCATCGCCTACGAGAGCGAAGTCAACGGCGGCGAAAGCCATCTCGCCCTTGTCAAAGGAGACGTTTCAACCGACGACGAACCCGTTCTGGTGCGGGTCCACTCTCACTGCCTCGCCGGAGACGTATTCGCCGGGTCTACCTGCGACTGCCATCGCATCGTCCAGCAGTCGCTCCTGCAAATCGCGGAAGCCGGACGCGGCGCGCTCCTCTACCTGCACAACACCAGCCGCGGGTTCGATATCGATCGAGCCGTTGAGCCCCACCGAATTGTCTTCCACCGCGAAGCGCGTTCTCACGAAGACGACCGGCATCATCAGCGCGTTCTGCGCCAGGTCGGCCTCGGCGGACAGATCCTCGCCGACCTCGGCATCCATAAAATCCGCCTGCTCTCGAACACCCCCACTCATGTTCCCGCCCTCCAGGGCTTCAACGTCGAGATCGTCGAGCAGGTGCCGATCCTCGGAAAACCCGCAAATATCCGGCCCTGAAGTTTCCCTCCAAAGCTTTCAAAGGTCCCTGAATCGGCGAAACCCAGGTAAGATCATTTACAATATGACTGGTCGAAACAACTGGTCCAAACTATGCCCTCCATTCAACGCACAATTCAGGCATCAGAGGCGAAAACCCACCTCCCCAGGCTCTTGGACGACGTGGAGCGCGGCGTTACGCTCATCATCACGCGTCATGGCCGCCCCATCGCCCGCCTTGTTCCGGAATCGGATGCGAGCCGGACCAGCGTGAGTCAGGCGATCGCGCGAATCCAGGCACGCCGCCGCCGCAATCCGCACGTCTCCGTGGAAGAGATCCTTTCCTTGCGCGATCAGGGACGCAGATAGATGCCCTTCGTCCTGGACGCCTCCATCGCCGCAAGCTGGGCATTATCTGACGAAGATGAACCCGCGGCAACCGCCGCCCTCCTGCGCGCCGACAAAGATACGTGTGTCGTGCCCGCTCTGTGGTGGTTTGAAGTCCGCAACTCCATGCTGATGGCGGAACGACGCAAACGGCTCACCAGCGCGGAGACGGCCAAATTCCTGCGCGATACCGCCGGTCTCCTGATTACTGAGGACTTCAGTCCCGGTGAAGCTGACCTGTTGCAATTGGCCAGGACTCACAAGCTGACCGTCTACGACGCCGCCTATTTGGAACTGGCGCGAAGATTATCCGTCCCGCTCGCTACTCTCGATCGGCCTCTGGCTCGAGCGGCCCGCATCGAAAAGGTTGCGGTCATCGGGCAAAAAGCCTAGCGGTCTCGTCCAGCAATTTCGCAGAGTTCCCCGCGTATATTAACCTCGAATCACATCTACTTTCATCCCGAGGGCTTCTTGCTTCCTGTTCGACCCTTCGTCTATTCCGGAAAACCTTCTTCCCTCGCATGTGGCGAGGCCTCGCTCGACGCGCTCGCCAACAAATTTGGAACCCCGCTCTACGTCTACTCAGCCGACCATATCCG
>DASZLP010000273.1:0-4211 GCA_035552355.1 Bryobacteraceae bacterium | reverse complement strand
GTCTGGGCACTTGCGGTTAACGCGGCGACAACAAAAAGAGGGAAGAAAAGACGTTTTCTGTGGAGCAAATCGAATGTTACCTCACGGCATGATGGGCTTCAGACGTGAAGGCGCGCATTCCGGTTCCCTGTGGGGCAGATTGGTAATCTGCGGCCGATTACCAATCTGCCGCGGGATGCCATCCTGCCCTATGGCAGCGCGAAGACGTTCACCGAATCCGTCGCGATCACCGCGACGTACTGCTTCCCATTCTTCCCCGCATAAGTAATCGGATTGGCATTCGCATTCCGCGCGAGCTTCGCTACCCAAAGCTCTTTCCCGGTCTTCGAATCGAACGCGCGAAAGCGGCTGTCGTTGGTGGCGCCGATGAACACGAGTCCACCGGCCGTTACGATCGGCCCGGCACTGCCGCTGTTGCCCGTGTTCTGCTTATCCGCCGGAAGCCCTTCAGTGATCCCGAGCGGAACCTGCCAGGCGATATTGCCGGTGTTCGCATCCACCGCGGATAACCGTCCCCATGGCGGTTTCTGACACGGCCAGTTGCCGAGAGTCTTCCCGTTCGCGTCCTTCACCTGCGCGCTGAACCCGTGGTACGGACCGGGCCCATCCACGCTCCCCCGATCGTAAAGCTGCGGCGATCCGTTGCCGCTGCCGTAGTTGCCCTTCGGGTCTTTCTTCTCGACCCAGCCGACGAGCGCGCTATCGTGTGTCTGCACGTAGACGTACCCAGTCCTCGGATCGGCCGCCGTGCCGCCCCAGTTCGCGCCGCCGTTGCCCGGGAAAATCATCGAGCTGTTCGGCGGCGTTCCCGCCTCGTGAAACAGAAACGGCGTGAACGGACCCGCGTTGTAAAACCCGCCGCTCTTCGCGACAAAATCCTCACAGGCTTTCACGTGCTCGGGCATCGTGTCGGCGGCGGTGACCATGTCCGTGGGCGTATAGCTCGTGCGGGCCAGCGGCGGAGGCTTCAACGGAAACGGCTGCGTCGGCGAATACCACTCGCCCGGCACGTCCCCCTTCGGCACGGGACGCTCCTCGACGCCAAACACCGGCTTCCCGGTTACGCGATCGAGGATGAACATCCACGCTGTCTTGCCGATCGCCGCCAGCGCCGGAATCGTCTTTCCATTGCGCTTGATGTCAATCAGGCTGGGCGCAGGAGGAAGATCTGAATCCCAGAGATCGTGATGCACCGTCTGGAAATGCCACAGGTACTTGCCCGTCGTGGCATCCACCGCAACGAGCGAATTGCCGAACAGGCCGTTACCGGGGCGGTCGCCGCCGTAATAATTTCCCGCGGGGCTGCCGAGCGGCATATAGAGGATGCCGCGCTGCTCGTCGGCCGTGAGATACCAGCCCCACACGTTGACGCCCGAATATCCCTTGTAACTCTCCTTCTCCCACGAGCCGAAGCCGGGCTCGCCGGGCTGCGGGATGGTATGGAACTCCCAAAGCTTCGCGCCGGTGCGCGCATCGTAAGCGCGCGAATCGCCCGGCGGACCGATTGGAATCTCGCCGACCGTCGCGCCGAGCAGCACGATGTTTTTGAAAATTGCCGGTACGCCATTCCATGGGACAGTGATGTCGACGACGCCTTCCTTGCCGAAGCCGGGGTCGATCTTGCCCGAATTGGCGTTGAGCGCGACGAGATGCGGTCCCGCAGTAAGAATGATGCGCGGCGGATTGTTCGCATCGCCGGGCCAGAAAGCAACGCCGCGGGCCGCGGTTGCGACGGGAAGCTGCGCGGTCCAGACTTCCTTGCCGGATTCGGGGTCGAGCGCGATCACGCGCCTGCCGGCGGGAAGGTACATCATGCCGTTGACGACAATCGGTGTGGCTTCGGGATTCGCGCCACCGCCGCCCCCGCGTCCTGCGCCGGCCGGAGGATTGGCCGCCTCAGCCGCGAAGTTACCTGGGGCAGGGGCATCATTTCCTGGCGTTTCGGCTCCACGCCCACGACCGCCCCTGCCGGCCGCGGCCGTGCTGATCTGGAATTTCCAGGCTTCGGTCAGCTTAGAGACATTGGCCGTCGTGATTTGCTTAAGCGGCGAGAAGCGCGTGCCCGCGAGATCGCGGGTGTACATCGGCCAATCGTTGGGGTTGTCCTTCGGCTTCTGCGCGCCGAGCGGCAGCGCCGCCGCGAGAAAGATCAGTGCGTAAAGTTTCATTGGCTATTTCATGGCCGAATCCCAGTGCTCGGCGATCTTGCCGTCCTGGAACCGCAGCATGTCGAACCACGTTGTAGTGTACTTCTTGCCCTTCACTTTCGGATCGTCGAGCTCGCGGACGAACGACAGCGTGACGTAATCGCCTTCGGCCTGGATCGCGACGAGTCCGTCGAGCTTGTCGGGAATCGCCTGCGGCGGGCCGAGCTTGGTGAAGTAGTCCTTGAAGCCTTTGATGCCGGTCTCCGCATTCGGGTTGTGCTGCATGTAATCGGCGCGCATGTATTTGTCGGCCTGGTCGAGATGGCGCGCGCGGATCACGATGCGGAAGAAATCGTATCCAGCTTTCTTATTCGCCGCGAGCTTCGGATCTTTGTTGGTTAAAAGCGCGGCCTGGTCCTTCGCGGGGGTGACGGGGAGCGCGCCGAATGCGGGCGCGGCGAGCAGAGCGATGGTCGCGAAAGTAATTCTGGTCATATCGGTTTTCAAGTTTATCGCAGCGGCGGGATACCCTGTGGGGCAGGCATCGACGCCGGGTCGCTTGCATCTTCCTGTTAACGATGTTTTGATAAAAATCCGATGCTGGAATCTCTCCGCGCGCGCAAGGAATGGATCTTCTTCGGCGCTCTTCCCAAAGCCGACGGACCCCTCGCCTCCGCCTGGTGGGCTACCCTCATCCTGCGCGGCATCCTTCCGGCTTTGTTCTCGATCGCGATGGGCGTGCTGGTCGGCGCGGTGCAGCATGGCGCGTCCCTCACCGCGCCTCTGGCGGTTGCGGGCGTCGCGTTCGTGCTCCTCCAGGTTTTGTCGCCCCTTCATCAGGCGATCGGAGCGAACCTCGGAAGCCGCACCGCCGCATGGCTCTACGACGAATTGACCACCGCCTGTGTCGCCCCGCCGGGCATGGGACATCTCGAAGATCAGACCCTCACGACCGATCTCACGATGGCGCGCGATTTCGACCTGGCAATCACCGGTCCGCCGCTCAACGTCTCGATGGACTTCATCGCATCCGGCATGGTCGAGGCGTTGGGCGGATTCGCAAGCGTGCTCGTGCTCGCCGCATGGACGTGGTGGGCGCCGCTGCTGCTCGGCGCGGCATGGCTCGCCACCCACTGGCTGCTGCGCGAAAGCGCGGTCTGGCACGACCGTAATACGGACGAAGTTCGCCAGGCGCAACGGCACGCCGATTATGCGTACCGGCTTGCGGTCGATCCGCCCGCCTCTCGCGAACTGCGTCTCTTCGGACTCGCCGACTGGACTGTGGACCGCTTCCGAACCCTGCGCCGCCGCTTGTTCGATCTGCAGTGGGAAGCCACGCGTCTGCGCGAGAGGTCCGTCGTGTGGAGTCTGCTGATCGTGCTCTCGGCCAACGTGATCGTGTTCTGGCGACTTGCCGCGTCCGCCGCGGCCGGAGTGCTCGATCTTGCCCGCCTCGTGACCTTCGCCAGCGCGGCGCTTGGCGGCAGCATGATCGCGTTCGGTGGATTGTCGTGGGCCCTCGACGGCGCGTCGGCGCCGGTGGGTGCGGTCCTGCGGTTGCGGCAGGCGATGGAACTTAAAGGAGCGCTCGCAAGCGGAAGCGCGCGCCCCGGTATGACGCCCTCGATTCGTTTCCGCAACGTGCGCTTCGGCTATGGCGAACACGCCGTGCTGGAAGATTTCAATCTCACCATCCCGGCGGGTTCGTCCATCGCCATCGTCGGACAGAACGGCGCCGGCAAAACGACGTTGGCGAAACTGCTGTGCCGCCTGTACGATCCCCAAGCCGGCGCGATTGAGATCGACGGCGTTCCGCTGTCCGATCTCGACATTGACGCGTGGCGCGCGCGCCTGACGGCAGTGTTTCAGGACTTCATCCGTTTCGAGCTGCCTTTGCGCGAGAACGTGGCGCCCGCCGGCGCGCCGGACGACGCGATCCGGGGCGCCCTCGCCGATGCGGGCGCGGCGAATCTGGCGGAGATGGACACCATCCTCGCGCGCGGTTACGAAGGCGGCACTGAGCTTTCCGGAGGCCAGTGGCAGCGCATCGCGCTCGCCCGCGCG
>DASZLP010000272.1:0-24318 GCA_035552355.1 Bryobacteraceae bacterium | reverse complement strand
CAGGCCCGTCAGAAGGTTGCGTTGCAGGTGTTTGCGACCTGCCTGCGGGAGCCGCCAGCGCCGCCAGCAGGAAGAGAGAACCCGTACATTTGTTCACGTTCTCCTCCGTTATCCGCAGCTGATTATATTCCTTTTTTGATGCGCGCTCCGTTTCACCCGGGAATTGCTGATGGTGATAAGGGGCTCAACTCCATGCCGGCTGAATCGCTGCGCGCGTTCTCAACAGCGCCAGCATGATTTGCCTGCTGCATTCTCCGATAAACCCTGCCGTAGGCGGGAAGAGTCAAGAGGGTAATCAATAACTCCAGAACGGTCGCCGTGCCGATCGTCAATGCGAAAGATTGCCCCAACTTCTGTTCACTCCGGAACGCATAGTTGTTCAGCAGGCCGGGCGTGAAGGGCCGGGCAGTATTACCGATGAAATTCAATACGAATATTTTTCCAGGGTTCCAGGTTTCGTTTGACTTTTCTCGTTCACCACCGGCCCAACACTATATTTTCCCTTAAATCAACCAAATTCCCACCGATCTCCCGCAAACTACTCTCCGCCTGTGCTACATCGTTGGCATGCGAACTGAAGCGCAAATCAACGCCTCCCGCATCAACGGCGCCAAATCCCGCGGACCAGTCTCGGCCGCCGGCAAACTCCACTCCTCCCGCAACTCTTACCAACACGGCCTGCTCGCCAGTACCTTCGTTCTCGACATCGAGTCGCAGGACCGTTTCCGCGCCCTCTACGACTCCCTCTTCGCCAGATTCGAGCCCGAAGGACCCTTCGAGGAATCCCTCGTCGAAATCATGATCGCCGCCCGCTGGCGTCAACTCCGTATCGGAGCTTCGAGACCGCCGGCCTCCAGGACCACATGCGCCGCCAGATCGAGGCCGCTCCGGCGCTCGCCAATGAAAACCCTGCCACCCGCGGAGCCATCGGCTTCCGTGGACTGAGCGACGACTCGCGCTCGCTCGACCTCATCAATCGTTACGACACACGCTACGAGCGCCAATATTTCCGCGCCCACCGCCGTCTGCTGGACGTACAAAATCTCCGCAAGCTCCCCCCGGCCGCCGGTTCCTTACCGGAACCCCGGGAAACCGTCCTGCTGAACGAACCCGGCAACTCATTGAAAACACAAATCCACACTCCGCCGAATCCGCCCGGAACCCAAGCAGCCCCAAACCCCTCCCAAGATTTTCCTTGACGAAAATAACAATCCGCAATAATATTTATCACATATAGCAATATGACGCTCGGCGAAAAGATCCGCTACCTTCGCGAAGTGGAAGGCGCACTCCGCGGACTCGACCGCGCCATGACGCAGCAGGAAGCGGTCCGCGCCATCAGGAAAGATCTGAAGAAGGACATCTCTCAGTCCTACCTTTCCCAGATCGAGAGTGGAGCGCGGCCGCACCTCACCAACACGAGCCGCCTGCTGCTGGCGAAGTTTTTCAAAGTGCATCCCGGCTATCTGGTCGACGATCCGGAGGGCTATTCGACGGAACTGATTTCCGATATCGGCGCGCTCGAAGACAAGCTCGACCTCTGGCTGGTGGATGGCGCCGAGCGCTTCCGCAACGATCCGGATTTGCGCGAGTCGCTGCTCTGTCTCGCGAAACATCCCGATTCGCGGCGCTGCCTGCGTCTGCTGCAGTTGATCATCGAGAATCCAGGCCTTGCCGACCGGCTCTTCGATGTGCTGACGCCGGCTGTTTCAGAGGCAAGGGAGATCGCATGACCGTCGAACAGGTTTTCCTCGGTTGCTTTTTGTTCGGATTCATCTTCAGCCTGCTCGGTGTCGTCGCGGGCTCGGCGCATCTGCATATCGGCGCGCATCATCACGGCCTCGGACATCACGGCGCCGGCGGGTTTGGAAAATTCAACGGCGGCACCATCGCGGCGTTTCTCACGTGGTTTGGCGGAGCGGGTTACATTCTGTCGAGCGTGGGACGGATCGGGATCGCGCTCGTGATTCTCATCGCCGTCGCGATCGGCCTCGTGGGCGCGGCGATTCTGTTCCTCGTGATCGCAAAGCTTCTCGCGCCCGCCGACCAGCCGCTCGATCCCGCCGACTACCGGATGATCGGCGCGCTCGGTACCGTGTCGAGCCCGGTGCGTCCGAACGGCACGGGCGAGATGATTTTCCTGCAGCAGGGCAGACGAGCCGCGGTGCCGATTCGCAGTGAGAGCGGGAGTCCAATCCCATCCGGGAAAGAAGTTGTGGTTACGCGCTACGAGCATGGCATCGCTTACGTGCGCGAGTGGGAAGAATTGACGGCCTGAAGGCCGCAAAGGAGATCTCTATGTTTCCGTTTTCGTTTACGATCGTCGCAGTCGCGGCGCTGGCCGTTTTCGCGGTGGTCTTTCTCATCACCACCGTCGCGCGGCTCTTCCGCAAAGCCGGGCCGCACCAGGCCCTGATCGTGTACGGGTTCCGCGGCCCTCGCGTCATCAAAGGCCGGGGCACGTTCGTCATCCCCATGCTTGAAAACTGGCGCGACCTTTCGCTCGAGCTGATGTCCTTCGACGTCGCTCCGCAGCAGGACCTCTACACCATGCAGGGCGTGGCCGTTACGGTCGAAGCCGTCGCGCAGATCAAAGTGAAGTCCGATCCCGAATCGATCCAGACCGCGGCCGAGCAGTTCCTCACCAAGACGGACCAGAACCGCGAAGCCCTGATCCGCCTCGTCATGGAAGGCCATCTGCGCGGCATCATCGGCCAGTTGACGGTGGAGCAGATCGTGAAGGAGCCCGAGATGGTCGGCGAGCGCATGCGCACAACGTGCGCGGCCGACATGAACAAGATGGGTCTTGAAGTGATTTCATTCACGATCAAAGAAGTTCGCGACAAAAACGAATACATCTCGAATATGGGGCGTCCGGACATCGCCCGCATCCAGCGCGATGCCGACGTCGCGACCGCCGAAGCCGAACGCGATACCGCTATTCGCCGTGCCCAGGCCCAGCGCGAAGCGGCAATCGCAAAAGCCCAGGCGGATCAGGAGCGCGTGCTGGCGGAGACCCTGTCGCTGACCAAGCAGGCTGAAGCGCAGCGCGATCTTGAAATCAAGAAGGCGGAGTATCTCGAAACCACCAAGCGCCAGCAGGCCCAGGCCGACAAGGCGTATGAAATCCAGACCAATGTCATGCAGCAGCAGGTCGTCGCCGAGCAGGTCAAGGTGCATCAGATCGAGAAGGAGCACGAAATCCTCGTGCAGGATGCGGAAATCCAGCGCCGCGAGCGCGAGCTGATCGCGACGGTGCTCAAGGGCGCGGAGATCGAACGCCGCCGCATCGAGACTCTCGCCTCCGCCGAACGGCAGCGGCTGATGTCGGAAGCCGAAGGCCGCGCTTCGGCAATCCGCGCGCAGGGTGAAGCCGAGGCCGAAATCGTTTTCAAGAAGGGCGAGGCCGAAGCGAAGGCGATGAACGTCAAGGCCGAGGCTTATCAGGAGTACAACCAGGCGGCCGTTGTCGACAAGTTGATCTCGAGCATGCCGGAGATCGTGAAGGCACTGGCGTCCCCGCTCGAGAAGGTCGACAGGATCACCGTCGTTTCGACGGGAGGCGACACGGCGGGAATGAACAAAATTACGGGCGACCTCGCGAAGATGGCAGCCCAGATCCCGGCGCTCTTCGAGACTCTTTCCGGCATGCAGATGTCGGAGTTGTTTTCGAGAGTCCGGACCATCGGCGACCAGGCGCCAAAACCCGAGTCGAAGGCGGCGGGACAGTCATGACGTGGCGTCCGGCATCCCCTTTAAGGGGTGCCGGCTGGGCACTCGTGCCTGCGGCGCCGGCTTCAGCCGGCGTCTTCGTTGTTATAAGAAAGGACGAATCAAATGGCACTGTTGGAAAGAGTCGGCACGCTGCTGCGGGCCAATCTGAACGACCTCATCGACCGGGCCGAGGATCCCGAGAAGATGGTGAAGCAGGTGATCCTCGACATGGAAAACCAGCTCATGCAGGTGAAGACGCAGGTGGCGATCTCGATCGCCGATCTGCATCTGCTCGAAAAGAAGCGCGAGGAGACGGACCGCGAACGCGACTCCTATGTTCGGACGGCCGGCCTCGCGGTGGAAAAGCAGAAAGACGACGTCGCGCGCCAGGCGCTCGAACGCTCGCTCGACGCGAAGAAGCGGATCGAAAGCTTCGACCAGCAGATCGCGGACCAGAAGGTGCAGGTCGAAAATCTGAAAGAAGCCCTGCGCAAGCTGAATGGAAAGCTGGCGGACGCGCGCGCGAAAAGCGACGTGCTGATCGCACAGCATCATCGCGCCCGTGCGGCAGGCAAAGCCGCGGAGGCTCATATGAACGTCGACGCCAACGCCGCATCGAGCGCATGGGACCGGTTGAAGCACAAAGTCAATCGCGAGGAAGCCATCGGCAAAGCGCGCGCCGATCTGCTCGGTGATGATGTGGAGAGCCAGTTCGCGGCGCTGGAGAAACAGGACGAAATCGAGCGCCTGCTGGCCGAGCTAAAACGGCCCAAAGGCTGATCGCCATGCGCCGTCTGGCAATTGTCTTCGTGGTGCTGGCCGCGGTGAATACGATCGAACATGTGGCCGCGGCTGGGCCGTTTCCAGCGTGGCGCGGCGTTTGTCAGGCGCCGCGCCGGCTCAGCCGGGCGCTGATAAGTATTGGAGAGTGGAAGAAATTTCTGATCGGCCGGCTGCGGCTGACGGCTTCGAGCCTGAGTTCGCGCCTGATTGGCGACATCAATTGAAGGCCGCAGGCAGAAGAAAATAGAATCAATGCCTGTCAGCCCACTCGCGGGTAAACCCGCACCGGAAAACATCCTCATCGACGTTGCCAAACTGCAGCGCGACTACTACGAACGGAAGCCGGACCCTTCCGATCCTGCGCAGCTCGTCAGCTTCGGAACCAGTGGCCATCGCGGAACGGCTTCGAACGGCACGTTCAACGAGGCGCACATCCTCGCCATCACGCAGGCGATCTGCGAATACCGGCGCGGCAAAGGCATTGGCGGGCCGGTCTTCATGGGCAAAGACACACACGCGCTCTCGGGCGCCGCGCAGCGCACCGCCCTCGAAGTGCTCGCGGCGAACAGCGCGGAAACCATCATCCAGCAGAATGACGGCGTGACGCCCACCCCTGTGATTTCGCACGCCATCCTGACTTACAACCGCGACCACGCGGGCTCGGCATCGAGCGACGGTATAGTGATTACTCCGTCCCACAATCCGCCGGAGGATGGCGGCTTCAAGTACAACCCGCCCGATGGCGGTCCGGCCGACACGGATGTCACCGGGTGGGTTCAGAACCGCGCGAATGAACTGCTGCGCGGCGGCAATCGCGAAGTCAGGCGCAGCACGGCGACGACTGCCCACGCGCGGGATCTGATTGCGCCGTATGTGGACGATCTCGAGCACGTCGTCGATCTTCATGCCGTGCGCGCCGCGGGTTTGAAGCTGGGTGTGGATCCGCTGGGCGGCTCTTCCCTGCCCTTCTGGGAACCGATCGCCGAACGCTATGGGCTCAACCTTACGGTCGTGAATCGCCGGGTTGATCCGCGCTTTGCGTTCATGACTGTCGATCATGACGGAAAAATTCGCATGGATTGCTCGAGCCCATACGCGATGGCTTCCCTTGTCGGGCTCAAAGACAAGTTCGACATCGCGTGGGGCAACGATCCCGATGCCGACCGCCATGGAATCGTCACACGCTCGGCGGGCCTGATGAATCCGAACCATTATCTGGCGGTGGCGATCCGCCATCTGGCCGCCAACCGGCGCGCCTGGCCGCATAGCGCGGTAATCGGCAAGACCGTCGTCAGCAGCGGAATCATCGATCGGGTGGTGAGCGATCTCGGCCGCAAGCTGTGGGAGGTCCCGGTCGGCTTCAAGTGGTTTGCGCCGGGGTTGTTCGACGGCTCCTGCTGCTTCGGCGGCGAGGAGAGCGCGGGCGCAAGCTTTCTGCGTACCGACGGACGCGCGTGGTCCACCGATAAGGACGGGCTCATTATGGGTCTGCTCGCCGCCGAGATCACGGCGCGGACAAACAAAGATCCGGGCGAGCACTATCGGGAAATCACCGCGCGCTTCGGCGAATCGTTCTACACGCGCATCGATGCGCCCGCCAATACAGCCCGGAAGGACAAACTGAAGAAGCTCTCACCGCACGCGGTCTCGGCGGCAACTCTGGCGGGTGACGCGATCACAGCCAGGCTGACGAGCGCTCCGGGCAACGGTGCGCCGATCGGCGGACTCAAAGTGGTCTCGACTAACGGCTGGTTCGCCGCGCGGCCATCAGGGACGGAAGATGTCTACAAACTATACGCGGAAAGCTTCCAAAGCCGCGAGCATCTGGACCGAATCGTATCGGAAGCGCAGGAGATCGTGAACAATGTGCTCGGATAAGGCTTGTCTACCGCCACCGGATAATTCCGAGCAGATTCGAATAATCGTCCGTCCACACGCGCACGCCGGCTTCGGTCTCGATCGGCGTCCATCGTGCATCGCTCGCCAGCCCGCCGAAATCAGCCGCCTGGCGCGCCATCACAGCCCATTTCGACGCCAGCTTCCCGCGATCGATCTCCGCCTGCGGCACCGCCGTATCGTCCCGGACCAGGCTTGCCAGTCCCGCATCGCGCGCCTGCGCGCCGAGCGTGGGAGCCAGATCCAGATAGCGATTGCTGATGTGGAACACCAGCAGCCCACCCGGCGCCAGCTTCATCAGATACAGGCGCAGCGCCTCGCGTGTGAGCAGATGGATCGGAATGCTGTCGCCGCTGAACGCATCCAGAATGATCAGCCCGTACTCGTGGTCGGGCGCGTTGCGCAGCGACAGCCGCGCATCCCCGAGCACAACATTCGCCTGCGGCGCGCACTGCGAGAGGAACGTGAAGTAATTCGGATCGCTCGCAATGCGCCCGATCGAGGGGTCGATCTCGTAATATGTGAGCGGCTGGCCGGGTTGCATATAACAGGCCATCGCACCCGCGCCGAGGCCGACGATCGCGACCGCGCCTGCACGTCCGGAGTCGAACACCTGCCCGACCGGCCCGGACTTTGTGTAATACGCCAGCGGCTCACGGCCGCGCGCGGGGTCGAGGCTCTGGATCCCATGCACGGTGCCGCCGTGAAAGAGGGAGCGGTACTCGTTGGCGGCGTCATTGGTAACCCGCGAAACGCCGAAGAAGCTGCGCTCGGTATAGAGAATCCGTCCGAACGAGCCCGTGTAGGTCGAGGTGGCGAGCACCAGCGCTGCTGCTCCCAGCGCAAAGCGCAGCGAGCGCTTGCTGAAATTCAGGCACCAGAAGATGGAATAGCCAAAGATCAAAGCGTTCGCCGACAGACCCGGCTTGATCCCCTGACGCCGCACGAACGCGATCACGGCAAGCATCGAGAGGCCGAGCACGGCTGGGAAGAGCCAGTCGAGCGTCTTCGTGCGCGCCGAGTCCTTCTTATCGCGGGCCTCCGGACGAAGCAGGGCGGCCAGTATCAACGCGAGTGGAAACTCGACTACGCTGCGGAACACGACCGGCGCGATCAGCGAATTGAAGATGCCGCCGAGCACGCCTCCGATCGATATCCAAAGGTAGAACTCGGTAAGTCGGGTGGCGGGCGGTCTGCCCCGCGCCAGTTCTCCATGGCATACCATCGCGGCGGCAAACAGCGTCATGAGATACAAAACCAGCAGGATTTCGATAGGCAGCCGCGTCTTTGTGAGGGTCGGAATCAGCGCCAGCAGGATCAGGAACGGCAGGCGCCGCACGAGCGCCGCGTGCGGCGCCACGGGCTTGCTGGTGAATACGAGCACGAAGCTCAGCAGATACAAAGCCAGCGGCATGACCCACAGAAATGGAATCGCGGGCACGTCGGTGGTGAGCGCCGTCGTGACACCGAGCATCAGGCTCGACGGAACGAACGCGAGGGCTATCCAGAGGGCGCGAGTCTTCCATGGGGTGCTCTCCGCTGTGCGCGGCACGGATTCCACACTTGCGCCGCTGCGCCACGCGAAGAGGGCGCACAACGCCGTGAGTGCAAGCAGCCCCAGATATCCGGCAGTCCAGAAACGGCTCTGGGCGCCGAGCCGCAGCCACGGCTCCAGGAGAAGAGGATACCCGAGCAATCCGACGAGGCTTCCCGCATTGCTCGTCGCATAAAGGAAGTAGGGATCGCGGGCGGAACCGTGGGTGGTCTGGCTGAACCAGTTCTGCAGGATGGGCGTGCCCGCGGAAAGCGCGAGGAACGGCAGCCCGATGGAAACCGCGAGAAGACGGAGTATCCAGAGCACCGGGCTGGCCTGCGCCGGCGGCGCGGTGCCTTGCGGGATCGCCAGCGGCAGCACGAGCAGCGCCGCCGCGATGAGCGCTATATGGACCACGATCTGCGTCTGCCGCTCCAGCCACTTTGTGGAAGCGTGCGCGTAGAGATACCCTGCGAGCAGCGCCGCCTGGAAGAACACCATGCAGGTGTTCCAGACTGCCGGCGAGCCGCCGAGCAGCGGCAGCAGCATGCGCGCCACCATGGGCTCGACCAGAAACAGCAGCGCCGCGCTCGCGAACATAGATGCGGCGAAGAAGAGGGCAGCCATTCAAATGTGCCTTTGCATCACATCAATATATTCGGTGCCCTTCCCGGCGCGCTGGTTTGGCGTTTGATCGGTTACATTGGCAATGGAGACACTCGATTGAAACTCGCCATCCTGTTTATCCCTCTTGCACTGCTCGTCCCGCCGCTCGCAGCCCAAAACCTCGCGGAATTCGCGAAGCGCGTCACCGAGTTCGATCTTCCCAACGGCATGCACTTCATTGTGCTCGAGCGTCACGAAGCTCCGGTCGTCTCGTTCCACACCTACGTCAACACCGGTTCGGTGGACGATCCCAAGGGACAAACCGGCCTCGCCCACATGTTCGAGCACATGGCCTTCAAAGGCACCGAGACCATCGGCACCACCAACTGGCCCGCCGAAAAGCTCGCCCTTGCCAACATCGAGCGCATCTACGACCAGCTCGACGCCGAGCGCGCCAAAGGACGAAAAGCCGATCCGCAAAAACTGAAGACTCTTCAGGAGCAGCTCGACGGCTCGATCGAGAAGGCCGATTCCTACGTTGTCCCGAACCTCTATCCGCGGATCATCGAAGAGAACGGCGGCGTCGGCATGAACGCCAGCACCGGCGAGGATTCGACGGATTACTTCTACAACTTCCCCGCTAACCGTGTCGAGCTGTGGTTCTATCTCGAATCCGCGCGCTTCCTGCATCCGGTCTACCGTGAGTTCTACAAGGAGCGGAGCGTGGTGCGAGAGGAGCGGCGCATGCGGGTGGAATCCGATCCGCAGGGCAAGCTCATGGAGCAGATGCTGGCGACCGCGATCGAGGCGCATCCTTACCGCAACATGCCGGGCGGGTGGGCCAGCGACATCGAGAACCTGCGCGTGAAAGATGCCGAGAAATTCTTCGCGCAGTATTATGTCGCTGGGAACATGACGATGGCGGTGGTCGGAGACGTCATTCCCGCGCGCATAAAGGCTCTCGCGCAGGAGTATTTCGGCCGTTTGCCGAAGCGGCCGCTGCCGGATCCCATCCTCACGGTCGAACCCGCGCAGGAGGGGCCGAAACACGCCGATGTCGCGTCGCCCGCGCAGCCCATGGAGTTCGTCGCCTTCCACCGGCCCGATCAATATGACAAGGACGATCCGGTGTTCGACGTGATGTCGAGCCTTCTCTCCGGCGGTCGCACGAGTCTGATGTACAAGGACATGGTGCGCGACAAGCGCCTCGCCCTGGCGGCGGGCGCCGAATCCGAGTTCCCCGGCGGGAAGTATCCCGGACTGTTTTTCTTCTACCTCATCCCCGGCCTCAACCACACCGCCGAAGAAAACGAGAAGGAACTGGATTCCATTATCGCGAATCTGAAAAAAGAGAAGGTGGATGAGGTGTCCCTCGCGCGCGTCAAGACGAGGACGCGCGCCGGGCTGATCCGCCAACTCGACGACAATGCTGGTCTGGCGCAGTTACTCGCCAGTTATTACGCCAATTACGGAGACTGGAGAAAGCTTTTCACCGGCCTCGACGAGATCGACAAAGTGACGGCGGACGACGTGCAACGCGTGGCAAAGGAATATTTCACGCCCGAAAACCGAACCGTTGCGGTGACATACCAGGCCGAGGAACCGGCCGCGGCCGGAGCACCCGCGCAAGGAGCGCCCGCGCAATGAGAATCCTCGCCCCTTTTCTTCTCATCACTCTCACCGCCGCGGCTCAAACCGTGCCGCCCGCGTCATACAAAGATCTGAAGTACCCGACTCTCCGCCAGATCCAGATCCCGAAAGTGGAGGAATCGACGCTTCCCAACGGGCTTCGCATTTATCTACTCGAAAACCATGAGCTCCCACAAGTGCGCGGGCTCGCGCTCGTTCGCACCGGCAACCTCTTCGACCCCGCCGATAAGGTCGGTCTTGCCGGCCTCACCGGCGGACTGATTCGCAGCGGCGGCACCGCTTCAAAGAGCGGCGATCAGCTCGATGAGGAGCTGGAGAATATTGCGGCCTCGGTCGAGAGCTCGATCGGCGAGAGCTTCGGCACCGTTTCTTTCTCGACACTCAAGGAACGCACCGACGAAGTGCTCGACGCTTTTCATGATGTCCTGACCAGCCCGGCCTTCCGCGAGGACAAGCTCGAGCTGCTCAGGACGCAAACCCGCGGCGGTATCGCCCGCCGCAATGATGACGCGCATGGTATCTCGCAGCGCGAATTCGCCGCGCTGGTTTACGGCCCGAAGACCCCCTATGGATGGGAAGACGAATACGCAACCATCGACAACATCCATCGGGACGATGTCGTGGCTTTCTACAAGCGCTACTACTTCCCGGCCAACATCATTCTCGCGGTGCAGGGCGACTTTTCCGCGCCCGAGATGAAGGCCAAACTCGATAAGCTCTTCGGCTCATGGAACGCGGCCCAGCCGCCTGTACCGGCATTTCCCGCCGTCGATCCGAAGCAAGCCGCGCCGGGAATTCATCTCGTCACCAAGACCGATGTCACGCAGACCAGCCTCGTGCTCGGACACCTCGGCGGCATCCTGAACAACAAGGACTATCCCGCGCTCGAAGTCATGTCCGACATCCTCGGCGGCGGATTCCAGAGCCGTCTGTTCCAGAAGGTCAGGACACAACTCGGATATGCCTACGAAGTCTCCGCGTCGTGGGGGGCCGATTACGATCACCCGGGCCTGTTTGAAATCGGCAGCAGCACCAAGTCGGCGAGCACGACGGAAACCCTGAAAGCCATTGACGCCGAGATCCAGCGCATCCGCACGACTGAGGTCACGGCCGATGAACTCGAATCCGCCAAACAAACCGTCGTCAACGGATTCATCTTCAACTTCGACACACCTTCGAAGACGCTTTACCGCCTGCTCACTTACCGCTATTTCGGCTATCCGGACGATTTCATTTTTCAGTACCAGAAGGCCATCCAGCAGGTGACGCGCGCCGATGTTCTGCGCGTTGCGAAGCAGTATCTCGAGCCGTCGAAATTCGTCATCGTCGCGGTCGGGAACCCGAAGGACTTCGGCACTCCCCTTTCGTCGCTGGGTCTGCCGGTCACCGATCTGGACGTGACGATTCCGCAGCCGAAGCGCGCGGCGGTTAATCCGACGCCTACACCGGCCGTAGCCGGCCCGGCACAGCCGAAAAGCGCGGCGCTACTCGCGAAGATGGCGCAGGCCGCGGGCGGCGAGGCAAAGCTCGCCGCCGTGAAGGACATGGCCCGCAAGGAGAATCTTAGCCTCGACGCCACGGCCGGCGGCCTCAAAGTCTCGCAGACCGAATACTGGATGTCATCCGGCGTTTACCGCGAGGAAAACGTGCTGCCGTTTGGAAAGGTAATGACTTATTCCGACGGTAAGACCGGCTGGGTTTCTAGTCCACAGGGCACGACTGCCATCCCGGACGCGGAGCGCAAACAGGTCGAATTCGAGGTGTTTCGCATGTGGTTTCCTCTGCTCACCAGCGGAAGCAATCGGGATCGGGCCGTAACCGATGAAGCCAACGGCGCCATCCGGATTACCGACAAGGCCGGCAACGCGGTCGTGCTCACGATCGATGCGGCGACAAACCTGCCGCTCACGGCGCGCTATTTCGAAGCCGGCTCGACTGTTGGGGACGTCACGGAAACCTACGGCGATTGGCAGGAAACGGACGGCGTCAGGCTTCCGCACAAGACCACGATTGCCCAAAACGGAAAACATTTCGCCGACGTCACAACAACTGAGGTCAGGCTGAATGTGGGGCTGACGGCCGGGCAGTTATCCAAGAAACCGTGACGAGACGAACTTTCACTAAATCCGTGTTCGCCGCCGGCGCGGGAGCGGTCCCCGCGCTGCGGGCTCAGACGTCCAAAAAACGTGGGATCGAACTCCGCGACAAGATCGTCTACGCGCTCGGCGGCGACGCCTTCCGCAACATGCGGACCCGCACCGAAACGGGCCGCGCCTACTCCTTCTACCGTGAACAGCTCAGCGGACTCGCCATAGCGCGCATTTACACTGAATATCTTCCGCCGGAGAACACAGGCGAGCTGCGCATGCTGCAGCGCCAGGTGTTCGGCAAGAAGCAGGAAGACGCGGTCCTGTTCACGACCGCCGAAGCCTTCGACGTGACGTACCGCGGCGCTAAACCTCTGACCGACGACCGCGTGAAGCAGTTTCAGGAGACGACGCTGCACGATGTGTTTTACATCCTGCGCGAGCGCATCGGCGAGCCGGGGATGGAATTCGAATCGACCGGCGCCGACATCGTCGAAAACCAGCCGGTCGAGACGCTCGACATTTACGATGCGGAGAACCGCAATATTCGCGTGTGGGTGGGCGCGAAGACGTTGCTTCCTGTCAAGCAGCGCTTTTATCGCTGGGATCCGATTATTAAAGACCGGCGCGAAGAAGTGACGCGGTTTTCCAAATACCGGGAGGTCGGCAACGGCGTAATGTGGCCTTTTGAGACCGAGCGCGAACGCGATACGGAGAAGAATTTCCAGTTATTCTCCGATCGCGTTACGGTGGACGACCCGCTCGCGGAGAGCCTTTTCGAGCTGCCCAATGGGATCAAAATCCTGAAGAAATAACGCGGCGCGGGCGGCTCTCGGCCGCCGCGCCCGGCATCTCCTTCAGGGGTGCCGGCTCGGCAATCGTGTCGGCGCTTGTCCCTCACGAAGTCGACGAAATCAGCGCGGGCCTCTCGTCGGTCACCGGTGAAGGCGCCGGTAGATCAATCTCCACCAGCAACCCGGGCCGCAGATTCGAGGCTCGCATTAATCCATGATGCAGCTCAACCGCGCGCCGGGCGATCGCAAGGCCCAGACCGACGCCGCCGCTGGTGCGTCCCCGATCCTTCTCCACGCGATAAAACGGATCGAAGATATGGGAAAGCGACTCTTCCGGCACACCGGGACCGAAATCGCGCACCGACACCCGGAACCACTCGCCTGCGCGCCGCAGCGAAATCTGCACCCGGCCGCTATCCGGCGAATAGCGGATCGCGTTGCGCACGATATTTTCGATCGCGCGCCGCAGCAGTTCGGGATTGCCCTCCATCTCCGCTTCCGCGATCTCGGGCTCCAGCGCAATCTGATGCCGTTCGGCTTCGATACGCACGTCGCCCACGATTTCGCGGACCAGATCGTCCAGACGAACGGATTCCGTCAGCAGACCTGCCGGATCGCCTTCCGCCCGCGTAACCTGGATGAGTTCGCCGACCAACGTGTTCAGGCGATTCGCTTCCCGCTCAATGCGGTTGAAAGCAGCATCGGGATCGCCTCCGCCGCGCCCCAGTTCCACCGCGACCCCGAGCCGCGCCAGCGGAGAGCGCAGCTCATGTGAAATATCCTGCAGCAGACGCCGTTGTGACTTCAACAGGCTGTCGATGCGCTCCGCCATCTGATCGACCGCTCGCCCAAGCTGGCCAAGCTCATCAGCTCGCTTCGAATTGACGCGCGCCGTGAAATCGCCGTGTCCGAAACGCTCGATCGTCTTCTGCATCCTGCGCAGCGGCGACGTCAATTGCCGCGCAAAGACATAGCAAAGGATTGCGATGATACCGAGCATCCACCACGTCGAGCCCGGCACCTGGACTGTCCAGCCCTCGCGGTTGGGATCGCGCACGGGATAGCTGACGATGAAGTAGAATTTTTTGTCGCGCGACGATATCGCCGAAGTAAACCCGCGTCCGCTCTGGATCCGCAGGAACGGGCTGAACGCAAACGGCAGCGAACCCCGCGGACCACGGCCCGTGTTGGAGTGAATCTCGCTCGACATATCGCGCCCGCTGATCACGTCGTGTCCGCTGGCATCGGTGAGGACCGCATCCGCACCCGTGGCATCTTTAAGACGCGCGAAGAAGCGATTCAGCCCGACCGCCCCATCGGCTTCCCATGCGGCCCGCGCTTCGCGAAGCTCAAAGTTGAACCGGCTGAATTCGGGCTGGCGCGAACGCACGAAGATGCTGGAAACGTAGAACGCGCCGACAAATGTGACGACGACCGTGAGAATGAACCAGAGAAGAATCTTCGTGAAAATCGTTCGCATATTGCTATGCCGCCACGCCTTCTTCCGGCGAACGCACGAACTGATACCCCACGCCCCGCACCGTCTTGATCAGCGGCTTGTCGCCTTCCAGCTTCTTGCGCAGATGGCTGATGTGCATGTCCACGGAGCGATCGAAGGGCGTCGCCTTGCGGCCATACAAATCTTCCATCAACTCATCGCGGGAAACCACCCGTCCGGCCGAGCGCATCAATGTTTCCAGAATATCGAACTCGAACGTCGTCACTTCGACCGCCGCGCCTTCCCGCAGTACATCGCGCGTGCCCGGATCGATGGCGATTCCGTTAATTTCAAGACGTCCGCCGGGATTGCGTTCTTCGAGACGACGCATGACGGCGCGAATGCGGGCCACCAGCTCGCGCGTATTGAAGGGCTTCGGAAGATAATCGTCGGCGCCGAGCTCGAGCCCGATGATGCGGTCCTCATCCTCGCCGCGCGCCGTCAGCATCAGCACCGGCAGCCGCGTTTCACGCCGGATTCGCCGCAGGATTTCGAACCCGTCCATACCCGGCAGCATCACGTCGAGCACAAGAAGGTCAAAGCCGCCGTTCAGCGCGGCGGCCAAGCCGCGGCGACCGTCATTCTGGCATTCGACGCGGAAACCCTCGCGAGTGAGAAGCTCGGTAAGAAGTCCGGAGAGCTCCTCGTCATCGTCAACGATGAGGATGCGCACGATCCTGAATTTATCACCTGTCGCGCGGTCATGCGGTAAACCTTTGTAAGTGGTTTTCCACACGTCCGGAAGCCGTACACGCCTGATTTGGAACCCGGCGCGCAAGGATGGGCGGGAGGTTTTAAAACCATGGCGAACAAAACCGAAAAATGCGCCCATCCGTCCTGCAGTTGTCCCCCGGCCACCGATAGCAAATATTGCGGCGCTCTGTGCGAAGGAAACGCGGGGAAACCGGATATCATCTGCGCGTGCGGTCATGCGGCTTGCGAGATGAGGGCCTCGTCGGGAGTTACGTCGCGAGCCGGCTCAGGCTCCGCTGCTGATTAGCTTTGCCCCAAATGTAACGTGCCCCTATGGCGGCGCGCACGAGTCCCCGGCGCCTTTTGGCGCGCTGTTTCGTGCACTCGGCACGTGCAGTTCACCCAAAAGTGGGGCGTTCGACTGATAAGCTACCGCCCATGCGTCCTTTCCTGCCCTTGGCCGTGACCCTTTGGGCGGTTCTGTTGGCACAGTCCCTAGGCGCGGTAAAGCGTTCCGGGCGGGGCGCGAAAACAAAGCACTTTTCTCATGGCCGGCGGCCTGCCGGAGGGAAGCTTAATACCCCGGCGCTTTGCCTGTGAATTGGTCGGGGGAACCCGAAGATACGCGGAGTTTCGTGCTCATCATCGACGATCCTGACGCGCGGACTCCAGGGCTCAAATTCCTGCGGCGAGAAGTGCTATGCATCGTAGTGCTATTCCACGTAGCGCGGATAAGCCAATCCCGTCGCCGGATGCCCGGCGCAAAGCATTCATTACCTCTCATGGCCCGAAGGACCATTCAGGCTTGCTGACGCGCGCGGCTCGGAAAAACCGGGTATCAGGACGCCACCGTCCGCACAGTCGTGTTGAAAACGGTTTATTCTGAATACGAGCCTGCGCTGACATGCCAGTGACGCCCGCTGGTCCGGTCGCGGCCGATGCATTCGAAGCAAGAGGCTGATGGAGCCATGAGAACCCTGACGAAAAGATCGTTTGTCCAGATCGCGCACAACGCACCTGTGGGCTGTGCGCTTGCCGCTTTGATGGCCTTTGCGGCCGTGCCCCTGTTTGCGCAAAGCGGACCGCCCGCCGTCCCGCGCCTCGTTAACGGCAAGCCCAACTTCAGCGGCATCTGGAATCATCCTTATGTGCCCGACATGGCGAAGTCCAGCAAAGGGGCCAACGGCATGATGCAGGAAGGGCCGGGGACGCTCCCCTTCACTCCCGCGGCGCAGGCGGCATTTGAAAAGTACGACCCCGCGGTTGACGGCGACTACACCGGAAGCTGCCTCCCGTTCGGATATCTGCGTTCGTTCAACGCGCCCTATCCGATCCAGATTCTGCAGACTCCCGAATACGTGGGCTTCCTGTTCGAGCAGAACACCTGGTTCCACGTGGTCGCGATGGGCCGGCCGCATCCCGAACAGCTCGAGCCCACCTGGTTCGGCGACTCCGTCGGCAAGTGGGATGGGGACACGCTGGTGATCGACACCATCGGCTTCAACGGCAAGACGCGCCTCGATACCATCGGCCATCAGCATTCCGACGTGATGCACGTGGTGCAGAAGATCTCGCGTCCCGACCTGCAGCATCTGCAGATGGAGCTTACCGTCAATGACCCGAAGACTTACACGGAGCCGTGGTCCAACAAGCGCGTGTTCACGCTGATGAAGCCGGGTCAGGAACTGATGGAGTATTCCTGCGAAGAGAACAACCGCGATTTCACGCAGGGCCATATTCACCTGCCGAAGAAGTAATTCAGAATGAGCAGGAAGCTTGCTGTCGCGACGCTTCTCGCTGCCGCGTCGCTTCCGGCGCAGTGGCTGAACTTTCCGACTCCCGGGATGCCGCGCACCGGGGATGGAAAGCCGAACTTCTCGGCGCCCGCCCCGCGCACCCCCGGCGGCAAGCCCGACTTATCCGGACTCTGGCGCCTCAATGCGGGTCCCGGCCATTCCGCCAACATTGTGGCCGATCTCAAAGAGAGCGATGTCGAGCCATGGGCCGATGCGATCTACAAGCGCCGCCTCGGCGATCTCGGCCGCGATGATCCGTGGACCGTGCAGTGCCTGCCGGCGGGGCCGAGGGCGATGATCATGGGCGGCGGCGGTCCGGCGCGCATCATGCAAACGCCCGCGATGATCGCGATTCTCTATGAAGATCTCACTTACCGACAGATCTTCATGGATGGCCGCGCGCTGCCGAAGGACCCCAACCCGAGCTGGATGGGCTATTCGATTGGCCATTGGGAGGGCGACACACTGGTGGTCGAATCGAGCGGGTTCAACGATCGCACCTGGCTCGATATGGGCGGCCATCCGCATACCGAAGCGCTGAAAATGACGGAGCGCTACCGCCGCACCAGTTTCGGACACATCGACGCGCAGGTGAAATACGATGATCCGAAAGCTTACAGGAAGCCGTGGACGATCTCGTTTGGCGTGAACTACGTGCCCGATACAGACATGCTGGAATATGTCTGCGGCGAGAACGAGAAGGACAGCGCGCATCTGGTCGGGCGTACGGCCGAAGAGAAGAAGGTCGTGGTGCCGCGAGATGTGCTGTCGAAGTACGTCGGTGTGTATGAAACGACCGCGACCACCGGCACGGCGGCCAGCGCTTCGCGATTTGAAGTCACGCTGGCGGGCGATCAGTTGATGATCGAGATGGCGGGGAATGGGAGGATGCCGCTGGTGCCTCTGTCGCAGACCACGTTTTCACCGCGGTTTCTGGGTACCTACGAATTTGTCGCCGATGCGTCCGGGCAATACAACAAGATGGTCGCGTATTCGACCGAAGGCGACGTGATCGCGATGCGCAAGCCGGCGCGGTAACGAAGATGGCGGGCGAAAACGCCCGCCTTTTCCACCCTCGGGTTTCGCGACGAATGAGGAGCCGGGATGAATCCCGGCCTGCGGCATGAGTGCCCGCGCCACGAGAAGACTTCCTACGCGGCGCGGTTCTTCAGAATGATATTGCCGACGGCTGTGTTCGAAGCCGGAACGTGGTAGACCCGGTAGAGCTCATCCACCTGGTCGTTGAGCGCGCCGCGCATCACGTGCCACATCACCAGCTCGATGCCTTCGGCACCGGCTTCCGTCACATATTCCTTGTGCGGAACGCCCGCCAGCCCGATCGGATCGGCCGTCAGACGGTCGAGGAACTTTTTGTCCCACGCGCTGTTGATCAAGCCGCAGCGCTCGCCGTGAATCTGATGCGACATGCCGCCAGTGCCGAAGAC
Organism: Bryobacteraceae bacterium; assembly: GCA_035552355.1. Lineage (GTDB taxonomy): Bacteria > Acidobacteriota > Terriglobia > Bryobacterales > Bryobacteraceae > BOG-234. The sequence continues at coordinate 5,822 of DASZLP010000272.1, read as the reverse complement.
GACAACCCGCATGTCTTTCGGATACTCCTCAACCGCCTTGCGAATGGCCCGGCCCAGCGCGAAGCAGCGATGGCCGGTCGGCGCCGGATACGTAACCACGTTGACGCACAGCGGAATCACCGGGCACGGCCATTGATCGACCTGCCCGAACATCAGCGAAAGCGGCACCGTCAGACCGTGGTCGACTTCCATCTCGTTGATGATCGTCATGTCGAATTCGTTCAGGATCAGCGACTCGACCAGATGCCACGCGAACTCCGAATTGCCCTTGACCAGAGGCACTTTGCGCGGCCCCCAGCCCTCATCCGCCGGCTGAAATTCATCCTGCACGCCCATCGCGAACGTCGGAATGTACTGGAGCGAAAACGCCGTCCCGTGGTCGTTGTAGACTTCGATCACGATGTCGGGTTTGAGCTCCGCCATGATCTCCTGGGAGCGCTTGAATTTATCGAAAAGGCTCTTCCAGTAATCGTCCTGCGTCTTGCCAAGGTCGATCGCCGCGCCGATGGCGGGCACATGCGAGCAGCCGACGCCGGCAATAATCTTCGCCATTAACCGTTGCCTTTCTCATCGCCCGCGCCGGACTGCGCGGCCTTGCTGCGATTGCCTTCAATCGAGCGCCCGCCCCCGACCATCATGGCGCGATACTTCTCGGGTGTTGTTCCCGCCATGGATGCCGCCATCTTTTCGAACGAATATCCGGAAGTCGCGCCGAGCTTCGAAACGTAGTAAATGTTTCCCCCCTCCTGAATCATGCGCAGCCAGTTGCGGTCGAGAACCGCCTGGCGCTGCTCCGGGGTCAATTTGTATTTGTCGAGGTAGGTTGGCTCGTCGGCGAGGAAGGCCTTGCGGTTTTCATCCTTCATCAATGACATGCAGAAGTTGTTCAGATGGTAGCCCTTCGCACAGGCGCGCTTGTCGAACAGATAGGTGCCGGGAATGTCGGCGTATTCTTCGGATTTGCTCATTGGAACCTTACAGGTTCATCGTACCGTAAGGGCACAGGCGAACGCCGTTGTGCGTGCTCACAGCCCGTAAGCGCACAGGCGAACGCCGTTGTGCGCGCTCACAGCCGAAAGCTGCGTTGTTTCGCTATCGGGGATTGAGCGGCGCCTCGTCGAGAAACTCGACACCGAGGTCGACGAGCCGCGCGCGCAGTCCGTACATATCGAGGCCGAGGTCGCCGGCCTTCAGCCGCTGCCGGTTCTTCTCTTCCTTGATGCGCCGCTGATCGCTCAGTTTCGCCACTTCGGCAGCGTCGGCGTATGGGACCACGACCACACCGTCGACATCGCCCACGATCACATCGCCGGGGTTGACGAGCGCGCCGGCGCAGATCACCGGGATGTTGACCCAACCCGCGGTGGCCTTCACCGTTCCCTGCGCGGAAACGGCTTTCGACCACACGGGAAATTCCATCGTTGTAAGATCCGCCACATCGCGGACGCCGGCATCGATGATCAGCCCCGCCACGCCGCGCGCGCGCAGCGATGAAGCCAGCAACTCGCCGAACATGCCGTCGGTCGACTCGGCGGTCGTCGTCACGACAAGGACGTCGCCCGCCTGGCATACTTCGACCGCGGCGTGAATCATCAGATTGTCGCCGGGCTGGCACGATACGGTCACCGCCGGCGCTCCGATCTTCGCGTTCGCGTAAATCGGACGCATGTACGGTTTCATCAGTCCGGTGCGGCCCTGCGCCTCGTGGACGGTGGCGGTTCCGCATTCCCCGAGAAGCTTCATCACTTCGGGATCGGGGCGGCGGATTTTGCGATAAACGGCGGGTTTCATGAGTATAAGATGCGGGCGCGCCACAGCGAGCCCGAAGACAATTTTCCAGTATGCCACTCCCCTCGCCAGAGCGTCAACCAAATACCGCAATTGTGATATATCATAGTCTCGACGTGACTTGACAGCACTTCGCAACGCATATATCGTGGCTAGTTGCCCAACGCAGCCCCCGTCGTACGCCACGGTTTCGTCTTGTGACAGTGCGCGTTATCTCATCAGGATTCAGGAATGTCTTTATTTACCATCTGTCAGTGGATTCAAAACAGCGACATCGGGACATCGATTCGCGAGTCGACTTATGTATTTCCGCTGGTTGAAGCAACCCACGTCCTCGGTCTGGCGGTATCCGTCGGCACAATTGCGATCGTCGATCTCCGGTTGATCGGAGCGGTGATGACGGATGAGCCCGTGACCGACGTCATCGAGCAACTGCAGCCGCTGACGCTCGGCGGATTCTTGGTGATGTTCCTGAGCGGCGCGCTGCTGTTCTGGTCGGAAGCGGCAAGGCTCTATCCGAGCTACAGCTACCGCACCAAGTTCGTGTTTATCTTCTTACTCGGTATTAACGCGCTGCTGTTCCACTTCACCACTTACAAGAACGTCGATCAGTGGAACAACGACAAGCTGACCCCCTTGCGCGCCCGCATGGCCGGCTGGATCGGCATCACCTTCTGGGCAGTAGTGATCTTCATGGGCCGCTGGACCGCCTACAACCTGAAGTAATCGAGGACGACGATCTGATGTCAATGATGCATTTGTTCCAGTGGTTCGACGCGACACCCATCAGCAAGGTTATCCGCGATTCCACTTACATCTTTCCGGTGGTCGAGGTCTTTCACCTGTTCGGGCTCACGCTGCTGCTTGGAACGGTGACGGTGATGTCGCTGCGCATGCTGGGTATGGGGATGCGGCGGCAGTCCGTATACGAGGTGGCAAGAAATCTCATGCCATGGTCGATCGGAGCAGCTCTCCTGACGATCGTGAGCGGCATTCTGCTTTTCCTTTCGGAAGCCATGAAGTGCTACGGCAATGCGGCGTTTCCCTGGAAGATGGGTTTTCTGCTGGCCGGAATCGTTCTCTATCTTCTCTGGCAGCGCCGGGTCGCTTTGCCCAACTCGCGCATGAGTAAGGCCCAGTTGGCCATGATCGCCATACTGTCGCTCGTCTGCTGGTACGGCGTCGCCATCGCGGGACGCGCCATCGCGTTCGTGTAAATCAGGTTTTTGGGATAACCGTGAGCACAGCCGCCGAACCCTACGTCGAGCAGGACCATAATCCGCATCCACTCGAGTTCGCGATGCCCGCGGGCGCCATCGACGCTCACATGCACGTGATCGGGCCTTTCGACAAATTTCCCCTTTCTCCGAAAGCGCAGTACAAGCCCTTTCCCGCGACCTGGCAGGAACAGAAGGACGTTCTCATCGACAAGCTGGGCTTCTGGGGATATGTGGTCGTGCAGGCGACCTGTCACGGTACGGACAATCGGGTGGTGGTGGACGCGCTTAACCACATGGAAGGGCGGGCGGCCGGCGTGGCGAGCGTGGATGAGGATATCACCACCGAGGAGCTTAAGCGACTGCACGAAGCCGGTGTGCGGGGCGTCCGCTTCGCGTTCCTGCCGCATATCGCAAGTGAGACAACCCCGGCCGCGGTCATTCAGCGCATCGCGGCGAAGATCGCGCCATTCGGGTGGCACGTCGATCTCTATTTCCTGCCGCAGACGTTCGAGGTCATGGAGCCGCTGATCCGCTCGCTGCCGACACCCGTGCTGATCGATCACATGGGGCGCCCGGACGTCAACGTGCCGGTCGCGAAGAACGATTATTTCCAGAAGCTGCTCGAGCTCGGCGCAAGCCGGAGCGACATCTACTGGAAGATCACTTCACCCGACCGTTACACACGCTCGGCGCGTCCCGAAGACTGGCCGGTGGCCCTGCCTTTCGGACACGAGCTGATCCGCAACTTCCCGGGCAACGTGGTGAGCGGGACCGACCGGCCGCGGCCCAACATGAATACGGTGATTGTGACCGGGCGCGGCGATCCTCCGAACAAGATGCCGAACGATGGGGACATCGCGAACTACTGGATCTGGCCGGTGGCGCACAAGGATCCGGCGATTCTCAAGCGCATTCTCGTCGAGAACCCGCGCAGGCTTTACGCGTTCCGGGAGATCGGGGTTTGAGGCAGACAAGTGCCGGCGCTTGTTTGCGCTAGCCCTGCGTCGGTTTAAACTTGACCGGAATGGCGTGAACCTTCGCGTTCTCGCGCACTACATCGCCCGGGCTGATCACCACCTGATCGCCCTTCGCGAGGCCGCCGAGGATTTCGATCGTGTCGCCGTAGTCGCGCCCCACCTGCACGATCCTGAAATGAACGACCCCGTCACCACCCACCACCGCCACATGCGGCCCATCGCCGCGTACGACCAGCGCGTCGGCGCGAATCAGCAGCGGCGGCTCCATGCGCGGCGTGGTGAAATTCACTTCCGCATACATTCCCGGAAGCAGCAGTGCGGCCTCGTTCGCCACCTGCACTTCGGCCAGCAGCGTCCGGGTCGACGGATCGAGAGCGTTCGCGGTACGCGTGACCGTCCCCCTGAATGTCTTCGAAGGAAGATCCGGGATCTTCAGATCGGCCGGCTGCCCGATGCGGATCGAAGTCGAATCCGCCTGCGGGACGTTGACATAGGTGCGAAGGCGGTCTGTCTGCGCGATGCGGAAGAGAAGCGTGGAGCCTTCGGAAACAAGCGCGCCGGTGTCGACGTTGCGAAGCGTGATGACGCCCGCGAACGGCGCCCGCACCTTCAGATAGCCCTGCAGCTCGCTGAGCCGCGCGAGGTTCGCTTCCGCCGCCGTGATGTTGCTCTTCGCCGCCGCGACGGCCTTTTCAAGCGACTGAACGTTTTCGCCGAGCGCCTGGTATTGCGATTTGTACGTATCGGCGTCCTGCCGCGAGACCGCGCCTTTCTGCACCAGCGAGTTCCAGCGTTCGTAGGTGAGGCGCGCCATCTCCGTATTGGTTCTGCCCTGCTGCAGATTAGCGTTCGCCTGGTCGAGTGAGGAGTTCACCTGGTCGACGGCGGCTTTCGCCTGAAGCACCTGCTGGTCGACCTCGGCGGCATCGATCTCGGCGAGCAACTGACCTTCTTTCACGCGATCGCCGATGTCGACGAGCCGGGTCTTGATATATCCACTGGCGCGCGCCAGCACGGGCGCCTCCGTGACGGCCTGTATGTTGCCCGGCAGTATGAGCTGGCTTTTTCCGGACGCCTGCCCCACGACCGCGACGTTCACCGGAGGCAGCGCGGCCGAATCCTCAGCCGATTCCTTCGCCAGTGCCGTCTGCCGGCTGGCTTGCGGCAGGTAGCCCGCGAAAAACGCCGCCACGACGATCGCGAGCGTCAGAAAACCGAGCACCCAGAGAGCGGCAGCGGAGGGGCGCTTGCGGCGGTGTGGACCATGCGCATGCGGCACCGCGTCCTTCTCGTGAAGCTTTCGTTTAAGCTCTTCGATCTCGGCAAGCAGCTGGGTTTCACTCCGTTCGCTGCGGTTGTTCGTGGGTGTCTGCATGGGTTCGGAATTCTTTCTATCGGTACACGGTTTGTCTCACGCAGACAAATAGGAACTGATGTCTTCCCTTTCTTCTTCTTCGAGTTTCTGGTCGAAATCCACCGGGGCCTTCCTGCGCATCAGGCTGTAGACGATCGGGACGATAAACAGGGTCGTGACCGTCGCCAGAATCAACCCGCCGATCACAGCGCGGCCGAGCGGAGCATTTTGTTCGCCGCCCTCGCCGAGGCCGAGCGCCATCGGCAGCATGCCGATGACCATGGCGGTCGCGGTCATCAATACCGGCCGCACGCGCGTCGAGCCGGCGGCGAGCGCCGCCGCCCGCGCATCCATGCCCTCGAGCCGCTGATCGTTCGCGAATACCACCACGAGAATACTGTTCGCCGTGGCCACGCCGATGCACATGATAGCCCCCATCAGCGAAGGCACACTGAAGGTCGTCTGGGTAACGAAAAGCATCCA
>DASZLP010000271.1:0-9798 GCA_035552355.1 Bryobacteraceae bacterium | reverse complement strand
TTAAAAAACCAGGTCTGGAAAGTTAATCGAGATCCAAAACTTCGGCGTCGGGGTCGAAGGCTTCTTCGATCAGATCGAGTCCGAATACCGAGGCGCCGTTGTCGACGAAGCCGCAGAGATACTCCTGTTCGAACAATTCCGGTGTTTTGGCTCGCCGCTCCTTCTCGAGAAACCGAGTATTGATGCGCGGACACTCGGTCGCCGGGACGCTGATACGGAACCAGTCCGGTCCCCCCCGTGCGCCCACGCTTTCCTTCTTCTTTCCAATCAATCACCCGTAAGCTTCAGAGCGATGTTTGACGGCCATGATCCGAATGGCCTTTGGGCCAAAACCCCAATCGAAACGCGATTCGGATTTTTCTTCCGGGCCTCCGCGTCTCTGCGCGAAACGACCTTATCCACGGCCTCGCGCAAACGTGCTGCACGACGAGATGCGCCCGCTCTCGAACCCACGGCGGAACCACTGCACTCGTTGCGCGGATGACCCATGCGTGAATGACTCCGGGTTCACATATCCCTGGCCCATGCGCTGCAGCCGGTCGTCGCCCACTGCGGCCGCCGCCCGCATGGCTGCGCTGATGTCGCTCTGGTTTATGAGATTGCGCTGCTCGGTCGAGTTGGCCCATACGCCGGCCAGACAATCCGCCTGCAATTCGAGTCCGACGGACAGGGGGTTCGCTTCGCGCGGCTCCTGCTGCTGCAGACAGCGCACCTTCGTTTCGATGCCGAGCAGTTTCTGGACGTGGTGGCCGATCTCATGCGCGATCACGTAGGCCCAGGCGAACTCGCCCGGTGCGCCGAAACGGCGCTTCAACTCGTCGAAGAAGCCGAGGTCCAGATAGACTTTCTCATCGCCCGGGCAATAGAACGGTCCGGTCGCCATGCTGGCGCGCCCGCAGGCAGACGGGTACGCGTTGCGGTAGAGGACCAGCTTCGCGTGACGATACGGAATGTGCTCCTGAGCGGGAAGCACGCGGTCCCAGTTCTTCTGCACATCGTCCAGCACGAACGAGACGAACTGCACTTCAGGCCGCTCGCGTTCGTCGCGCGCCGTGTCTGGCTGGCGCTGGACGAGCTGCGGCGTCGAACCGTTCGTCGGCCCGCCTCGAAGGATGTCGAAAAGATTCTGGTGGAAAACCAGGCTGAGGACCCCAACGAGGATCGCGCCGCCGATGCCGATGTGAATTCCGCCGAAGCCTCCGCCCGTGTCGCTGCGCCGGTCCTCAATGTCATTGCTGACGCCTCCTGGTGTCCACCGCATGGCCTTCAGGATGCAACTATCGGACGGATCGAAGCAAGGCCGGATCTTTCGGTTATGGCCGTAACAGAACGTGTTACGATTATTCTTACATTCCGGCAAGCTATCGCCTTGCGTTTTTAACCACTTACATGAATCTTCGGTCTCTTTTCAGTCTGTTTTCGTCGGACCTTGCCATCGACCTCGGCACCGCCAATACACTCGTCTACGCGAAGGGAAAAGGCATCGTCGTCAACGAACCGTCGATCGTGGCGCTGAACAAAACCAACGGCGAAGTGGAAGCTGTCGGCAAAGAAGCGAAGGAGATGCTCGGCCGCACACCGGGAAATATTGTCGCCATCAAACCGATGAAGGACGGCGTGATCGCCGACTTCAAGGTCACCGAGAAGATGCTGAATTACTTCATCCAGAAGGCGCATAACCGGAAGATGCTGGTGCATCCGCGCATCGTGATCGGCGTGCCGAGCGAGATCACACAGGTGGAAAAACGCGCGGTGATGGATTCGGCCTATCGGGCCAAGGCCAGCGAAGTGCATCTGGTCGAGCAGGCGATGGTGGCCGCGATCGGCGCGGGGCTTCCGATCACCGAGCCTTCCGGCAACATGGTGGTCGACATCGGCGGCGGCACGACCGATATCGCGGTGATTTCGCTTTCCGGGATTGTTTATTCCCGGTCCGTGCGTGTGGCGGGCAACGCGCTCGACGACGCGGTGATGCTTTATCTGAAGCGCAAGTACAACCTGCTGATCGGCGAGCGGACCGCGGAAACAATCAAGATGGAGATCGGGTCGGCGTTTCCGCTCGACAAGCCGCTGACGATGGAGATCAAAGGCCGCAATCTGATAGAAGGCGTGCCGAAGACGGTCACGGTGGGCGACGAGGAGATTCGCGAGGCGCTTTCCGAATGCATCGCGACAGTCATCAACGGGATTCGCGTCGCCCTCGAGCGCACGCCTCCCGAACTCAGCGCCGACATCAGTGATCGCGGCATCGTGCTCACCGGCGGCGGAGCGCTGATCAAGAATCTCGACAAGCGGATTCGCGAAGAGACGGGTTTGCCGGTTTCGATCGCGGACGATCCACTGGCATCGGTGGTGCTGGGCACGGGCAAGATGCTGAGCGATTTCAAGCTCCTCCGCAAGATCTCGATCGATTAACGGACACCCCCACCGCGAGCGAGCGCTTAGGCGAAGATAAGTATAGAGCGTCACGCCGGCGCGCAGTGTCATGGAATCCGTAATTTATCGTTATCGAAATATCATCGTATTGCTGTTGGTGATTTTCGCCCAGCTCGTCCTGCTGGCATGGCAGATCAGGAACGACACCGACGTTCCGATGGTGCGGGTGTGGGCGGTCACGGCCGTCACCCCGGTGGCCAGCGCCATTGAGGGGTTGCGGAACGGCACGACCGGGTTCGTGAGCAACTACTTCGAGCTGCGGAATGCGCGTGAGCAAAGCCGCCAGTTGCATGCGGAAGTCGACAAGCTGCGCCTCGAAAATCAACTTCTGAAAAACGAGCTCGGGTCGGCGCAGCGGGCGGAATCGCTGGCGGGCTTCCAGGCGCATAATCCCTCGAAGATGATCGGCGCGCGCGTCATCGGCGCGACGCCCGGCGTGGGCACGAGATCGGTGCTCATCGATCGCGGCGCGCAATCGGGCGTCCGGCGCGGCATGGCGGTAGTGACGCCGGATGGCATCGTCGGAAACGTCATCGCCGTGTTCCCGTTCGCTAGTCAGGTGCGCACGGTCACGGACCCCGGCTTCGCCGCCGGCGTCGAGTCCCAAAAGAATCACGTGCACGGAGTCCTGCGAGGACTTGGATCGAGCAGCGCGCGTGTCGATTACGTGCCGCCCGGGCAGAAGGTGGAAAAAGGCGAATTGTTCTTCACGTCCGGCGAGGACCGTGTTTTTCCGAAGGGGCTGCCGGCCGGCAAAGTGACCAGCGTTCGCGACGGACCCAACTTTCAAGACATCACGATCGAGCCATCGGGCACGCAGGCCGCGCCTGAAGAGGTGCTGGTGATCGTGGACCCGGTGCATCAGCCGATTCCGGAAGCGCCCGCCGAGGACGCGCCCGAGTTTCTCGCGCCGGATGTGAATGCTTCCGACGCGCCTCCGCAGACCGGACCCGGGCTCACCGCCGCCGACAAGCTGCGCGATCAATACATGAAAATCGGCGACGCACAGAAGCATGTGTTTGGGGAAGGCGCCCCGGGGACGCCGCCGCCGAATTTCAACCTGAAGGTCCCGGGAGTGAATGCGCCCGCCGCTCCCGCGCCGGCGGCGAATGCGGCGCCCTCTTCCTCGATACCCGCCGCGCCACGCGCGCCGCAACCGGCGCCGTCGCCCCCGGCAGCGAAACGGGACGATTCGAAAACCTCCCGACCCTGATGGAGTATCCGGCAGGCAGTCGCATCATGGTGAGCAGCGCACGACAGGTGCGCTCAGCTAACTATCCGGTCTGGGTTTATTTCGTCGTGCCATTGCTGGCGCTGCTGATTCAGGTGTACCTGCCGCTGTTTCAGACGCTGCGGTTCATCTCGCGGGTCGAGCTGCCGCTGCTGGTCACGATCTACTTCGCGCTGATGCGCCGCTCGCAGTTGCGCGGCCTCGCGATCGGCGTGGCGCTGGGGCTCGCGCAGGATTCCGTTTTCCAGCAGCACATCGGCATGTACGGCATCTGCAAGACACTGGTGGGATATTTCTCGGCGTCCATCGGGATGCAGTTCGACGTCGAGCACGGATTGGTGCGGTTGATTCTGTGCTTCGTGTTTTATTTATTCCACCAGTTTTTCTATTGGGTGCTTCAGAGGGCGCTGCTCGATCAACCGGCTGTGCTCGATATCCAGACGGAGCTGATTCTGGGGGCGATCAACGCGGTCATCGGGGTCGCGTTGTTCCATTTTCTGGACAAACTGCGGAAGCGGGAGTGAACTGGTGGCACGTGGCGCGGCCACTCATACCCGCCGCGCCGGCTTCAGCCGGCGTTTACAGGGATACGTCAAATTTCACTATGGATGAAACGAGAACTGCGGTGACAGCAGCGCAGGAGTCAATGGGGCGGTGAGCTTCAGGAAGTTCTCCGAATCCAGCCGGCGATAAACGTCGCCCGCGACACCGGACGCCATGGCGCCAATCGACGGGCGTCCCCCCGTCAGCATCACCACAATAACGAGCTTGCGGCCACCCGTATCGTTGAACGATCCAAACCAGCCGAGGTGCGTGCGGCCCTCGCTGCAAGTGCCCGTCTTGCCGAGGATTTCGTCATCCTGTTTAGCGCGGCGCGCCGTGCCGAAATCTACAGCGCCCCGCATGCCCGGCTTGATCTGCTCGATCAGGTTAGCGATATCCAGATGGCGCTTAACCTGCGGCTGAAATGAATTGATATCTTCCTGCGAGCGCGGATATTGGAGCCAGTAAAGGGTCCCTCCGTTGGCGACGGCGCTCATCAATCCGGCAAGCTCGAGAGGCGTCTGGGAAATCTCCTCGCCGAAGCTGGTCAGCATCCCCATGCCGCCATTCTGCGGAGGCGCGGGCGGAAACGTTCCGGGATGTTCGCCTTCGATGTTCAGCCCTGCTTTTTCGCCGTATCCGAACAGATGCGCGTAGTAGCTCATACGCTCGTAGCCCAGTTTGATTCCGAGATTGGCGAAGTAATAGTTATTCGAATAAGCCAGCGCGTCGGTAAGATCGTAGGATTTCCTGCTGTTGAAGCGCGCCGGGCTCGTCCGCTCGACTAAACCCTCCTTCAGGGCGGCGAGAGCTACGGACACTTTGACCGTCGAGCAGGGTTGAAATCCGCCGCCGAAAGCCAATGCCTGATTCACGATAGTCAGAACCCGCCCAGTCGTCGGATCCACCACGACCACCGAGCCATTCAATGGACCGAGCGCGTCGACGGCTGCTTTCCTGACGGTCAGGTCTTCGCCGTCGAGTTTGTCGCCAGCCGTGGAGTCTTTATAAGTAGGCTCGTCCCACGTCTGGACGTAGACCTTCCTGCGCGCTTTGGAGGCGCTTGCGGAAGTCGCGACCAGGGATTTCACCGCCGGCGCGGTGACGGCCGCAGGAGCCGCGATCTTTGCCGTGACGCTCTTTGCCGTAACACTCTTTGCCGTAACAGCGGTCGCCTTCTTTTTCCGGTGCTTCGGGGGAGTCGAGGTTACCGCGAAGGCCGCGGACGCGATCAGCGACATCACCGAGACGAGCGCAACCGTGCGCAAAAGCAAATACGGATAAGCTTTCATCAAACGCAACAGCGCAGAAGGCTTAATGCCTGAACGGCCCGGAGCTTTCGGGCAACTACCGCAGTTCCGGGGAGCAGCCGGAATCTCTATTCTGCCGTCTTCGGGACGCGCGGTCAACCCAATTGTTCGATTTCCCACCCGCATTCACAACCGCCCATACTCCAGTTTGCCAGAGTTATTCTAGGTCTTCGAGTTGTCTTTAGTAAAGAATTGGGATTTTCCTCGCACTTGGCCGGACGGTCCCGATGGCGTCAAAATTCGTACAGGAGACTCTACCATTTCCGGCCTGCTCGCCATTCAAAAGAAGATCGTCCAATGCGAACGCTGCCCGCGCCTGATTGCCCACTGCCGCGAAGTCGCCCTCACGAAGAGACGCGCCTTTCGCGATTGGGATTACTGGGGTAAGCCCGTCCCGTCGTTCGGCGATCCCGCGGCCCGTCTGCTGATTCTTGGCCTGGCGCCCGCGGCACACGGTGCTAATCGTACTGGACGTATGTTTACCGGAGATCGTTCCGGTGACTTCCTTTACCGGTCTCTCCACCGGGCCGGGTTCGCTTCCCAGCCGGAAAGCCGGGATGTCCAGGACGGCCTCGAATTGACCGGCGCGTGGATCACTGCGGCCGCGCATTGCGCGCCGCCCGACAATAAGCCAATACCGCAGGAGTTGCGCAACTGTCGCCCGTTCCTCGAGCAGGAGCTCAAAATGCTCGACCGGCTGCAGGTTGTTGTGGCATTGGGAAAGGTCGCCTTCGATGCCTGGCTTGGAATTCTGAAGTCGCGCGGCGAGATCGCCCGCCTCGCCGATTTCCGGTTCGGCCATGACGCGCTCTACGATGAACTGAACCCCGCGCTGCTGGCTTCGTATCATCCGAGCCAGCAGAATACATCCACGGGCAAACTGACTCAATCGATGCTGGACGATGTTTTCCTGCGTGCGGCGGCCCTCATCCAATCCGGACGAGTTCCCGCTGCACGGCGCCAGTAGTCGAAGCCGAATCCGCTGTGACGAAGACGTTCACTTCCGAGCGGACACCGAAATCGTCCAGATAGATTCCGGGCTCCACCGAAAAGAGCGCGCCGGGAAGGATGCGCCGCTCGTCGTGCGTTTCCAAATTATCCATGTTGGCTCCGGTCCCGTGCACCTCGGCGCCGATTGAATGGCCGGTGCGGTGCACGAAGCGATCGGCGAATCCACGCTCGCGGATGTAATTGCGCGCCGCGTCATCGACTTCGAAGCCGCGAATTTCGCGTTCGGCTTTGACAGCGCTTGCGACCGCGTCGACAGCTTGATCGCGAGCATTGCGGACGGTTTCGAACACTTCCCGAATGCGCGCGGGCGGGTCACCGCAGAAGCCGGTCCAGGTGATGTCGTAGAACACCGCATTGGGCTGATCCAGCTTCGCCCACATATCGATCAGGACGAAATCCCCAGGCCGCACCGGCGCGTTGCTTTCAGGCGCCGGTTCGTAGTGGGGATTTCCCGCATGTCCGTTCACCCCGACAATGGGACCGCTGTCGGTCACCATGCCACCGCGGCGAAACTGATCGAGGACCCAGTCGCGGACCGTCAATTCATCGATGCCGCCCGTCAGCTTTTCACCGATGAAATGGAAAGCCTCGGCGCAAATCCTGTCGATCCGACGTCCGGCTTCGAGGTGTGATGCGAACTGCTCGTCGTTAAGGCACGCTTCGAACCGCTGGATCAGCTCAGCCGAAGTCAGCACCTCGACGCCCTGCGCCCGCACCAGTTCGACAGTCCCCGCATCGACCATCGCAACGTAGGGAACCACGCATAGCGGCGAGTACTGCATGGCCACCCGCGTCATTCCGGAGAGCAGACGGGCCAGTTCGGAATGCTGTTCCTGCCAGCTCGAATATTTCCTCTTCTCGCCCGGCAGGCTATCGATTATGCCGGCTTCGATGCGATGCACAAGTCCACGAGGCTCTCCCGCTGCCGGGATCAGATAGTACCAGCGGCGCGTCACGTGGCCCGACGGATTGACTCCGAGCACTCGATAAGCAAGCGGATCGCGTTTGTGATGATCGAAAAAAAGCCATCCATCAAGCTTTTCGCGGCGCAGCGCTTCCTGAATGCGGGGAATGTCCATCGGATTCGAGAATAGCGCGGTCGAGAGAAGCGCGGGCGACGCCCTCGATTTCAACGATCTTCGTTCTCGCCGCCGCGCCGCTCACGATGCGGACCGCCGACGTGCGAACCCCTGCGACTCCCGCGAGGAATTGAACAATCGCCTGATTGGCTTTGCCGTCGACGGGCGGCGCAGCGACGCGCAATGTCCAGCCATCGCCATACGGTCCCGCGAATTCGCTCTTGCGCGCGCCGGCATGGACCTTAAGCGTGAGTCGGGCTTTCATTGGCGATTGGCTCCGGAGCGGCCGCTTTCTTCCATTCGATGCGGGCGCGCAGATCGGTAACGCCGGCGGCCTGCCGCAGGGCAAGCACCTCGAAGGAGAGCACATCGTCAAGCCAGTCGTGGCTCGATCCGTCGGGATACTGGGTAGCTACCGTGACCGTGTAATGCTGCGGCGTGAGCCAGCATTCGAACTGAAATTCGATATCCAGTTCTTCCCCGGCTTCAAAGGCGCCGAGCTCGATCTGCTCGATGCGCGTGTTGGTCCCGTATATCTCCATGCCGATTCGGTTTCGGATCAGAATGCCGACCATCGGCGCGACGCGAGCGCGGTGAAATGCCGTCCGGATGCGGATCGTCACCCTCTCTCCACTGGTGACGACGGCGCAGCGCTGCCCGCGTTCGTCGAGAAGCGCAACATCCAGGATTTCACTCGATCCGTCCCCGTGGCGGTTGGTCGCGGTCAGTTGAGCATGCCGAGCGCGCCGGTCGTCCTGCTGGAAGGCTTTCTGGCGCTCCAGCACCACGCCTATGTATTTGTCGATCACGTGCTTCGGCTCACCCTCCGCTTCGATGCGACCGTTGAGAAGAAAAATAGCGCGATTTGAGAGCTGCTTGACGAGTCCGAGATCGTGCGACACGAACAGTACCGTCGTCTTCTTCTCGCGCAATTCCTCGAACTTGCGGATACATCGATTGGCGAAAACGGCGTCACCGACCGCGAGCGCTTCGTCCACGATCAGGATCTCGGGATCCACGTGGATGGCCGTCGAGAAAGCCAGGCGAACGTACATCCCGCTCGAATATTCCTTGACAGGTCGATGGATGAAGTCGCCGATCTCCGCGAACGCCTCGATGAGCGGCAGGTTCCTTTCCATCTCCGCGCGGCTGATTCCGAGGATTTCGCCGTTGATAAAAACGTTCTCGCGACCGGAGAATTCGGGGTTGAATCCGGCGCCGAGCTCCAGCAGAGCCGCGACGCGGCCGCGGGTTACAACGCGTCCAGTAGTGGGCTGAAGTATGCCGCTGATTACCTGGAGAAGCGTGCTCTTGCCGCAGCCGTTCGGGCCGACGAGGCTGACGACCTCGCCGCGTTCCACTTCGAACGAGACATCGCGGAGCGCCCAGAAGTCCGTGTGCAGCGGCTGACGCCGCAACGGGTTCAATTCGCGGATGCGGTCGAACGGCGTCTTGTACAGCCGATACAGCTTGGAAACGTTTTGGACCAGCAGCAAACAACCAGTTTAGCGGCGCGGCATATTATAAATCGATGCGCTTACTCCTTGTCGCAGTCGTTGGCTTTCTTTCGCTCCTCAGCGCCGCGCCCGGATCGACCACACCGGTTTATGGCTACAAGATCGTCCACACATACCCGCACGATCGCACCGCATTCACACAAGGCCTCGAATATCACGACGGATTTCTCTACGAAGGAACGGGCCTCAACGGACGATCGGGCATCCGCAAGGTCGAACTGGAAACGGGAAAAGTCCTGCAGCAAACACCTCTCGACGCCAGATACTTCGGCGAAGGCATTACGTTGCTCGATCAACGTCTCATTGAACTAACCTGGCAGGCGCAGCGCGGATTCGTCCACGACCGCGCCAGCTTTCGCCTGCTCCGCGACTTCGAATATCCGGGAGAAGGCTGGGGACTCACCAACGACGGCCGCCAGATCTACATGAGTGATGGCAGTGCGCAGATCCGCGTTTGGAATCCCGCAACGCTTTCGGAAACGCGGCGCATTCTCGTCCGCGACGGCCAGAAGCCGATCGATATGCTCAATGAGCTCGAATACGTTCATGGGGAAATTTACGCCAACGTGTGGCAGACGGACAAAATCGCGCGTATCGCGCCTTCAGACGGCCACGTATCAGGATGGATCGATCTTTCCGGACTGCTGACACCCGAGGAGGCACTAAGTGCC
>DASZLP010000270.1:0-7436 GCA_035552355.1 Bryobacteraceae bacterium | reverse complement strand
TACGGCATACGCCGGCGCGGAGGTCACCTGCACCGATGGCGCGCGCTATCCGCTGCTCGCTGCCAGCCAGCGCGGCTACCAGAATCTTTGCCGGCTGATTTCCCGCATGAAGCTGCGGACGCAAAAACATCCCAAACCCGGTCAGGAACCCGCCGCCACACGCGCAGAGCTCGCCGAATTTTCCGAAGGCCTGATCTGCCTCACGGGCGCCGAAGACGGTCCTCTCGCGCAGGGTCTGAAAAAGAAGGAAGGCCGCGCCACGATCGAGCGCCTGCAGGCGACCTTCGGCGCGCGGAACGTTTTTCTGGAGCTGCAGCGCCACTTCAACCGCGATGAGGAAGCGCGCAATCAGGCGGTGATCGAACTGGGCCGCCATCTGCGCCTGCCGCTTGTCGCAACAAACGGTGTTTGCTACACAGAGCCCGCCGATCGCCAGGTGATGGACGTCTTTACCTGTCTGCGTCACCACACCACACTGGCCATGGCGGGCAGGCTGCTCGAACGGAACTCCGAGCTGTATCCCAAATCCACGGCGGAAATGCTTCGCCTCTTCAGCGACGTGCCGGAGGCGGTCGCCAATACGACTGAGATCGCTTCGCGGCTCGATTTTACGCTGGCGAATCTTGGCTATCGGTTCCCCAGTTACCCCGTTCCGGACGGGCATACCGAAGCCAGCTATCTGCGCAGCATCACCGGCGAATATGCCCGCGCGCGTTACGGGGACAAATACGAAGGGGCAAGACCTCAGCTCGACCGCGAGCTGGCCATGATCGAAAAACTGGGATTTTCCGGCTATTTCCTCGCCGTCTGGGACATCGTCGAATACTGCAAGCGGGAAGGAATCCTGATCCAGGGACGCGGCTCGGCGGCCAACAGCGCCGTCTGTTACGCGTTGCATATCACGGCAATCGACCCCGTCCAGATGGAGCTGCTCTTTGAGCGGTTCCTCTCCGAGAATCGCGGCGGCGAGTGGCCGGATATCGACCTCGATCTGCCGTCCGGAGACCAGCGCGAAAAAGCCATTCAGCACGTCTACGAGAAATTCGGAAAACTGGGCGCCGCCATGACGGCGAACGTGATCACTTATCGCGGCCGCTCTGCCGCGCGCGAAGCCGGCAAGGTTCTTGGATACGACGTCGAAACCCTCGGCAAGCTTGCGAAGCTCGTGCCCATGTGGGGCTGGACCGATAAAACCGACACCCCTGAAAAGCATTTTCGCGATGCCGGGCTCGATCTCTCCGATCGGAAAGTCCGCACGTTTCTGAATCTTGTCACTGGCCTGCAGGATCTGCCGCGCCATCTCGGCCAGCACTCCGGCGGCATGGTGATCTGCCAGGGGCAGCTCGATTCCGTTGTGCCTCTCGAGCCCGCCAGCATGCCGAATCGCGTCGTCGTGCAGTGGGACAAAGAAGACTGCGCCGACATGGGCATCGTCAAAATCGATCTGCTCGGCCTCGGGATGATGGCGGTCATCGAAGAATCGATTGAGCTGATCGACCGGCATTACGGAGAAAAAATCGAGCTCGCCGAAATCCAGCAGAAGGAAGACCCCAAAGTTTATGAAGCGCTGCAGCGCGCCGACACCATCGGACTTTTTCAGGTGGAAAGCCGCGCCCAGCAGGCCTCGCTGCCGAGGATGAAGCCGGCAAAGTTCTACGATCTTGTCGTTCAGGTCGCCATCATCCGGCCGGGTCCCATCGAAGGCAAAATGGCGCATCCATATCTGAAGCGGCGCCAGAACAAAGAGGCCGCCGAGCCATTGCATCCCGATCTCGAGCCGATTCTGAAGCGCACGCTGGGAGTGCCGCTGTTTCAGGAACAGCTTCTGCGCATGGCAATGGTGGCGGCCGATTTCACCGGCGGCGAGGCGGAAGAACTGCGCCGCGCCTTCGGCTTCAAACGATCCGAAAAACGCATGAAGGAAATCGAAGGCAAGCTCCGCGCCGGAATGAACCGGAAGAACATCACCGGCGAAACGCAGGACAAGATCGTCAAGGCGATCACTTCATTCGCCATGTTCGGCTTCCCCGAATCGCACGCCGCCAGCTTCGCCCTGCTCGCATACGCCAGCGCCTGGCTGCGCACATATTACATGGCTGCCTTCACCTGCGCTCTGCTCAACAACCAGCCGATGGGCTTCTATCATCCATCCACCATCGTCAAAGACGCGCAGCGACATGGATTGCGCGTGCTGCCTGTCGACATCAATCAGTCTGCAAACGTCTGCACGGTCGAAGATCCGCATCTGCGGCTCGGCCTGAATTATGTGCGCGGATTGAACCGAAAGACCGCGGAACTCATCGCCGCGAGGCGGCCTTTTACCGACATCGACGATCTCGCGCGCCGCGCGCCGGAGCTCGCCAAAGACGAGATGGAGAAACTCGCCGCCATCGGCGCTCTCAATTCCATCGGCGCCGGACACCGCAGGGACGCTCTCTGGAAAGCGTCCTGGGCCGCGCGGCCGGTGACGGCGCTGCTGAATAAAATTCCCGAGCCCGTGCCCGAAGCGCCGCTGCGGCAAATGACGTTCGACGAACGGCTGATCGCCGACTGCAACGGCACCGGCATGACAGTCGGCAGACATCCGATGGCGCATCGCCGCGCCGAGATGGATAAGCTGCGCGTCACTCCAGCCGCCGCGCTGCCGACTCTTGCACATGGCCGCTTCGTTCGCGTCGCCGGGAACGTGATCGTGCGCCAGCGCCCGGGCACGGCCAAAGGAATTTTATTCCTGAGCCTCGAGGACGAAACCGGCATCTCGAATGTCGTAATCATGCCTGACATCTTCGATGAGCAACGGCTTCCGATCCTGGCTCACCCGTGGATCATGGTTGAAGGGAAAATGCAGAACGTCGACAGCGTGATCCACATTCTGGCGCAGCGTGTCTTACCGCTGCCCAACCCGCTGGAGTTGGGGACGTACTCGCACGATTTTCACTGACGCGGCTCTACATCCAGCCGCACCGCAATCCCCTCCAACGCCTCACTCACCGCCGGATAATACTTCGTCACCAGCGGATCATGCCCCGGCACAATATGATCCGGCGAGTCCGCGAGCCGGTAAAGCGTGTTGTACCCTTCCAGCATCTCCGCAATGCTGTAGACCACCGGAAACGGCCGCCGCTGCTGGAAATTCGCGTAGAGATGCGAAGCATCCGAACCAATCACCACCCATCCGCGCTTCGTCCACACACGTACTATCTGTAGCCCCGCCGAATGCCCACCGATGCGATGCAGCGTGAGTCCTTGAGCCAACTCCGCATCTCCGTCATGAAACACGGCCTTGTCGGTAAACACATGCCGCACCATCTGCAAAATATCCGCGAGATCGAAAGGCGCGCGCAGCGCCCCATGGCACATGCAGCGTCCGGTCGCATACGACATGTCCCGATCCTGCAGATGAAACCGCGCATTCGGAAAAAGATCGAGATTCCCCGCGTGATCGTAATGCAGGTGCGTGAGGATGACGTCCGTTACCGCCGCCGCATCCATACCGATTAACGGCAGCGCGTCCGCTGGATTCCGCAGCAGATTACGCTTCCGCCGCGTCGCTGCCTCCTGCGCGAACCCCGTATCGATGAGATAAGCGCGATCGCCGCGCCGCGCAATCCACACAAAGTAGTCGAGGTCGGACGCAAACTCATGCGGATCGGCAAGGATGAAATTCTCGCCCGGATGCCGGTTGCCAAGGTGCGCGTACCGCAACGCGATGATTTCGAAAGGTTCTGGTTCGGCCAAGCGCTCAGGATGCCGCATCGCGGGTGTGAGGTCAAGTGCGGATGTTAGAGTGTAGGGCGAATGTCGAAACAGATGGTTGGTTTTGTGGGTGTCGGGCGCATGGGGGGCCCGATGGTCCGGCGTTTGCTGGAAGCCGGATTTGACGTCACGATCCATGATAAAAGCGAGGCGGTCATCGGTCCTTTGGTTGAGAAAGGCGCCAGGCGTGCCGATTCTCCCGCCGCTGCGGCATCGGCCGCTGAGATCGTGCTGGCCAGTTTGCCGACTCCGCCCATCGTGCAAGCCGTGGCGCTCGGCGCCGATGGAATCGTCGACGGCACAAAGGTCAAAATCTTCATCGATGTCTCAACGACCGGATCGACCGTTGCGGCCCGCGTTGCCGAAGGACTCAAAGCCAAAGGGATCACTGCCGTCGACGCCCCCGTCAGCGGCGGCGTTGTGGGAGCGGAAAAGGGTACTCTCGCGGTGATGGTGTCGTGTCCGGATGAGATTTATCCGCAGGTCTCGCCGGTCCTGCAGGTGATCGGAAAGCTCTTCCATGTAGGCAAGCGCCCCGGCCAGGGACAGACGATGAAGCTCCTCAATAACCTGCTCTCCGGCACGGCGATGGCGATCTCATCGGAAGCGGTCGTGATGGGTGTCAAAGCCGGCCTCGACCCGCGGCAGATCATGGACGTGATCAATGCGGGCAGCGGCCGCAACAGCGCCACGCAGGATAAGATTCCGCGCTGCGTGATTCCGCGCACGTTCGATTTCGGCTTCGCGCTCGCTCTGCTGAATAAGGACATTCGTCTGTGCCTCGAAGAAGCCGAGGCGATGGGGGTGCCCATGGTTGTCGGCACCGCGGTGCGCCAGTTGATCGCGGTCACGCTCGCGACGGAGGGCGCTGACGCCGACCTGACGGAAACCGTCAGGACGGTCGAACGCTGGGCCGGAGTTACAGTGGGCGAAGCGACTGTCGGAGCACCGAAGTAAGTCGTGACGAGTCTTTCGCGGCGTCTGGCGAGGGAGGTTCTGGCCGTCACGCCGCGCGACCTGCCCGAAGCCGTCGTCGATAAAGTCAGGATCGGCCTGCTCGACATGCTTTCCTGCGCGTTTGAAGCGCGCGATCTGCCCTGGGGCTCGCAGGCCATTCAGATGGCGCGCCGCGCTGCAGGACCCGCCACCATCATTGGCACTCCATTCCGCTCAGCGCCCGGCGATGCGGCCTTCGCGAACGCGACGCTCGGGCACGGCCTTGTACGCGAGGACATGCATACCGGCGCGGTCAGCCATCTCGGCGTCGTAATTTATCCCGCGCTGCTGGCCTGTGCACAGCGAACGAAGGTGAGCGGAGAGACCTTCATTCTCGCCGCCGCCTGCGGTTATGAGATCGGGGCCGCGATCGGAAAAGCGCTGGTCGATCGCGAGTTCGCGAAATTCCATCGGCCCACGGGGACGACCGGGCCGATCGGCGCTGCCGTCGCCGCGGGTGTCCTGCTCGGCCTCGATGAAGATGCGGTCGTGAGCGCCATCGGACTTGCGGCCAATACGGCGGGCGGTCTGAACGAGTGGCCATACGTCGGAGGCGATGAGATGTTCTTTCATCCCGGATTCGCCGCCCGAAGCGCGGTCGCCGCGGTTGAGCTGGCGGAGCTTGGCGCATGTGCTTCGGAAACTGCTCTCGATGGTCAGGCTGGACTCTTCGCCGGCCTCAACCGAGCCTCGCGGATTTCGGAAGTGAAACCGTTCCACGACGGCGCCTGGGAGATCCTGTCGGTTTACTACAAGCTCGCGCCGGCATGTAACTACGCGCAAACGGCGTGTCAGGCGGCAGTGTCGCTCGCCGTGCCCGCGAGTGAAATCGAAAGCGTCACCGTGAAGTGCCCGGCGGCCGCGGTGGCTTATCCCGGCTGCAACTTCGCTGGACCGTTCCACCGCACCCTGCAGGCCAAGATGAGCATCCAGTATTGCGTGGCCGCGACTCTCGCGAGCGGGAAAATCGCCGAGGCGAACTATCGGATGCTCGACGATCGCGAAATCTCGCGCCTCGCGGGAAGCATGACGCTCGAAACTGCCGATGAGTTCACGGCCGCGTATCCGGCGAAACAGGGCGCCGAAGTCTCCCTACGGCTCCGCAGCGGGGAGACGCGCACGAGCCGGATGGATGACGTGGTCCCCGCCACGCCGGACGAGATTCGCCGGCGCTTCCGCTCCGCGGCCGGCTCGCGCGCCGCCGCTGTTGAGGAGTTCATCGACCGCCTCGAACAGCAGCCCGACGCGGGCGCGCTGGGCACGCTTTTGGAAAAGGAGCAATAATTATGGATCAAAAAACTTACGAACTCGGGCTCGGCATTCGCAAAGACGTTATCGGAAAGGAATTTGTCGAGAAGGCGCTGGCGAACGCCGACGATTTCACGCGTCCGTTGCAGGAACTGGTAACCGAGTATTGCTGGGGCGCTTGCTGGGGGCGCGAAGGCCTCTCGCGCAAGACCCGCAGCATGATCAACATCGCCATGATCAGCGTGCTGAACCGGCCAAACGAGCTGAAGAACCACGTGGCCGGCGCGCTGCGCAACGGCGTGACTCCGGAGGAGATTCGCGAGATTCTGCTGCAGGTCGGAATCTACGCCGGAATCCCGGCTGCCGTCGATTCATTCCGCATCGCGCACGAAGTAGTCAAGGCCCATGCAGAAGCATAAGATGCTGATCGGCGGCGAGTGGGTGGAGCCGCGCTCGGGAGAGTGGTTCGAGTCGGTCAACCCGTTCACCGCAGCCCCATGGGCGCTGATCCCGCGCGGGTCCGCCGCCGATGTCGACTCTGCCGTCGCCGCCGCGCGATCCGCTTACTACGGCGACTGGCGCAAACTGAACGCGACGGCCCGCGGCGCGCTCCTGCGCAAGCTGGCTGAGCTGATCGCGCGCGAATCCGACCGCCTCGCCGAAATCGAAACGACCGATAACGGCAAGCTCATCGCCGAGATGCGCGCGCAGTTGAAGTACATCCCGCAGTGGTTCCACTACTTCGGCGGACTCGCCGACAAAATCGAAGGCCGCGTCATCCCGATCGATAAACCCGGCGTCTTCAACTTCACGCGCGAAGAGCCGCTCGGCGTGATCGCGGCAATTACGCCGTGGAATTCTCCGCTCATGCTCGCTGCGTGGAAGCTCGCGCCCGCGCTGGCCGCTGGCAACACAGTGGTTTGGAAGCCTTCCGAATTCTCCTCCGTTTCGGCGCTCGAATTCGGCAAGCTGTTCGAAGAGGCCGGATTCCCGCCCGGCGTCGTCAACGTCGTCACCGGATTCGGCAATGAAGTTGGCGAGCCCCTGATCACGCATCGCCACGTCGCAAAGGTGGCTTTCACCGGCGGCGATCGCACCGGCGAACACGTTTACTCGCTCGCCGCGAAGGGTATCAAGAAAATCACGCTCGAGCTCGGGGGCAAGTCCGCCAACATCGTGTTCGACGACGCGGACCTCGAAGACGCCGTGAAGGGCGTCGTCTCCGGAATCTTTGCCGCGACCGGCCAGACCTGCATCGCGGGATCGCGCGCGCTCATCCACCGGCCGATCCACGATCGGTTCATGGAAAAGCTGCTTGATCTCGCGAAGACCGCGCGCATGGGGAATCCGCTCGACGCATCCACGCAGGTCGGTCCGGTGACCACACGCCCGCAGTATGAGAAAGTTCTCGACTACATCCGCATCGCAAAGGACGA
>DASZLP010000269.1:0-17361 GCA_035552355.1 Bryobacteraceae bacterium | reverse complement strand
GATCGCCAGCGGGAGCAACCGCATCCGTGAGAAGAGCATCAGGGCGACGCCCTCGCAGCAGAGCGTGGCGCCCAGCAGGAGCACGCGTCCGCGCAGTCCCCGTGATTTGGCGCAGCGGTCGCTGACGATACCTCCCAGCGCGCGGGCGAAGAGGTTCATCATCCCGAACGTGGATGCGACAACGCCGGCGGCTGTCAGTCCCAGATGGAAGTTGTCGGTGAAGTAGAGCGCCGCGATGTTGTCGATCGTCAGCTCCATTCCGAAGCATGCGGCGTAAATGAGGAACAACGCCCACACGCGCGGATCTTTGCAGGCGGCGGCGAACGCTCCTTTGGCGGCGGACGCGCTCGTCAACTCGCCACGCGCGCGCAACTCCTTGAAATCGCCGTCGGCGGTGTCCTCGGTCAGGTAGTAATACGCGATGCCGGTGATCAGCATGATTACGCCGGGCACCACCATCGAGATGCGCCATCCCAGCGCCTGACTGGCGCCGAAGCTCACGAAGGCGGCGAACAGCAGCGGCATCGCCATTTGCGTGACGCCGCCGCCGAGGTTGCCCCAGCCCGCGGACGCCGCATTTGCGGTTCCGACTACGTTCGGCGCGAACATGACCGACGTGTGATACTGCGTGATCACGAAGGATGCGCCGATGGCGCCGATCGCGAGGCGAAAGAGCAGGAAGGTCTGATAATTGTGCGCCAGCCCGACGCCCATGACGGGCAGCGAGCCGAGTATCAGCAGCCACGTGTAGGCGCGGCGCGGGCCGATGCGGTCGCAAACGAATCCGATCAACGCCCGGACGATTACGGTGATCGCGACGGATGCGATGGTCAGGTTGCCGATCTGCGCTTTGGTGAGATGCAGTTCCTGACGGATGACGGGCATCAGCGGCGCGAGCCCGAACCATCCGAAGAAACAAATGAAAAACGCGAACCACGACATATGGAACGCGCGCATCGGCGGGCTCGAAAAGTTGCTGAGGCGGATGCTGGTGGCTTTGGTCTTCAAAGTCATATGGGTGTCTCCTCGTCTGCTCTTTCGTTCTTGTGTTGCGCTCCGACAGGGAGACTGATTGAGCAGAAGGGATGCCCGTTTGCATCCGCATCGCAAATCGATGAGTCCTCAAACGTTGAGGAATTGCTGAAACTAACTAACGCCCAACCGCCTTCGTTCTGACTACGGCGATGGCGGCGTCGCCTTCCGCTACAGCCGGTTCACGCGTCGCCGAGTGCGTCAACCAGAGTGCCGCGCCGGTACACAGCGCGCCCCCGGCGATGTTGCCGAGCGTTACGGGGATCTGGTTCCAGATCCACCACTGGCTCATTGAGACCGGCGCATGCAGCAACATTCCGGTGGGAATGAGAAACATATTCACGACAGAGTGCTCGTAGCCGTGCGCGAAGAACGTCGTGATGGGCAGCCACATTGCCAGCACTTTGCCGGCGGTCGAACGCGAAGCGAATGCCAGCATCGTGCCCACGGTCACCATCCAGTTGCAGAGGATTGCCTTCACGAAAGCCGTGATCCACCCGCCAGCTCCCATCGCGGCATATGCCGTCGTCTTCTTGATGGCAGCCTGCCGCACCAGCTCGCCCAGCGCGCCGCCATTCCCCGAGCCGAAGTTGGTGATCGTGATGTAGAACAGATATCCATACAAAACACTGCCGGCAAGGTTCCCGAGGAAAACCCAGCTCCAGTTTCTGAGAAGCTCAGGAAAGCCGACACGGCCGTCCATCCACGCCATCGGCAGCAGCGCGAAGTTGCCGGTCACCAGTTCGAAGCCCAGCAGCACCAACATCACGAATCCCACGGGGAAGATGAGGGCGCCAACGATCGCGGGCAGTCCCTGTGAATTGGCGGTTAACGCGAGCGACGTCGCGTAGCCCAGAAAGACGCCGGACAGCACGCCGCGGATCAGCAGGTCGCGTGCGGATAACTTCGATTTCTTTTCGGCCGCGTTAACCGCGTCGGCGACCATTTCGGCTGGCGGTACGTAATCCATTTCAGCGTCCTTTCTCCCGGTCAGGCAGCGTGTTCTATCGCCTTGTATGCGCCTTCGAGATCGACGAGGATGATTCCGTCTTCCACGCGCGTGGGGAAAACGGCAAGACACGAAGGCTCCGCAGCGCGCACCGGCAGGCCCGAAATCAAATCGAAGTGACGCCCATGCAGCGGACACACGACGGCTGTGCCCGTTACGATGCCGTCGCAAAGCGGGCCGCCTTTGTGGGGACAGGCGTTCTCGACGGTCACGAAACGGCCATTGAGATTGAAGATCGCGATCTCCAGATCCCCGATACGAACCGGCCGTCCCTCGCGCGGCGGGATGTTTTCAGTGCGCGTAATCCTTGTCCAGACACGTTCGCCCGTCATACCAGTTGGCCCTCCCTTACCTTGTCGATCGGCTCGATCTGCACGAACTGCGTGGCATTGGCCGGGCGGTCGCGTTCGAGCCAGGCGTCCCGCGCGTATTCCTTCGAGCGATGCAGGCGGTCGAGCAGCTTTTTCCTGTCCTCGTCCGACGCATACACCGTCTCTTTGCGGATCTTCTCGATCCCGAGGCGCTCGACGAAATCATAGCTGCGCTCGAGATAGTTGCCGTTTTCCCGGTAGTACTGGAAGAAAAGTTCACCGGCCTCAAGCGCTTGCTCGGTGGTCTCGACCGTGATCAGAAGGTCCGCTTTGCGCACAGACTTGCCGGCCGCGCCGCCGACTACGACCTGCCAGCTTCCGTCCTGGCCGACGAAGCCGAGATCCTTCACAGTCGCTTCGGCGCAGTTACGCGGGCAACCGACAACGCCCATCTTGAATTTGTGCGGCGTGAAAAGATTTTCAAGCCGCCGTTCGAGCTCGATGCCCGTGTTGGTCGAATCCTGCACGCCGAAGCGGCAGAACTCAGTCCCGACGCAGGTCTTCACCATGCGGACGCCCTTCGAATACGCCTGCCCGGATGGCATGCCGAGGTCGCGCCATACGTTGGGCAGGTCGGCTTTCTTTACGCCGAGCAGATCGAGGCGCTGGCTGCCCGTCACCTTCACCATCGGGACGTTGTATTTCTCCGCGACATCCGCAATGCGGCGCAGCTCATCGGGCGAGGTCACGCCGCCGCGCATGCGCGGAACCACGGAGAACGTGCCGTCCTTCTGGATATTGGCGTGGACGCGATCGTTGATGAAGCGAGCCGAGCGATCTTCTTCATGGGTGCCGCACCACAGCATGTCGAGCATGTAGCTGAGGGCCGGCTTGCAGACTTCGCAGCCTCTGCGGTTGCCGTAAACGGCGAGCACTTCTTCGACGGACTTCAACTTCTGCGTCCGGACGATTTCCCGCAGACGCTCGTAGGAAAAAGGCACGCACGCGCAGAGCGTCGTCTTCGTTTCGACTTCGAAATCGGGCACGACCGCGCGCAGCAGTTTCTCGCACAACCCCGCGCAGGTGCCGCAGCTCGTCGAAGCGCGCGTCCGTTCTTTCAACTGCCGCATCGTCGTGATGCCGTGCTCGTGGATGGAGTGAATGATCTCGCCTTTGCGGACGCCGTTACATCCGCAGATCGTTTCGCTGTCCGGCATGTCGGCAACTTCGAGTCCGCGATCGCCGGCCGGAGGCGGGAAGAGCAACTGACGCCGCATCGATGAGAGATCGGCGCCGCTCTTCAGCCAATCCATGTACGTGTATTCGTCTTCGATGTCGCCGACGAGGATCATCCCGTGCAGGCGGTTGTCTTTGACGAGCAGCTTCTTGTACGCGCCCAGCGACGGGTCTTCAGATTTGAGGACTTCGACGCCGGGCTCGGATTCGTCGATCGACCCGGCGGAAAAGATATCGACGCCCATGATCTTGAGCTTCGCGGCGGGCGCGGCTGCCGTGAAGACCGGCCCGCGATGATCCGTAATGGTGGCCGCCAGCACGCGCGCCTGATCGTAAAGCGGTGCGACGAGTCCGAAGGTCTGTCCGCGATGTTCGGTGCATTCGCCGACCGCAAAGATGTCGGGGTCGGACGTTTCCATGAAGTCGTTGACGACGATGCCGCGGTTGACTTCGAGTCCGGCGGCGCGCGCAAGGCCCGCGTTGGGGCGAATGCCGGCGGCGATCACGACAAGCTCGGCTTCGAGCTCTTCGCCGCTCGCGAAGCGCAGCCCATCCACGTGGCCATTACCGACGATCGCGGCGGTCTGCTTCGGGAGCATGACGCGAATCCCCAGGCTCTCGATGCGGCGCTTGAGATACTCCCCGCCGGTTGTGTCGAGCTGCCGCTCCATCAGGGAATCCATCAGATGAATGACGGTGACGTCGCAGCCCCGCACCTGCAGGCCGCGCGCCGCTTCGAGGCCGAGCAGGCCGCCGCCGATGACGACGGTCTTCAGGCCTCTGCGGGCTTTGGCGAGGAGAGCGTGCGTGTCGTCGAGCGTCCGAAAGACATGGACGTTTTCCTTTTCGACGCCGTGGATCGGCGGAATGAAAGCGCTGCTGCCGGTGGCCAGAATGAGTTTGTCGTACGGGGTGACTTCGCCGAATTCATTGACGACCGTGCGCGCGCCGCGATCGATGCGGTCGATTCTCGCGCCCAGCTTTGCGCGAATGTTATGCGCGCGGTACCACTCGACATCGTTCAGAACGATTTCGTCGGCCGACTTTTCTCCCGCCAGCACCAGCGACAGCAGGATACGGTTGTAATTAACGTGTGTTTCATCGCCCAAAATCGTGATCTCGAACTCCGGATTGTGTTTGAGAATGTGCTCGACACAGGCCACGCCGGCCATGCCGTTGCCGACGACTACGAGGCGTCTCATTTATGTACTCCAGTTCGTTCGACCCTCACGGCACACTGTTTGTAATTCGGCTCGCGCGAGATCGGATCGAAGGCGCTCTGCGTGACTTCGTTCACGTTGGTTTCAAAGAAATGGAAGGGCATAAACACCTGCCCTGGCGCCGTGATTTCGGTGAGGCGCAGCTCGATGCCGCGCGTCCGTCCGCGACGTGAAATCACGTCGACGGAATCGTGGCTCCTGAGTCCCAGACGCTGTGCGTCGCGTGGATTGATCTCAAGCCACGCGCGCGGCGAGAGGCGCTCGAGGATTGGGACCTCGCGCGTCTTGGTGCGTGTGTGCCAGTGCTCGACGGTGCGCCCGGTGTTCAGTACGAACGGATATTCACCGCCCGGCTGCTCGGGAAACGGCGCCCACTCGGCACAGATAAGCTTGCCGCGTCCGTCCGCATGTTTGAAAATGCCATCGGCGTAGAGGCGCGTTGAATCCTCGCGCGCGGCGCCTTCCGGCAGCGGCCACTGCGTCGCGCCGGCCGTCGAGAGCAGATCGTAGCTGAGTCCGGAGTAGTCGCAAAGACGCCCACGGGAAACGCGCCGCCACTCGTTGAAGGCGTCTTCCGGTTTCGTCCAGCCGGGAAAGAGCGAATCCGCGCACCCCAACTCGCGAGCGACGGCAAGGAAGATGTCGAAGTCCGGACGAGCCTCGCCTGGAGGCTCGACGGCTTTGTTGACTTTGCTGACGCGCCGCTCGGAGTTTGTGTACGTTCCTTCCTTCTCGCCCCAGATGGCGGCGGGAAGCACGAGATCGGCGAGCTCGGTCGTCGGCGTCGGATGATAGCCATCCTGCACGACGAGAAAGTCGAGGTTGGAAAGGCCGTGCCGCAGCAGACCCTGATTGGGGTACGAGACGAGCGGGTTGGTCGCGATGATCCACAGCGCGCGTACTTTTTTCGCGACGGTCGCTTCAACGATGTCCGGATAAGCGAGGCCGCGCCTGGCGGGCACGCGCGCTTCCTCAATTCCCAGCAGCGCGGCGAGCTCGGCTCGCTCCGCGGCATCGTCGAACTTGCGATAGCCCGGCATGCTCGACGTGAAGCTGGCCTCGCGCGAGCCCATCGCGTTGCACTGTCCCGTGATCGAGAAAGGCGCCGCGCCGGGACGCCCGATCTGTCCGGTGAGCAGCGCCAGATTGCAGATCGCGTTCACCGTCTGAGTGCCGATGGTGCTGTGGTTGACGCCCATCGTCCAGCCGATGAAAGCGGCTTTGGCGCGGCCGTAGAGAAACGCCGTCTTGAAAATCTGTTCCTGGCTGAGGCCGGTGATCGAGGCGACCCGCTCCGGCGGATAGTTTTCGAGGAACTTCTCGAGCTCGGCGAATCCCGTCGTGTGCTCGTCGATATACGCGCGGTCGATCAGGTTGTAGCGGATGAGAATGTGGGCAATGCCGTTGATCAGCGCCAGATCGGAGCGGGGCTTGAGCGGCAGGTGGAGGTCCGCCATCATCGCCGTCTTTGTGACGCGCGGGTCGGCGACGATCAGCGTCTTGTCGCGCCTTGCTTCGAGGTACTGGCAGAGGATCGGGTGATTGTCCGCCAGATTCGCGCCGATGAGGATGACGACATCGGCGCACTCCATGTCTTCGTAGCTGCCGGGCGGTCCGTCGCTGCCGAAGGAAAGTTTGTAGCCTGAGACGGCGGTCGCCATGCACAGCGTCGTATTGCCGTCGTAATTGCTCGTGCCGAAGCCAAGCTGGACGAGTTTGCCGAGCGTGTAGAACTCTTCGGTGACGAGCTGGCCGGTGCTGAGAACGCCGAGCGATTCGGGTCCGTATTTCGCCTGCACTTTGCGAAAGCGCTCGACCATCGCCGCAATGGCGTCGTCCCAGCTCACGCGTTCGAGTTTGCCGTTGGTCCTGAGCAGCGGATACTGCGCGCGATTTTCGGCGTGGATGGTGTAGTGCTCCGATAGCCCTTTGGGGCAGAGCTTGCCGCGATTCACCGGATGCGAAGCGAGCGCGCGCGAGGCGACGGCCTTTCCCTCTTTGACGCCGATCTCGATGCCGCATCCGACCGAGCAATAGCCGCACGTGGTGGCAACCCAGTGGTCGGGGATTTTGCGCGCTGAGGTGTAGCCTGTCGATGCGTCGCGTGCGTATTTGTACTCCTCGGCAAGATTGTCGAGCCCGATAACGCGTTTCCAGTCGAGCGTTTTCATCAGGCGGCCTTCCTCACGCCCGCGAACGCCGCGGCGACATTCTTCGGAACGACGCTGACGAAGAAGAGATAACGTCCCAGAAACTCGCCCGCGAGCGCGGCTGCGAACGCGGCGTTCAACATCCAGGTCGCATCGGCCGCGAGCGGAATCAGAATGCCCGCCACAATCAGTATCAGCAGCCTGATGACGAACGGGCCCCGAAGCCTGCCCGCCAGCAGGACAGACGACGAGCGCAGCTCGAACATTTCCGACTGCGAAAGCCAGAGGAATTTGCCCGACTGCGCCAGCAACTGGGCGGCCGCGCCGGCCACCGACGTATACATCACGGCCGCAGGCGCGCCGGGAATCAGCGCATGCACAAAAGCCGGACCGAGAAGCAGCGCGGTCGAGAAAAACTCGGCGATCGTATAACCGCTGAACCAGGCCGGCCGCGCCCGCACAATGTAAATCCGGGCCGAGCAAGTGACGCCCGCCAGGCCCGCGAGCGCCGTGGCAAACCCCGCCGCATTGATCAATGGGCTGGTGCCCGGCAGCCCGAAAAACAACAGCCCCGCAAACGCGCCCGCCGAGCCCGCGAACAACGAAAGCGTCAATACTTCGCGGCTGAGCCACGAGCGGCGCAGCCCGCGCATCGCCTTCCATGCGTGAATCGGGCGGCCCAGATGCATGGTCGAGGCGCCGAGGCTGATGGCCGCGAGCACGAGCGAAACGATGGCGGGCAGTTTCAAATGCTGCGCGCCGGTGTGGTTGAATCCGAGCATCCACAATGCGATGAAAGCGCCGACGCACAGTTGCGTCATCACGAGCATGAATACGAGCGGCCAGTGAGGATGCTCCGGCTCGACGCGGTTGGTGTCGACGCGACCGAGATCGGGTGTGAGGTTATCGGGAAGCGTGACCCGCGTGGTCGAGATGCTGTCGTCCGCCGACGGCAGTCCCGGAGCATTGGCCGAAAGATAATCGCGCCGCCATTCGGCGATATTCACGATCTCGATCGCGATTGCGCCTTCGGGACACGCGGCGACGCAGGCGGGAGCCATATCGTCGGCGAGGCGGTTGTGGCACATGTCGCACTTGCCAACCACGCCGCGCGCGGCGTTATATTGCGGCACACCGTAAGAACAATTCCACGTGCAGTACTGGCAGCCAATGCACGCCTCGGCGCTGTGCACCACGATGCCCGTGACGGGATCTTTCGTGTAAGCCTCGACGGGGCATCCGTTCAGGCACGATGGCTCGACGCAATGGTTGCAGCCCATCGAGAGGTAATGGCGCTGCGTGTTCGGGTAATAGCCGCCTTCTACTTCACCGACGCGCCGCCAGTTCAAATCCGCCGGATTGCCGTTCTGTTCGTTGCAGGCGACGACGCAGCACTTGCAGCCGATGCACTTCGTCATGTCGAAGTGGAAACGATACTGCTCGCCTTCTTCGAGGGGGCGCGAAGGAATCAACTCGGCGGGAGACGTACGGATCTGCACGAGTCCTCTGACCGCGGGAGCGGTGGTGTAGAGCAGCGGACTTTCCATCAGCGGCAGAGTCGTCATTTCGATTCGTCGGAAATCGTGGACACACCAAGCCTGGCGAATCCCGAATGGGGATTCGTTGCCAAAATACAGACAGGGCACCGATTGCCCCTGGTCAGAAATCTTTGCTGGTGTTCAGCTCCGCACGGAGCTTAAAAGGTGGGAAGCGCACAAGGTTCCCGGGATTGCCCCGGAAAACCCGTTTGTCTCGCGGTCGAGCTATTCGCAGATTAGCACTGTCCGGCAGCGGCGCGGACTAAATTATTTTTATCGGGCCGATTCCGAGAGGACTGTTACAAACCATTGTTATACTTACCGAAACCGGATCGAGCGCACGATTCCGGATCACCGGACCGCGTCGGCTCCAAACTGTCGAAAAGGACTCCCACACGATGCGAATGCCAATACGCACATTGTTTATTACCCTCTCCGCCTGCGTTGCCCTGACGGCTCAAAGCGAAAAGGGCGGACTTCACGGCAAGCTCTTCGACGCCAATGGTGACGTGATCGCGAGCGCCACCGTTCGGGTGAAAGATGCAGCGAGCGGCGCTGCTTTTACCGCCACGACGAACGCGAAGGGGGATTATTCGATCCAATTGCCGGCGGGCAGTTACGATGTCAGCGTCGCCGTCGGCGGTCTGAGCGCATTCAACAAGAACGGTGTTGTTGTGGCGTCGGCGAAGATGGCGCCGCTCGACATCCATATGGAAGATACGACGCAGCTCAGCACGCTTGGGGAAGACCGTTTTGCGCAGGCGGCCAGCGCGGGTCGGCACAAGCCTCCGTCAGGTCCGGCGCCGCGCATGGCGAACGGCAAACCCGATCTCTCCGGCACGTGGTGGACGCCGGCGACGGTCGATCCCGGCAAGCCGGAGTTTCTGCCGGGCGCGCAGGCGGCTGCGAAGCAAAGGACGGATGACATGCGCAAAGACAGCCCGCAGGCGCATTGCCTGCCGTCGCCGATCATTCGCGTGGGTCCGCTGTACGCCATCGTTGAGAGCCCGGTGTTGATGGCGATTATTTCGGATGACGACAGCCCAGGGTTCCATCAGATTTTCCTGGACGGCCGTGCGATCCCGGAAGACCTGACGCCGCAGTGGTACGGGACAAACGTTGGACACTGGGAGGGAGATACGCTTGTCGTCGATCGGGTGGGTTTCAACGACCGCTCATGGCTCGATCAGGACAGTCATCCCCATTCCGCCAGGCTTCACGTGATCGAACGGTACACGCGGCCCGATCTCGGGCATCTCCAGACGGAGATCACGGTCGATGATCCCGGCGTTCTCGCGAGGCCTTATACGACGAAGCGCGTTTCGGAGCTTGCGCCGGCCGAGAGAGTCTATGAGTTCATTTGCCCCGAGAATAATCGGGACGAAGCTCATATTGTGGGGAAGTAAGAGCGCCAGGGCGGCCGATCCACCACCAGAGGGCCGTCCCCAATATGGGGATCAAGCTCAGTGAGATGAAGATCGCGTCGTACCATCGCCGGTCGAACCACGGTCCGTAGATGAGCAGCAGGATCGCCACTACGGCGGACCACGCGCCCGAGCCGATGCCTGCCACAAGGCCAGTCTGGTCCCGGCCGTAATTGCGCGCGCCCAGGTGCAGTGACATTACGATGAATCCCACCGCGATGAACATCGCCCATCCGAACAGCGCCAGCACGACCGGCCACGAATCGACATGCGTCAAGGTCGCGGGCACAAGGGCCAGAATTGTCAGCAAAATGTAGAGTCCTGTCGGCCTTGGATTCTCGCGCACGAAGCGGTCGCCTATCCAGCCCCAGAAGTAATAGCCAAGCTCCCACATCAGCGCGGGAATCCAGAGGACTTTGCCGAGCTGCGCCTGCGACAGGCCCATCACGCGGTTGAGATAAAGCGGGCTCAGATAGAGCGTCGGGCCGAGCGCCGCGCCCCCGAGCCCGAAATTGATGACAAGCAGCCAGAAGCGCCGTTCGCGCATGTTCGGCCATGCGAACTTCCCCACGGTGCGCGGCGCGGGCGGCACCAGAGGCGCCCGCGCCACGAACCACCACACGACTAGCCAGAGTGCGCCAAGCAAGCCCGTTCCGATGAATGCGGCGCGCCATCCGAAGCGAAGCGCGACGGGCGTGACGATGAGGGGAGCCACGATGGCGCCGACGGACGCGCCGCTGTAAGTAATCCCCATACCGCGCGATTGCTTGTTGAGGGGCAGGGAATCGGCTGCGGTGCGCAAGCCGCCGGGGAACGTCGCGCCTTCGCCGAAACCGAGCAGAGCGCGCGCGGCGGCGAAGCCCAGGAGTCCGCTCATCCATGCATGGGAGGCGCTCGCGATGGTCCAGATACCGACGGCAATCAGCATGCCGAGGCGCAGGCCGATGAAGTCGAGAAGCGATCCCCAGAGAGGATTGCCGATCATGTAGGCGATCGAGAACGCGGCCGCGGCGTCGGCGTAGTCGGCGGCCGACAGGCCTGTGTCCTTGAGGATCATGGGCGAGATGACGGCGAGCGCCTGGCGGTCGATATAGGAAAGCCAGGAGCAGGTCATCATCACGAGGACCGGCACCCACACGCGCAATGTCGGCTGTGCGGTTACCCGAATGCTGCTTGCCATGCGCGAGGTAACAGGAGTCTATCAAACAGATGCTGCTACCATTTCCGTCGTGTCTGAACGGCAAATGCGCGAATGGATCGGCCGCACCGAGGTCCGCACCGATACGGTGACGGCCGCGCCGATCGCGGCACTGGCCGCCACGCTGGATATCGACGGCCTCTGTCCGGAAGCCGGAGATCCGCTGCCGCCGCTGTGGCACTGGCTCTATTTCCTGCCGATCCACCGGCAATCGGAACTCGGGGCGGACGGCCATGCGGAACGCGGTGGATTCCTGCCGCCCGTGGATCTGCCGCGCCGCATGTGGGCGGGTGGGCGATTGGAATTTCACACGCCATTACAGGTTGGAGAGCGCATCACGCGAACATCCCGAATTGCGGATGTGCGGTTCAGGGAAGGGCGGACCGGGCCGCTCGTTTTCGTCCTCGTGAAACATGAGATTGCCAACGCGGCGGGCGTCGCCATTACGGAAGAGCATGACATCGTCTACCGTGGGCAGACCACGGGAGCCGTGGCTCCTTCGCCGCGGCCGACCGCGCACACTGCGGGAGCCGCGGCGTGGGAGCGGGTGCTTCATCCGGACGATGTTCTGCTGTTTCGCTACTCGGCGCTTACATTCAACGGGCACCGCATCCACTACGACCGGCGCTACGCGACGGAAGTGGAGGGATATCCGGGGCTGGTCGTGCACGGTCCGCTTCTCGCCACGCTGCTGGCGGATCTGGTGCGCCGGAACCTGCCCGCGGCGCGCGCGAGTCGCTTCGAGTTCCGGGCACTGAGCCCGGTATTCGATACGGCGGATTTCGCGGTGTGCGGGCGGCCGGAGCCGAGCGGCGAGATCATCAGGTTGTGGGTGCGGGACGCGTCGGGCGCTCTTGCGATGGATGCGTCGTTGGTGGTAGAGCGTGGGATATCATAAGCAGCCAGGAGCCCGCATGCTCGTTCGTTTTTCCGTTGCTGTGCTGCTTTCCGCCTGGTTTTCCAACGTTGCCGTCTATGCCGCAATCGATAGCCCCGTCAAGCTCGATTCAGGCATGATCTCCGGCATCGCCGGGAACAATCCGGACGTGCGCGTCTTCAAAGGAATTCCGTTCGCGGCGCCGCCGGTCGGCAATCTGCGCTGGAAGGCCCCGCAGCCCGTCGCCCACTGGGACGGTGTCCGCAAAGGCGATGAGTTCGGGCCCATCTGTATGCAGACCGCCGGGCGCGGGGGCACCTCCGCAAAGATGAGCGAGGACTGCCTCTATCTCAACGTCTGGACCGCCGCTAAATCTCCCAACGAAAAGCGCCCGGTGATCTTCTGGATTCACCCCGGCGGCTACACGAGCGGCTCCGGATCTTCACCCGCCACCGACGGTGAAGCTCTCGCGAAGAAAGGCGCGGTTGTTATCACGATCAACTACCGGCTCGGCGTGCTCGGCTTCTTCGCGTATCCCGAGTTGACGAAGGAATCCGACCGCCGCGCGTCCGGCAACTACGCCCTGATGGACCAGACCGCGGCGCTCGAATGGGTGCAGAAAAATATCGCGGGATTCGGCGGCGATCCGAAGCGCGTAACGGTGGACGGCGATTCCGCGGGCGCTTCCAGCATCGGGAATCTCGTCGGCTCGCCGCGCACGAAAGGCCTCTTTCAACGCGCCATCGCCGAAAGCGGAGCGTGGCCCGGACTCTCCGTCGGGCACACCCAGACTCTTAGCGAAGCCGAGCAGGCCGGTTTGAAGACTGCGGAAACGCTCAAAGCTTTCACGCTCGCGGAGTTGCGCGCGCTGCCCGCCGCGGATGTGCTCAAGGGCCGGGGCGGCGGGCCGATCGTCGACGGCTACTTTCTTCCCGAAGACGTCGGCAAGGTTTTTGCGGAAGGCAAACAGAACGACGTGCCGGTGCTGCTCGGTTCAAACAAAGACGAAGGAACGTTCTTCCTGCAGCCCACCACCGCCGCGAAGTTTGTCGAAGCCGCTCGCCGCCGTTACGGCGATCAGGCGGACGCGTACCTGAAGCTCTACCCCGCGAACACCGACGAGGAAGCTAATGCCTCGCAGCTCGCGGCTTTCCGCGACGAGCTCGGATGGGTGATGCGAAACTGGGCCAGCCTGCAAACGAAGACCGGCCAATCGAAGGCATATCTCTACTACTTCACGCACGAGCCGCCGCAAGCGCAGGGCACATCGCCGCGCGGAGGCCGCGGGTCCGGCGCGACGCATGGCGCGGAAGCCGCGTATGTGTTCGAGAACCTGCTCGGCGCGCGACCGTGGACCGATCTCGATCACCAGCTCGCCGACACGATCTCATCCTACTGGGTGAACTTCGCGGCAAATGTCGATCCGAACGGCAAAGGACTTCCCGCCTGGCCCGCTTTCAACGGCAGGAAGAACGAGCGCATGGTCCTCGGCGAGAAGGTCGAGGTTGGCCCCGGGCTCACGCAGGGGCAAATTGATTTGTTCCAGCAGAAGTACGATAAGCAATAGCCATGCGACGATTGCTCCTGCTCTTTTGTTCGCTCGCGTTGGCACTTGCGCAACAGGGCCACCCGCTCTCGGGGACGTGGACCGGCGACTGGGCTGCTTCCAACACGCAGCACACTCCGGTGACGATCGTGATGAACTGGGACGGCAAGAACGTCACCGGCATCATCAATCCGGGTCCGGATTCGATTCCGCTGAAGAGTGTGTTCGTCGACGTGACCAACTGGACGGTGCGCATCGAAGCCGACGCGAAAGAGCACATCACGGCCGAGGGCAAGCTCGAGGATATCGGCTCGTACCATCGGACGATCCGCGGCACCTGGCATCAGGGGAATGCGAGCGGCGCTTTTCTTCTCACGAGGGATTAACGCGTGCTTTCAGGAAACATCCCAGGCAGCACATGTGGGGCAGGATGGCATCCTGGATGGCATCCTGCGGCCGATTGGCAATCGGCCTGGCCTGAAGTGTTGCAAACGGCCACGCCGATTGCCAATCGGCCGCGGATTACCAATCTGCCCTGGAAGGGTTTTGTTAGCTTTGCTCTCGTCATGCTGCTCTTCGTTCTCTCCACTCGGGCACCGGCGCAGAGCGGATTCTCCGCTACCTATGACGACGAACACCAGATCAAGTTCTCAGGACCGGTCACTCGCATCGACTGGACCAACCCCCATGCTTTCCTCTTCGTGAACGTTCGCGACCCTGACGGCATCCTGACCAACTGGGCTGTCGAGATCGGCAATCCGCTCGATCTCGAGCGCGATGGCTGGAAGCGCAGCGCGATCCACATCGGGGACCTCGTCAACGTCGAAGGCATCCTCGCGCGCGGCCAGAAGCGTCAGACGTTCGCGAAGTCAGTGACGCTCGCCCGCACCAACGCAAAACTGTTTACAGCATCCGCACGGAAGTCCGCGCCGGTAGCCGCCGCGCCCGCCCCGCGATGGCCCGACGGGCAGGTTCGCCTCGGCCCGGCTCCGGGGAAGAAGGGATACTGGGGTGCGGCGAGCGCGAGTTCGCTGGTCGAGCGCGGCAAGACTCCGATCCCGATGAACGACGAGGGTCTGCTGCGCAACCTCGCCGACATCGATCGCGTGGCGCCGTTTCAGCCGTGGGCCCGCGAGGTGTACGAATACCGGCAGCGCAACCTCCTCAAGAACGATCCGTTTACCCGCTGCCTGCCGCCCGGCGGACCACGGCAGTTCCAGACGCCGCACGGTTTCCAGTTCATCGAACAGCGCGAGCTGGGACGCATTCTGGTGCTGCTCGGCGGCGGCGACCGTAACTGGCGGGTCATATATACTGATGGGCGCCCGCAGGGGGAGCCGGACGAAGTGGTGCGCGGTTACTATGGCAACTCGGTCGGCCACTGGGAGAACAAAGACACGCTCGTTGTCGACTCCATCGGATTCAACGAGCACTTCTGGTTCGCAAACGGAGGCCTGCCGCACACCGACCACCTTCACTTGATCGAGCGCTTTTCGCGGCCGGATTTGAATACTCTGAAGTATGAGGTCACGGTTGACGATCCGGCGGCATACACGCGGCAATGGGCCGGCGGGTGGAATATCCAATGGGTGCCGGACCGGGACATTGAGGAGTATTTCTGTGAAGAGAACGCCGAGTCGACGTTTGTGCGCTGATTGCCTCACAATGTATACAGGAGTTCGTATGAGATTTAAAATCGGTGTCCTGCTTGCGGCCCTCGGGCTTGTCGCCATTCCAGCGGCCGCGCATCATTCCTTCGAAGCGGAATACGACGGATCGAAGACCGCCACTCTGACCGGCTACGTCACCAAAGTCGACTGGGTCAATCCGCACGCGTACATCTTCTTCAACACGAAGGACGAAAGCGGCGCGACGAAGGAGATTCGCTTTGAGCTCGGGCCGCCGTACGCGCTGGTGCGCGGCGGCTGGAAAAAAGACACAGTGAAAATCGGCGACAAGATCACTCTCGAAGGGGCGGCTCTGCCCAAGGATCCGAAGAACAGTTGGGCCGGCGCGATGCCGACTACATTTATCATCCTCGCGGACGGCAAGAAGCTCCCAACAAGGTGAATACGAGCACGAAAATTCCGGCGCTGGCTTTGCTGAGCCTGGCTTGGTTCAGTCTGGCCGCAATGGCGCAGACGAAGCAGGTTGCAGACCCCGCGCCGCGCTGGTCCGGCGGACATCCCAACCTCGGCTCCTCGCCGAACGCGAAGGGCTACTGGGAAACGCGTCCCGGCGCGGGCGGATTTCGGGCAATGGGCCCCGTGCCCTTTCAACCATGGGCTAAAGCGATCTACGATTACCGCCAGGCGACGTTCACGCGCGATTCGCCGCTCGTCGACTGCAAAGCTTCGCCGGGCCCCTCTTTCTTCAACTCACCCGGCTTCGAGTTCGTCGATGTTCCCGAGCTGAAGCAGATTTTCATTCTCAATATCGCGGGGCCTCACTCCTGGCGCGTGATCTACATGGATGGCCGTCAGCATCCCGCGGGCGACGATCTCCGCCCGACCTTCCTCGGACACTCCGTGGGACATTGGGACGGTGACACGCTCGTCATCGACTCTGTGGGTTTTAATGAACGGCAGTGGCCGGTCGGCGCTTATCCGAGCACATCGCAGCTTCACCTGATCGAACGGATCTCGCGGCCCGACCTGAAGACACTGAACTACGAGGCGACCATCGACGATCCCGGCGCTTATACGAAACCGTGGACCGGAAAGTTCTCGATCACCGGCAAGGGTTCTTCTTGGATCGCGGGCGGCGAACCGTTCGAATATATCTGTGAAGACGCGGGCAGATAGGAACCCGCTCGACCGGGTCACGAAGATTTGCCTCGCGCTTCCCGATGCTGCCTGCGAGCGTAAAGGCGATCACGCGATCTTCAGCGTACGGAAGAAAGTCTTCGCGTATTTTCTGAACAACCACCACGGCGACGGCATCATGTCAATTTGCGGCAAGACTCTGCCCGGAGACCACCAGGCGCTCGTCGCTTCCGATCCGGTGAAGTTCTATCTTCCGGCGTATATCGGCCCGCGCGGGTGGGTTGGTCTGCGACTCGACCTGGGGAAAGCGGATTGGGAGGAAGTCGGGGAGTTGGTGACGGGAAGTTATCTGCAGACGGCGCCGAAGACTCTCGCTGCAAAGGTACCGATACCGGATTAAGAAAAGGTCGCTGGAATCCCAATAAAAAAAACCCGGCCTTTTGAGGGGTCGGGTCTTTTGAATTAACCGGGCGACTTCCTAGTCTCCCACACACCTGCGCGTGCAGTACAATCGGGGCTGAAGGGCTTAACTTCCGTGTTCGGGATGGGAACGGGTGGGACCCCCTCGCTAAGGTCACCCAGAACTTGTTGTTTGATTGTTCAAACGAACTCATTCATGAGCTTTGGTTGAATATTTGACGGGCCACTGACTACAAGAAAATTGACATCCAGATCTTTGTGTAGAAAATAAATTTTATGGTCAAGCCGAACGAGCAATTAGTAGCAGTAAGCTCAACGTATTACTACGCTTCCACATCTGCCCTATCAAACTGGTAGTCTTCCAGTGCTCTTCAAACTTACGTTGGGAAATCTCATCTTGGGGAAGGTTTCGCGCTTATATGCATTCAGCGCTTATCCTGACCGAATTTCGCTACCCAGCTATGCCACTGGTGTGACAACTGGAACACAAGAGATTCGTCCACTCCGGTCCTCTCGTACTAAGAGCAGGCCCCCTCAAATTTCCTACGCCCACCACAGATAGGGACCGAACTGTCTCGCGACGTTCTGAACCCAGCTCACGTACCGCTTTAATAGGCGAACAGCCTAACCCTTGG
>DASZLP010000268.1:0-35336 GCA_035552355.1 Bryobacteraceae bacterium | reverse complement strand
TAGAAGATGGCCGTCGCGATCAGGAGAACAGGTTGGGTGATAACCGCAGCGATGCGGGCGCCCGCCTGCGTCAGGACAATCCAGATCCAGGCGCCGGACGGATTCTTCGCCGACATCACGACGCCAAGGGAAAACGGAAACGTCAGAAGCGCGTTGGCCGCGATGGCGATCACGAGATAAAGGAGAAGGATCATGAACGACCGGCCCGCGTTCTCTTTGGTCAGGCTCCAGCCGCGGCTGAGGGACTCGCGCGGGCTGCGTTCCTCGATGAGGGCGACGGGGACGCAGACGAGAAGCCGGCACGCGACGTAGATGCCCGGAATAATCAGCAGGATCAAGCCGCCGAGGATCGCGAGTCCGTTCAGCACCACGACTCCGAACAGGAAGCCGAGATGGCCGCGGGCGCGCTGGAGGGCATGGCCGAGAGAGACCGGACGTCCGAGATACAAATCGGAAATGGCGAGAACGCTGGCGGCCTGCGAGACGAGATAGGCAAAGGTCGAGACGACCAACAGAGCCAGGGTCATCAGTGCCGTACGCCACGTAAGGGCCGCGAACTCGCCGGGGAAGTTATACTGCAGCCCGATCTGGACCGTCTGGAGCGCGAAGACGATGAGCTGCGGAATGCCGGCAATTCCGATAAAGAGGAGGAAGTAGCGCCGAAAGAGAGTAAACGTTCGATCGAGTATCTCGCCGAGAGACAGCGGGCGCAGGTCGAGGCCGGTCATTTACCCTCCGCGCGGGTATGCCGATGACCGCGCTAAGGCAATATAGCAGAATGGAGCAGATGGTCTCGAAAGTACGCGGGAATGCGTGACACGCTGCTTCCGTTTTCCCTTCCGGCAATCGGCAATGACGACATTGCCGAAGTCGTCGCCGCGTTGCGGTCCGGGTGGATCACGACCGGTCCGAGAGCGCAGGCGTTCGAGCAGGAGTTCGCGAAGTTCGTCGGCGCGGACTCGGCGCTGGCGTTAAATTCGGGCACTGCCGCGCTTCATGTCGCGCTGGCCACGCTGGGTGTGGGGCCGGGCGATGTTGTCATTACGTCCGACATTACGTTTTGTTCGGGCGTGCACGTGATCGAGCAGACTGGCGCGCGGTCCGTGGTGGTGGATGTCGAACCGGACACGCTGAATATCGATCCGGCGCAGGTGGAAAAGGCTGCGGCCATGTTGCGTGCCGGAGAACGTCTGGCGGCGATTATACCGGTCGACCTGCACGGACACCCGTGCGATCGAGCGGCGCTGATCGGGATCGCCCGCAAGTATGGGTGCGCACTGGTGGAAGATGCGGCGCACGCGTTCCCGGCGAAATATCGGGGCCACCCGATCGGAGAAGCGGAAGACGCCGGCATTCCGGTGCTCACCGCGTTTTCCTTCTACGCCACGAAGAATCTGACCACCGGCGAAGGCGGCATGCTCACCGGCGCGGCGGAAACGATCGATGACGCGCGGGTGTGGAGTCTGCACGGCATCTCGGCGGATGCGTGGCGGCGGCAGGGCCGGCGCGCGTGGGCCTATGAGGTGACGCGGCCCGGCTTCAAATACAACATGCCGGATATTCAGGCGGCGATGGGGATCGCGCAGTTGCCGCGGGTCGCGAGTTTCGCGAGCCGCCGGGAGGAGATCGCGCGGCGCTATAACGAGGCCTTCGCGCATTTCGAAGAGCTTCGGGTTCCCGCGCATCGGCCGGATGTTGAGCATGCCTGGCACATT
Organism: Bryobacteraceae bacterium; assembly: GCA_035552355.1. Lineage (GTDB taxonomy): Bacteria > Acidobacteriota > Terriglobia > Bryobacterales > Bryobacteraceae > BOG-234. The sequence goes on along the minus strand of DASZLP010000268.1, from coordinate 33,621 downwards.
TACGCGTTGCGGGTGGACGATACATGCATCTCCCGCGATCAGTTCATCGAGGAGTTGTTCGCGCGGAATATTGCGGCGTCGGTGCATTTTATTCCGGTCCATCTGCATCGGTACTATCGCGAGAAATATGGCTGGAGCGGGAGCGATTTCCCGGTTGCCGGCCGCGAGTGGGAACGGCTGGTGTCGCTGCCGATTTATCCGGCGATGAGCGATGCGGACGTGGGCGACGTGATTGAGGCGGTGAGCGGCATCGTGACCGCGAACCGGAAGGCGGCCGCGGGGTATGCCGCGTCGCGCGCGTAAAGTCGAGCGCGCCGCGGCGGGTTTGCTGCTGCTCGCGACGGCGCCCGTTTCGCTCGCCGTCGCGGTGGGGATCTGGCTTACGGATGGCGGTCCGGTCTTCTATTTGGCCGAGCGTGCCGGTCTCGATGGGGCAAGGTTCCGGATCCGGAAATTCCGCACGATGCGGCGCGGAGCCGATGCTGGAGCGCGGATCGCGGGCCCACGCGACTCGCGTGTTTTTCCATTTGGCGCGTTTCTGCGAAGGCTGAGGCTGGATGAACTGCCGCAGTTGCTCAATATCGTGCGGGGCGAGATGGCGTTTGTGGGTCCGCGGCCGGAAGACCCGTGGATTGTGGATCACGCTTACACAACTGCCGACCGGGAGACGCTTGCAGTGCTGCCGGGACTGACCAGCCCCGGCACGCTTTACTACGTCGCGCACGCCGAGCAATTCCTGAGCAACACGGATGCGGAGACGGCGTACCTTATGGGTCCGCTCAGGAATAAGCTGGAGTTGGATCGGCTTTATGTCGCGCGGGCTTCGGCTTCACACGATCTTCGGCTTATTTTTGAAACAGCGTGGGTGCTGGTGTGCGTCGCGTGCGGACGCAAGTACGTTTCATCCGAAGGGAATCACACGCATGTGGACACTCGCCAGGCGCCTGCACGAATGCCGAGCCGGCACCCCTGAGGGGGACGCCGGCGCGGAGGGCGAGAGCGCCCGCGCCACAAATTAGTGTTACGATAGGCGGTTTTAAGAGGTTTATTTACTCCATGAAGACACGTATTGGCGCGGCCATCGTCCTGACCGCCGCTTTCACCGGATCACTGTTTGCGCAGGGCGGTCCGCCGCCGCAGAACCGGGAGGCGATCGTTACTCCGGTCCCGTTCGAGCGGATTTTGAACGCGCGCGAGAAGGAGCCGCAGAACTGGCTCACTTACTCGGGCGGCTACAACAGCCAGCGGCACAGCGAGCTGAAGCAGATCACGCCGGAGAATGCCAAAGACCTGACGCTCAAGTGGGTATTTCAAGCCCGCTCGCTCGAGAAGCATGAAGTCACGCCGCTAGTAGTCGATGGCGTGATGTACACGGTGCAGGGCATCAACGATGTGATCGCGCTCGACGCGAAGACCGGCAAGACGATCTGGACCCATCAATACAAGCCCAGCGCCGACGCGCGCAATTGCTGCGGGCAGGAGACGCGCGGTCTCGCGATTCAGGGCGACAAGCTCTTTCTCGCCACGCTCGACACGCACATGATCGCGCTCGACACGAAGACCGGCAAGGAAGTCTGGAACACGACCGTCGTGGCGGATCCCAAGGATAGGTATTCGTTCACGCACGCGCCGCTGGTGGTTAAAGATAAGGTCATCGAAGGGACGGCGGGCGGAGAGTTCGGCATTCGCGGCTTCATCGCCGCCTTCGATGTGAATACCGGCAAGGAAGCATGGCGGTTTTATACGGTGCCCGGTCCGGGCGAGCCGGGCAATGAGACGTGGGCGGGCGATTCGTGGAAGCATGGCGGCGGCTCGGTGTGGGACACGGGTTCCTACGATCCGGCGACCAATCTGACGTTCTGGGGAATCGGGAATCCCGGCCCCGACTGGAACGGCGACGCGCGTCTCGGAGACAACCTCTATACCTGCTCCGTTGTCGCGCTAGACGCCGACACCGGCAAGCTGAAGTGGCATTATCAGTTCTCGCCGCACAACGAGTTCGACTGGGATTCGGTGCAGGTCCCGGTGCTGGCGGATATTCAATGGAAGGGGCAGCCGCGCAAAGTCATGCTGTGGGCGAATCGCAGCGGCGTCTTCTACGTTCTCGACCGGACGACCGGCGAGTTCCTGCTCGGCAAATCGTTCGTGAAAACAAACTGGCTGACGGGCTTCGATGAAAAGGGCCGTCCGCTGCGCGCGCCGGGCATCGAGCCGTCGCTGGCGGGAACGCTGGTCTATCCGGGCAATCAGGGGGCGACGAACTGGTATAACCCGTCGTTCAGTCCGCAGACGGGGCTGTTCTACATTCCGACCTGGGAGAACAGCTCGACGACTTACATCAAGGATAAAGAGCCGCCGGAGTTTCATTCCGGGCAGACGTTCAGCGGCGCATTTCCGCGGAACGGCGCGGTTGGCGAGATGTACAGCGCGGTGCGCGCGATCGATCCGCAGACGGGCGAGAAGAAGTGGGATTTCAAGCTGAGCGCGCCGCAGACGGAAGCGGGCATCCTGACCACTTCGAGCAACGTGCTGTTCAGCGGCGGACGCGACGGGCAGTTCTATGCGCTCGACGCGCGCGACGGCAAGCTGCTGTGGGAGACCAATCTGGGTCCGTCAGTGTCTTCAGGGCCGATGACGTATATGGTGGATGGCAAGCAGTACGTGAGCGTGCAGGCTGGGCCGTCGCTGTTCACATTTATGCTGCGGTAAGCGCAATGAAAACGGCGTTGGCCACCGCGATATTCGTGGCTTTCGCTGCCGGCCAGACGTTCGCGCCGACCGGTTCGCAGAAGTTCGAGGTCGCGTCTATCAAGAAGAGCAAGCCGGGCACGGTCGCACTTGGGGTACAGCCAGCGCCGGGCGGGCGGCGCTACGTCGGCACAGCGCTGCCACTGCGCAGCTATCTCTACGTGGCTTATCAGGTGCGGCCCGAGCAGATCGTTGGCGGACCCGCGTGGGTCGATTCCGAGCCTTACGATCTGAATGCCGAAGCCGAAAAGCCTTCCAGCATTGAAGAACTGCACATCATGCTGCAGAACGCGATGACGGAGCGCTTCAATCTGAAGTTCCATCACGCGGCGAAGGAAATGGCGGCGTACGTCCTGATGGTAGATAAGGATGGGCCGAAGAATCTCACGATCCATCCGGCCACGCCTGGATCGGACTTTATTCTCAATGAGAAGAACGATTCCTCCCTTCACTCCAAATGGACGGCGCGCTGCGCATCGCTGGACTTCTTTACGTGGCGATTGTCGCCTTGGCTGGAGCGGCCGATTCTCAACCAGACCGGACTCAAGGGGTGTTTCGATTTCGACCTTGCGTTCACGCGCGACCCGCCGCCTGGAGTCGAAGACGGGCAGTTGTTGAATGGCGTCGCGGTGGATACGTCGGGGCCCACGATTTTCCAGGCGCTTCCGGCTCAGTTGGGGTTGAGGCTGGAGTCGCGGAAGGAGCCTGTGGACACGCTGGTCATCGACAGCGCCGACCGGGGCGCGGACGAATAGGGCGGCGACTATTTTGGCGCGGGCAGCGGATTAATTCCGCCTTCGTCCCAGTGCTCGTCGGCTTTGCCATCGACGAAGCGCCACATATCGAAGTGCGTTGTCGTGTAGGTCTTGCCCGCTTCTCTCGGATTCGGACGCTCGCTGCGAGTCGCCACGCAAACCAGATCTCCCTGCGCCAGAACCGCAACCACCTTGGTGCGGGCATCCTTCAAATTCGCGGGCAGCTCACGGCCGGGGCGGGCGCCGAAGGCTTTTTTGATGGTTTCGAGTCCCGAGGAAAAGGCCGGGTTGTGCTGGATATAGCGTTCGGTGATCCACTTGTCCGCTTCGCTCCAGCGGCCGGCTTCCAGCAGATCGAAGACGATGTGCATCGCGGCCTGCTTGTTGCGGTTGAGGACGGGGTCTTTGTCCGTAAACAATGGAGCCGGGTCGTCGACGCCGACAACAGGCGCGGCCTGCGCGAAAACCGACGCGGCGATGAGGACTGAGAACAAACCAGCAAGAACGATGCTATTCATGCGTACTATAGTTTCCGAATCCGCAGGGTCTGTCAAGCGTAATGCGGGACGTTAAATTCGCCGCAGGCGCACGGATTCCACGCTGTGGTCGGGCGCTTTGCGGAGGATCAGGTCGGCGCGTTCCCGCGTTGGCAGGATGTTCTCGACGAGGTTCCGGCCGTTGATCGTCCGCCAGATCTCCTCCGCGACCTGACGCGTCTCGTCGACCGACAGGCTGGCGTAATGATGAAAGTACGACGCCGGGTCCCGGAAGGCCGACTCACGAAAAGTCAGCAGCCGGTTCTCGTACCACTGGCGGATCACTTCCTCGTCCGCGTCGACGTAGACCGAGAAGTCGAAGAAATCCGAGACGAAGACACGTGGATTGGGCGCGCGCGTGGCCGAGCCGGTCTGCAGGATGTTGAGACCTTCGATGATCACGGCGTCGGGCTGATCGATTTCAACGAACTGATCAGGCACAATGTCGTAAGTCACGTGGGAATAGACGGGAGCCTGTACGTGACGCCGGCCCGACTTGACGTCCGAAAGAAAGCGCACCAGCGCGGCGGTGTCGAAGCTCTCGGGGAAGCCTTTGCGGTCCATCAGGCCGCGGTCTTTCAGGATTCTCGTCGGCAAGAGGAAGCCGTCGGTGCTGATGAGATCGACGCGCGGTTGCGGCGGCATGCGGGCGATGAGCTCCCGGAGAACGCGGGCGGTCGTGCTCTTGCCCACAGCCACGCTGCCGGCGAGCCCGATGAGATAGGGGACCTTCGAGCCGGCGTGACCGAGAAATTGCGCGGTAGCGCGGAAAAGATCCTGGCTGGCGGAGTAATACAGGTTCAGCAGGCGCGCCAGCGGAAGATAGACGTCGATGACTTCGTCGATCGAGACTCGCTCGTTGACGCCGCGCAGCACGGTCAGGTCGGCTTCGGAAAGCAGCAGGGGGGTGCCGGCGCGCAGGCGGCTCCATTCCTCTCTGGTGAAATCGATATAGCGCGAGATACCGATCGGAGGCGATGGTGTGGTCTGAGACATTTGTGAGCGCACTCCTATTATGTGGGGGGTGCGGTCTTTGTCATGACAAGCGCCGGCGCGATTGCCAGGCTCGCCATATCGGCCTTGCGCGGCCCGGATGGTACATTTTCTTGTGATCATGCGCCCTACCTCCGGCGGTTCCGTTCCCGGAACGGTTTCCCTGGTCGTGGCGGTGACGGGTCATCGCGACCTGCATCGCGAAGACTTTCACGATCTGGAAATGGACGTCGGCAGGATTTTGGCCGGGTTGCGCGGCGAATATCCGAACACGCCTCTGCTGATGCTCTCCGGGCTCGCCGAAGGCGCCGATCGCATCGCCGTGCGCGCGGCAAAGGCTTCGGCGGTTCCGTATATCGCGGTGCTTCCCATGCCGGAACATCTCTACCGCGCGGATTTCGAGACCGAGGAGAGCGATTCCGAGTTCGGGCAATTGCTGAACGGGGCGGTACGTCGTATCGTCCTGCCGCTCGCCGCAGGCGCCTCATTGAGCGACGTTGCGAGGCCAGGCGAGTCCCGCGACGTTCAATACGAGCGGCTTGGCGACTTCCTCGTTAATTACAGCCAGATCCTGATCGCGATCTGGGACAGGAAGCGCACTCGGAAAAAGGGTGGCACGAGCGAAGTTGTGGCGATGAAGCTGGGAGAGAAGCGAGAGTCAGGCCGAATGGCTGCCGGACCCGTTTATGAGCTCCTCGCCCGGCGAGTCAGACACGGGGCCGAAATGCCGATTGGCGTGAAATTCGCTGTCCAGTACCCGTTGGGCTCGGGCGCCAAAGATTACGACGAGATCTATAAATTGCTGGAGCAATACAACACGGATGTTGTCGAGGCTGGGCCTCGCCTCGCCGCGGCCGCCGAAAAAAGCCGGAGCGATCTTTTCGATGGCGCACTGCCCACTGGACTGACGGAGGCCATGCAGTGGGTCGCGACCGTTTATTCATGGGCCGATACTCTCGCAATTGACTTCGCCAATCGGAGCCTGCGCCTCTGGAAGGCTGTATTTGCGCTTCTCGCCATCGGCGGCGTGGGACTGACCTGGCTTCATACTCTGAACGGCGGATGGCCGATGCTGCTCGTTTATTATGCCTGCCTCGGGTTTGCCTTTCTCCTGGCCAGGTGGGAATTGAAGGGCAGGCGGCGCGAACGACACGAGGACTATCGGGCGCTCGCCGAAGCTCTTCGCGTTCAGTTCTTCTGGATGGCCGCTGGTTTTCCCGATCTCGCAGCGGAGCAGTATTTGCGTAAACAGGCCGGCGAGATGGTTTGGATTCGCGATGCGATGAGCGAGTGCGGACTCTATGAAGAAGTACTCGAGCGCAGCCGCGGAGCAGGGGCCGGCGCTCCCGCGCGGATCGCGTTGGTCCAAAAATGGGTGGAGAGCCAGGCCAGGTATTTCCTGAAGACAAGTCTGGAACACGAGAAGAAGAGAAAGGCGTTCAATTTGTTCGCAAAGATTGCCGCGGCGGCCGGACTTCTCGTGCCGTTATTGGCATTGCTCGCGCCGTCGCTCGAGCACCGGCCGGAACCGCGATTCGAAACGTGGTCGCATGCTGTCGCGGCTATCGCGATGTGGTGGGCCGCGCTCGCCTGGAACTACTCCGAACGGCGGGGATTCGTCGAGGAAGCAAGGCAATACGGGCGGATGTACGACTTATTTCACACCGCGGATCAGGATCTGAAGCAGCTTGAGACAGAGGGAACAGAGAGAAGTTTCGAGCGCGCCGAAGAGATAATCGGGGAACTGGGGCGTGAGGCGCTGGCTGAAAACGGTGACTGGCTGGCAATGCATCGCGAGCGGAAAGTGAAACCTGGCCCGGGGGTGTAGGGCGGCATTGGGCTATGTGCCCGCGCCACTCAACTGCGTCTTCAAATACTCCGCCAGTCCGCCGAGTTCGAGGATCTTTCTCACAGACTCCGGCATCTTTGGAAACGTAAGCATCTTCTCGCCCAGACGTATCTCACCCGCTTCGAGGTCGATGCGAATCCGGTCGCCCTCCTCGGCCGCCTCGTATAACGCCGGGCATTCCATGATCGGAAGCCCATCGTTGATGGCGTTTCGATAAAACGTCCGCGCAAACGAACTCGCGACGACAGCCTTGATGCCGAGGCCCTGAATCGCCGTCGCGGCCTGTTCGCGCGCGCTGCCGCAGCCGAAGTTCCGGCCGGCCACGAATATGTCGAAGCTCTTCAGCTTCTCCGGGAAGCCTTCCCCGAGCATTTCGAAGGCGTGTTGCGCGAGCCGCTCGCGATCGATGTAGATCAGATACCGGCCGGGGATGATGATGTCGGAGTTGATGTTATCTCCGAACTTGTAAACGCGTCCCTCGATAACAGAGTTCATTGCAGAAACTCCCGCGGATCTGAAATAACCCCTTTGATAGCCGAGGCCGCGACCGTCGCGGGACTCGAAAGGTAAATCGACGACTTGTTGCTGCCCATTCGCCCGAGGAAGTTGCGGTTCGCCGTCGAGAGGCAAACCTCGCCATCGGCCAGCGTGCCGCCGTCGCCCGCGCAGGCGCCGCAGCCGGGATTGGTCACCAGTCCGCCGCTTTCGATCAGGGTTTGCAGCACGCCCGAGTTCATCGCCTGAAGCAGAATCTCCTTCGAGCCGGGCGTAATAATCATTCGCACGTTGGGATGAATGTGGCGCCCCCTGAGAATCCCGGCCGCCACCACGAGGTCTTCATACTTCGCGTTGGCGCACGACCCGAGAAAGACCTGGTCGATGTGCGTTCCCGCGACCTCACCAATGGGCTTCGTATTCTCCACCTCATGCGGACAGGCGACCATCGGCTCCAGCGCCGAAAGGTCCACTTCAATCTCGCGCTCGTAAACCGCGTCCTCATCCGCGTGGACCGGCCGGTAGCGCCCCCACTCCTTGATCCGGTTGTGCAGGTACTCGGCGGTCCTGACGTCCGGCGGCACGAAGGCGCACTTCACGCCCATCTCCATCGCGAGGTTGGTCATCGTCATCCGCTCGGAGATGCTCATGTCCGAAATAGCGTCGCCGTAAAACTCGACCGACTTGTAACCGCACCCATCGGCGCCCAGCGTTCCGATCAGGTCGAGCATCAAGTCCTTGGCAAAAACGCCAGCCGGGAAAGCGCCGTTCACTGTGATGCGGAAACTTTCCGGCACTTTGAGCCACAACTTACCAGTGATCCAGACTGAAGCGACTTCGGTATAGCCGATGCCCGTGCCGAGCGCTCCCAGACTGCCGTAAATCGTGCAATGCGAATCGGTTCCGACAATCAGGTCCCCCGGCACCACGTGACCGGCTTCCATCAGGACAAGATGGGCGATGCCGGAATCCACGTCATAGAATTTCGCGATTCCATTGTTGCGGGCGAAGTTACGCGAGGTCTGCTGATCCGCCGCGTACTTCTCGGTCTTAGCCGGGGATATGTGGTCCAGCACTATTGCAAGTCTTTCAGGATCATAGAGTTTCGTCGCCCCGATCTTCTGCATCACACTGGCGGATCGCCACGTCGCCGTGTGGCTCATGACGAGGTCTGGGTAAGCCTCCACAATTTCGCCGGGGGTGACCGATTCCCTGCCTGATTTCTTCGAAAGGATTTTTTCAGCGATTGTCAAGAGACCTCACATAGTGCAAAAGAGTACAGTAATAGTACCGGTCCGTGCATATAACTACGTTCGTAATGTTACTATTTCGTGGTTGCCACCAATGTACAAGCTCCTTCGCCCGCTGACCGCCGGACTGTTCTTTTGCGCGCTCCTTTCCGCTCAGGTCGCTCCGGTACAGATCAAGATTGCTCCGGCGGACCCGCAGGTTAATACACTTGTTGGCATCGACCCGCGGCCCGGCATCTCGTTTCAACAGGCATCCGCCAATGGAATCGGTGGCAATCTGGTGGGCAATAACAATATCTACACCGTAGGATGGAGCCTGCCCGCCGCCGCCACCAACGTTACCATTTCCGCCTTTGTCTCACCCGGCGCGAGCATCACGGCCTACCTCACCACAAGCATCGGCCAGGGAACAACAGCCCGCAACGAGATCGCGGAGACAAGCTTCACCGGCGTCTCGGGCGGCAGCAATGACTCCACGACCATCTTTAACGGACTCAACCTCGCCGCCGGTACCTATTATCTGACGCTCGCCGGATCGGTCGCCAACAACGCCCCGAACGCTCCCTCCTGGTATGCCCTGCCGAATGCCCCCGGGCCCTACATCACCAACAGCGCCGGCGGCGGCACTGGCTTGTTTCAGGGCGCTTCGGGAACCGCCCCCGGCGCGCCGATCGCACTTTATCCGCCGGCTTCGACTTTCCTCGATCTCACTGCTGAGCAGCAAAGCGGAAGTCCGACGTGGAACGCGCTTTTGTTCGACGTCGTCTCCGTGCAGAGCTCCGCGCTGCCGGCTGCGACCGCGGGTACACCTTACAGCGCCGCCCTGACGGCAACCGGAAGCAGTGGCTCGTACACGTGGTCGGCGCAGATTGCTACCGGGGCGCCTTTGCCCGCGTGGCTTTCGATTGACCAATCCACCGGCACGCTCAGCGGAACGCCGCCGGCGAGCGGCACCCTGGCTCTCACCATCACGGCCACCGACGTTCAGAGCAATTCAAGCCAGCAGGGGATGAGTATTCCGATCAACATCTCGGGAAGGGTTCTGAACGCGAATCTGCCATCAGGCATGGCGATTATTAACATCAGCGGCACGCAGGATCTCTCCAACCACGCCAATGGCGATCTCACGTGGAAGCAGCCGTTCAGCAGCGCCGGACAGTTGATCGAGTACACACTGCCCGCGGGGATGTACACTTTCCGGGTCATCGATGCGGCGGACGCGTTGGCTGTCTTTCCCGCACTCAATCAGGCGGAAACGACCGCGATGTGGACTGCCTGGACGTTCAACAGTCCCTGGCTCACAGCCTGGCTCGCCTTCGACAGCTCCGCGACGGCGAACGCGAATGAAACGCAGTTGTTCTCGGGTTCGGAAGCGGGAGGCGGGACGAACGACGCGCCTTCCGCCTACACCGGCGCCATCAATGGGGGAACGGAAAGCGCGCTGTATCCGCTGATCCGCACCGCGACACCGCAAAACACATGGTATTTCCCGAACCCCACGACGCTGATATTCTCCGTTCCCGACGATGAGGGCGGCGACAATCAGGGCGGCGTTTCCGTGCTGATCGCGCCCGCGCCGGCGCAGCCCGTAAGTATCATCACTACATCGCTCAACAACGGCCAGGTCGGCGTCGCCTACTCAATTCCGAACATGGCCGCGACGGGGGGCAGTGGAGTCAATTCCTGGACCGCGACGGGCCTGCCCGCCGGACTCTCGCTGAGCGCCGCCGGTGTGTTGGGCGGAACTCCAACGCGCGTCGGGAACTTCAATGTCACGCTGACGGTAACCGATCTTATCTCCGGGCTTACCGCTCAGTCGGCGCCGCTGCCGATCGTCATCGCCGGGCCTGTGCCCGCGCTGTCGATAACGACATCCGCACTGCCGAATGGACAAGTCGGAGTCACTTACACGACGTCGGTCTCGGCCGCCAACGGCTTCGGCGCGTATACATGGAGTCTTTCGCCGAACTCCGGGCTGTCGATCAATGCGGCCACGGGGCAATTGTCTTCAGCCGGTCCGCTTACAGGAAACATCGCGCAATTCACCGTCACTGTGACTGACGCAGCGGGCGACGTCGCCGTGAGAAGCTTCACCGTAACAGCGAATCCGGCATTCGCTCCACTTTCGATCACGCCCGCGATTATCCCTGATGCGACTGTCGGAGTGCAGTACTCGAAGACACTCACGGCCGGCGGCGGTTCAGGGAACTTCTCCTGGTCATTCAATCAGGACGAGGGATTGAATTTCACTCTCACGTCGGCGGGCGAGGGGCAGACGGCGACGCTCAGTTGGGTCCCGACCGCGGTTGATCCCGCCGCGCATGTGAGCGTCACACTGACCGACCTGTCGGCCACTCCGACTCAGACGGTGACGAATAACTACACGTTCGCTATAAACGCGGCGCCTCCTCCACTCCAGGAGCCCGCGGGGATCACGGCATGGGTTATCGATGACGAGGGAAGCCTTGTCGCGGTTACTAATGGCGCTGCCTCGCCAGTCGCGTTCGACAACAATTGCGGCTGTTACGATATCGCACGCGACGCCGCGGGGAATCTTATCGTCGCGGCGGGCGACCACATCCGGCGCTACACGCCGAGCGGCGCACTGGCGGGCGCCGACATCCTGGCGCCAGATCAGGAGTCGTCGTTCTATAACTCCGTCGCCGTCGACAGCTTCGGCAACTATATCGTGGCCGACGACGGGCTGCACCAGGTCGTCCGGATCGATCCAGCTACCGGAGCCGCGACGGTGGTTTACACGTATCCGGTGATCAACCAGAGTGATGTCGAAGACGCTTACGTTCGCGTCGATGCAGCGGGGAACTACATCCTCGCCGAAGACAATTCGGCGGAGGGTGCTCAGGCGCTCTCGATATTCCGCATCAGTCCGGATGGGTCGCAGCACGTCGCGATTCCGATCCAGCCGGCGACAAACGGCGGCCCGATTCCGGTCAGCGTGGCTGGCCTGACCTTCGATGCCCAGGGGAACTACGTCGTCGGCGACTGGTACAGCGATCCCGAGGGGGTCTACACGATTACTCCGGCCGGGTCGGCAACGGTTTTGTTAAGGAACGAGATTTTCAGCGACCTCTACGGCATCGCGCGCGATCCCATCAGCGGCAACTACTTCCTCGTCGACGACGATAACGACGCACTCTACATGTTCAGCGCCGACGGAAGCAATCTCACGACGCTTCTTTCCGGCGACGTGCTGGAAGGTAACCCCACCGCGGTAGTGGTGACGAGCAGCGCTCCACCAAGTCCGGTCAATTACATATTGGAGAGCGACGCCAACATCATTCGGGTGGGCGGCAGCGCCGCGCCGGTCTCGTGCGCGGCCCCTGTGTGCAACGACACGGCTTACGATTTCGCGGCGGATGCTTCCGGCAACTTCATCATCGCCGCCGGCGGCGCTTTGGCTAAGGTGACGCCAGCCGGCGTCACGTCCTCGATCGCCTCGGCGCCCGAGGAGTCGAAGTGGTTTTCGGTCGCAATCGACGCGAACGGCAACGATATCGTCGCGGATGTCGGCCAGCATCAACTGCTCAAAGTGACGCCCGCCGGCGCCGTCACACCGATCGTTGCCCCTTACCCGGTGACGACTCCGGATAGACAAGAGCACGCGTATGTCCGGCTCGATGGCGCGGGGAACTACATCCTGGCGCACGACAATGGCGAGACTGTCCGGATCTTCCGCATTACGCCCGTGGGAGTGGTCACGGAAATCACGCTGAGCGGCATGGTTCCCGGCACAATCAGCGGCCTTACCTTCGACGCCAACGGCAATTACGTGATCAGCGATCCTGATGAGGCGCGCATCTACCTGATTACGCCGGCAGGCGCGGCCAGTCGGCTTGTGCCCGATCCCGGCGAGATTCTGGAATTTCCGGCTGGTATCTTCCGCGATCCCGTCACCGGGCGATACCTGCTGGTGGATGATGACGAGGAGAGCCTGTTCTCGATCAGCGCGGATGGCACGCAGATCGTGTCGATTGCCGATGCGCCGGACGACTCCATTGCAGTTCTCAGCATCGGCGCGAGTCCTCTGACCATTACGACCCTGGCGCTGCCCGCAGGGACACAGGGGCAGCTGTATTCATCCGGCCCTCTTAGCGCGACGGGCGGTTCGGGAAGTTACCAGTGGAGGGCGACCGGCTTGCCCGCGGGGCTGTCAATGTCGCTCGCAGGCGTGATCAGCGGCAGCGTGCCGGCAAATGCACCCGCGGTGTCGAGCGTCGCCGTGACGGCAACGGACGCGAACAACGCGAGCCTCTCGACGACGAAGACTTTTCAACTCTCGATCGGCAGCGGCGCGCCGCCACCGCCGCCGGCGCCTCCGGCACTGACGATCTCGTCGTCCACAAGCTCGATCCAGACCAAAGCGGGCGGGCAGGCCGGCGCGAGTTTCACGGCGAGCGGCGGCGTACCACCGTACACGTTCTCCGCGACGGGCCTGCCGCCGGGAGTGACGCTCGCTTCCGGATCGCTCTCCGGGCCGCCTTCACAGACCGGGACCTTCAATGCAACCGTCACGGTCAATGACTCGCGGCGTACGTCCGCGCAGACATCGGTCAGTATTTACGTGCTCGGATTGACGGCCGCATCACTACCGGGTGGCACGGCGGGCCAGACATACTCGGGTACTGTCGGTGCGGTCGGTGGGTCCGACGGATATTCGTTCTCGGCGACGGGAGTTCCGGCGGGGTTGTCGTTCTCATCGGGCGGCGCGCTTACGGGAACACCGGCCACCGCGGGGTCGTACAGCCTTACCGTCACTGTGGCGAGCGCGGGAGTCAGCGTGTCCGGTCCATTCAGCGTGACGATTGCCGCGCCGCTGCCGCTCAGCGTGACCACCACATCGCTCGCCGACGGCACCATTAACACGCGCTACTCGCAGCCGCTCGGGGCGCATGGCGGGCTGCCGCCATATACGTGGGCCATCATCGCCGGCTCACTGCCAGCGGGGCTTTCGATGACCTCATCGGGAATAGTCTCGGGCACGCCCACAGCTCCCGGCACAGCTTCATTCGGCGCGCAGGTGACCGACAGGGCCGGAGCCACGGCCACTGGAACGGTGACGCTTGCGATCCATCCCGCTCCGCTCGTGATCACAGCGCAATCGCTGCCCCCCGGCATGGCCACCGTGGATTACCCCGTGCAGTTGCTCACGGCCACCGGCGGTGTTGCACCCTACACGTGGAGCGCGGGTGGCGCGACTTCGCTGCCCGGCGGCATGACGTTCTCGACCTCCGGCGCGCTGAGCGGGGTTCCGGCATCGGCAGGCAGTTACTCACTTGCCGCGACGGTAACCGACGCGGCGGGCGCGAAGGTGAGCGCGACACTCGGGCTCACCGTGCGGCCGCAGTCCACGGATTTGATCCTGACGGCGAGCTCGCTTCAGTTCTCGATGAATGCGCCCGCGGCCAGCACGCCCGGCGGGCAGACCGTGGGAGTCCAGTCGACTGTGGCGTCGCAGCCAATCTCGTACACGTACGCCATGAATCCCGCGGTGTCGTGGCTGAGCGTCAGCGGCGGTGCATCCACGCCCGACACTTTGCAGGTTTCGCTCACGCCCGCCGCACTCGCGCTCACGGCGGGCGATTATCAGGCATCCATCACGGCGACGTGCACTTCGAGCGCGTGCTCCGGCCACAAGCAAACGGTGGCGGCGGATCTCACGATAACCAACGCTCCGGCGAAACTGACGATCGGAACGACGCTGCTGTCGTTCGCCACCACGATATCGGCCAGCGGACCGCTTGGGCAGTCGATCAACATTCAAAACACGGGCGGCGGAACGATCGGGTTCGCTTCGGTATCGTGCGAGGCGCCATGGTGCACCACGGGAGCGGCGCCAGCTACTCTCGCCGGCGGGGCGAGCGGGACGATCGCGGTGACCGTCGACCCCAGTGTGGTGACGCCCGGCTTCTACCGCACACAGGCCGATATCGTTTCTTCAGCCGGAAGGGGCTCGGTGCCGGTAACGTTGTTCGTCGCGCCGAGCTCAACCATGACGCTTGCGCCGGCCGGCCAGCAGTTCAACATGCCGGCGGGAAGCTCGCCGGGAAATCCGAACGGCTCGTTCCTTGTGAGCGTGAACAGCACGACCGCGAACTGGACAGCCACCGTGCTTCCCGGCGCGCCGTGGCTCAAGTCGGCGACGGCGAGCGGAAGCTCGACCTCGACCCAGCCGGGAACGGTGTCGTTCTCGATCGAACCCGCGACCGCCGCGGCGCTGGCGCCCGGCGCGTATTACGGTCTGATCGAGATCACCTCACCGGACCTCAGCAATTCGCCGCAGGACTTTGAAGCAATTTTGAACGTGGTCCCGGCGTCGACACCGCTCGTGCCCGATCCGGAGCCGGGCGGTCTGCTCTTCATTACTTCCGCCGGCGGAACGCTGCCGCCGCAGACGGTGTCGGTCTATTCGGGATCGACATCGCCGCTGACGTTCCAGACCAGCGCCGCGACGTCCGACGGCGCCAACTGGCTTTCGGTGACGCCCGACACGGGCTCCGCCGCAGCCGGATCGCCGGGCGTCACGACTGTCAATGTCAGCACGAGCGGACTCAAAGCCGGCGTGTATCGCGGAGGCGTCAGCTACTCGCTGTCGGCGACCGCTGTGCGCACGGTGAACGCGACGTTAATTGTGACCAGTGCGCCGGCTTCTTCATCAGAAAGACCGGCACCCGCAGCTTCGGGAACCTTTACGGCGAAAGCGGCGGGATGCGTGGCATCGAAGCTGGCGCCCGCACAAACCGGACTCGTCAACAACTTCTCGCAGCCGGCGGCCTGGCCGACTCCGGTGGTGATCCAGTTGTCCGACGATTGCGGGGCGGCGGTAACGAATGGGCAGGTGGTCGCGACGTTCTCGAACGGCGATCCGCCGCTGGCGCTGCCGCTGGCCGATCCGGGCAAGGGGCTCTATTCCGGCACGTGGTCGCCGCGAAACACTGGCTCGCAGATTTCGATCAACCTTCGAGCCAGCGCGCCGGGGCTGGCGGATGCGATCAGCCAGATTTCAGGCGCGGTGACGCCGAACGCGGCGCCGGTGCTCACGCCGCACGGAACACTGCACAGCTTCGATCCGCTGGTCGGAGCCGCGCTGGCGCCGGGGACGATCGTGCAGATTTACGGCGAGAACCTGGCGTCGCAGACTGCGCAGCCGTCGGCGATTCCGTTGCCGCCGGTTTTGAACGGCACGTCCGTAATCATCGGCGGAATCGAGTCGCCGCTGTACTTTGTGAGCGCGGGTCAGGTGAACGCGCAGATTCCGTTCGAGCTCGAGCCGGGCAAGCAGTATCAGGTGATCCTGTCCGCGAACGGCGCGCTGACGACGCCGGATACGATCCAGCTTTCGCAAGCGACGCCGGGGCTTGCGGCGTTTGCCGACGGCACGCTCATCGCGCAGCACGGCGATGGGACGCTCGTGAGCAACGACTCTCCGGCGAAGGCGAACGAGTACCTGGTCGCTTATGGAGCAGGGATGGGCGGCACGAACGCGACGCCGGAGAGCGGGGCGGCGTCGCCGCTTAGTCCTCTGGCGCAGCCGAGCGATCCGCCGACTTTGCTGATTAACGGCGCACCGGCTCCGCTGTTGTTCGCGGGGCTGACGCCGGGGCTGGTTGGGTTGTATCAGATCAACTTCCAGGTGCCGGCGAGTCTGGCGGCGGGGAATATTACGATCTCGGTGACGCAGGATGGGCTTTCCAGCAATGAGACGGTGTTGCCGTATTTGCCGTAGCCACGAATCAATGGTTCAGGATCGGAATATCTTTGGCTGCGGGCGCCTGCGGGACCGACTGCAAGTACGCGTAGATGTCGGCGAGTTCCGGATCGGACACCACCTTCTTCGTATAAGGCGGCATCTCGCCGGTGGGCTGGCGGACGTACTTCGAGAACGCCGCGAACGGCAGCGGATTGGGCGCGAGGCGCGCGCCGGCGCCGCCGTGGCCGTCATGCCCGTGGCATTGATAGCAGCCGTAGGTATCGAACAGCTTCTTCCCGTTTGACTGCGCGTAAAGCGCCGAGGCGAGCAGGAGCACAATGAGCGGGCGCATCGGATTATCTCGGTTGCGTCACGACATCGACCAATGCGGGCTCGCCGCGCAGCACAACGTCCATGGCACGGCGGAGAGCAGGCGCGAGATCTTTCGGGTCTGTGATCGGGCCTTCGCCGTGGACGCCCATGCCGCGCGCGATCGTCGCATAATCGATGTTGGGATCAGTCAGCGTCGTGCCGATGCCGGCGTTCGCGATGCCGCGCTGATGGCGGTTGGCCATGCGCTGGATGTGCATCACTTCCTGATGGTAGGCGCGGTTGTTGTGCATCACGCTCAGCAGCGGGATGCGGTGATGGGCCGCGGTCCACAACGCGCCGGGGGCGTACATGAGATCGCCGTCGGTCTGAATGGCGACGGAGAAGCGGCCATACTTGCGGTTCGCCAGCGCGGCGCCGACAGAACCGGGCGCGGTGTAGCCGACACCGTAAGCGCCGCCGCCGCTTGTTGTGCGATAGATAGCGTCCACGTTCCAAAGACGTGAAGGCGTGCCGCCGACAAGAGACCAGTCCTTGTCGCGCACGGCTTCGTAGATTTCGGCGGAGAGCCGCGCGGTGCTGATGGGCGTGGAATCCCATCCATAAGTGGCTTCGGTGCGCGCGCGATCGAGGCCCTGCTGGTGGGCGTCGGCGAGCTTTCTGCCGCGCGCTTCCAGGGCACGCTTGCGGTCAGCAGTGAGCAGGCGCTTGCAGGCATCGATGAGATACGGCAGCGTCGCTTCGGCGTCGGCGGCGATCGAGATTTCGGTTTCGGGGTAACGCTGGAAGAACTGGTAGTTGCCCTTGATGTCCAGATTGACCGACGAGATGTTGACCACCTTCACGTCTGGTTTGGTGAACGTCTGGATGGAACGATGAAGCTGGTCGCGGACTGTGTTGATCGAGCCCCAGAGGTCGGGGACTTCGAGAGCAACGATAACATCGGCGCTGCCGATGAGCCCACGGCCGCCGGTTTGATTGAGAGGATGATGCGAAGGGAACTTGCCACCGACCACTGGAGCCTGTACCGTATCGGCAAGCTCAACGAGCCACTTCATGCCCTGCGCGGTGCGAACGGCGCGGTCGGCGAGGATTACCGGATTCCCGGCGTTGACGAGAAGCTTCGCGACGTCGTTCACCGCGGACATGTCGCCCGCTGGCGGCGACGAAAGCGTCAGCTTCGGGATGCGCAATTTCCCCGGAACTTCCACAGGTGTTTCCTGCAGATCGCTGTCGGCGACGAGCAGCACTGGTCCATAAGGCACCGTCATCGCGATCTGATATGCGCGCACGGCGGACTCGGCGAAGTGCGGCAGCGAGATCGGCAGATCGTCCCATTTGGAATAGTCGCGGACCATAGCGACGGCGTCCTGCGCGCTGTGATACCACTCGACGCCGGGGCGGCGCGCGGTGGCGTCGATCGTGTTCCCGAGAATGATGTACGCGGGCGAGCGCGCGGCGAAGGCGTTGTAGATCGCCATGGAAGCGTGCTGCAGTCCGACAGTGCTGTGCGCCATGACGGCGAGCGGCTTGCCTTCAATCTTCGCGTAGCCGTCGGCCATCGCGACGGACTGCTCTTCATGACAGCAGGTGATGAGCTCGGGCGCTTTGTTGCCGCCATAGTTGACGATCGATTCGTGAAGCGCGCGGAAGCTGGATCCGGGGTTGGCGCAGATGAATTCGAAGCCGAGGGACTTGAGCACATCCACCATGAAGTCGGAGCCGGGGTGGTCGGCCGTGAGGACTTCGACGGATGAGGCGGAGATGGGTCCGGTTTCGTCGGCGCGGAGAGTGGGGGAAGGGATGCCGGCCTTGCGGCGCGTCGTGGGTTGTTGGGCGGAGGCGGTTGAGGCTGCTGCCAGCGCTGCGGCGGTTTTGAGAAATCGGCGGCGGGATTTCGGCATTGGGGGCTCCTTTCGGATCAGCAAGACCAGCGCTCAGTGGAAGGCAAGTTTGGCCTTTCGGTCTTCTTCTGCCTTGATACCCGGACCGAACAGCTTTTCAAAGAACCCTTCGCGCACGAGGCGGGCGACCGTGCTGTTGTCGATGATAGTGCGGAAGTCGAATCGCTTCATTTGCGCGGCGGCTTCTTCATCGATGGGGTGGTCGAGCATGTATTGGACCGACGGCGTCAAAACATAGGGGACGCGCTCGAATGTGTTGGTTTTCTCGTAGCGGTCGTAGACGCGGGCGAGGTCGGTGAGATTCTCCGGCGCGTACTTCACGTAGGCTTTCAGCGCGAAGTCCTTGTCGTCGTAGAAGCGCTTGATCGCTTCCGTGTGGGCCTTGATCAACTGCTCCGGCAGGTTCGGATGCGCCGCGACCATAGCTTTGGTGAATACATAAACCGTCGGCGCATAGATATCGTCGAAGTCGCTTGTGTTGGCGAGGCTCTTGTAGCCTTTCTCTTCGAGCTTGAAGTAGACGGGCGCAGTGATCATGGTGGCGTCGACGCGACCGCCGACGAGAGCGGCGGCGCGTCCGTTGACATCGGTGCCGATGGGCACCCATTGCACATCGCGCGGAGTGAGCCCGAACTTGCCGAGCAGTCCGACGGCATAGTTGTAAGGAGCGTCGCCGATCTGGCTGACGCCGACGCGCTTGCCTTTGAGATCGCGCACGCTCGCGAAGCTCTTGCCAGCCATCAGGGCAAACAGGCTCTTGCGGTAAGGGCTGCCGACGATCGTCAGCGAGCCGCCCTTCGAACCCGCCAGCATGGCCTGCTCGAGCGGATAGTTTGTCATGGCGGCCTCGCCGCTGATCACCATGGCGATGGCGGCGGGGTGGACGGCGAATGCGATGTCCACGTCGAGTCCATACTTCCGGAAGTAGCCGGCCTCTTTGGCGATGTAGAGAGGCCACGTCGTACCGGTGCGGGTGGCGTAATTGATTGTGATCTTTTCGAGGCGTGGGGATTGGGCGGATGCGCTTACGGCGGCGAGAAGAGCGAAGGCGACGATAAGCCTGCGGGAAGCGATCACCGGGTCTCCACGAGAGAGTCTATCGCAAGTCCGGAAAAGCGCACACATGGCGGGTTGAAGCTGATGCGTTCGGGGGCTTTCCGCTATGCTTTTAGCGGGCTTGTTATGAGCATCCACCTCCGTCCTGAAATCGAAGCCGGGCTTCGCGCCAAAGCCGCCGCGCTCGGCGTCAGCGTAGATGCGCTAATCGCGAATTCGGTCCAGGCCTATCTCAGCGGAACGCTCGCCGCGCCTCGCCGCGTGTCTTCGCGCGAGCGCTCCGCCGAGATGGCATGGGCCGCTAATCCCGATGCTCGATTCATCGGCAAATGGGTCGTGTTGCAAGGCAGTCAGGTCGCAGCCAGCGGCCCGAACCCGAAGCAGCTGTATGACGAGGTGAGAGCCAGGGGCGATTCCTCGCCCTTTCTGATCTTTGTCTCCGACGAAGAAGAGCCGTTTGCCGGCGGATGGATCGATTGATCTCGCTCGAATTTGAGGCCGAGTTCACTACGAAGAAACACCTGTCGGAATTCTTGTCCCCGTCCGGCTGACAAGCGGCGATCGGAGCGTTGAGTTGAGCGCCCTGCTGGATACGAGAGCGGCCGACTGCACTGCATCTTCGACAATTCCTACGCGGACATACTGGGACTCACCAATGGCCGAATCGAGCGGGAATATCGAACCGTCACCGGATCGTTCAAGGCTTTCGGGCACGAAGTAACGATCGAAACCGTTGGTCAGCAATGGACGGCCATCGTCTTCTTTCATGCAATGGGCAATCCCGCGCACGCGTTTGTGGGTCGCCGCGGATGGCTTGACCGCGTTCGCCTGGGGATCGTGCATTACGAACAGAGGTTGTTGCTCGGCCACTACGGTGCTTGAAATGCCGAATGCCTGACCCGCTCGCCCAATAACCTGGCCCACAGCCTACTGAACGGAAAGAGTCACACCGGCGGGTGTCGTGAAGGACCCGATCGTGACCGTTATCGGCGCCGCGGAGTTGCCTGCCGCGGCCGCGGGAACCCGGACATTGATCTGCAGGACGCCCGCGATCAGGCCAGGCGCGGCGCCGGCATAGAGAACGTCCGCGGGCGCACCGGCGATGGTCGCGGTCACCGGCGAATCAGTGGTCGCGAGCGTCTGTGTGATCGAGCCGTCGGCCGGAGCGGGATCGAGAATGCCGAAGCCGGTCGCGTAGACCATCACAACCGAGTCTGCGGCCGCGGGAGTGGACGCGGTGTTCACTGAGTAATCCTGATTGAGGATGGCCCCGGGACCGCTTCCGGTCGCGCTCGCGCTGAAGATGCCGGGCGATGCGCCGGCAACCGGGACCGATTCGGTATTGACCGTCTGATCCTGCCTGATTTCCACCTGCGCGGGATTGCTGACATCGAGGCCGAAGGGAACGATCGCATTCACGAAACCCGGTCCGGCAGAGACGATGGGCGCGGAGACTCCATTGACCAGTACCTGGTTTGACGAACTGGTGGCGGCGCCTGGCAGAGTAATGATTTCACCGGGCGAGATCGGCGCCGCCGTCTGACTTGCCGCATTGATGACGGGGCTCAGGTTGCTGACGGCGCTTAAGGTGGAGGCTCCGAGAAGAACGAATCCCTGGCTGCCTCCCAGAGTTACTGAGGTGACGGAGGTTCCGTCAATGCGGGTGAAGGATCCGCCGAGATCGACGGTTTGGGAGGCGAGGCCGGGCTCGCCAAGCAGGACTTTGCCGCCGGTGAAATCGCGCTCGAAGATGCCATTCCGGTAAGTGCGGGGTCCGAGCGGCGTGCCAAGGTCGACATCGTAGCCGGGCCACCAGTTAGAGGGAGTGGTGGAGTTGTCGCCAATGCTGTCGCTGCCGCTCGAGATCAGGAAGTAGCTGGCGAGTCCGTATTCCTGGCCGGCGGCGGCGAGCTCGTATTCGAGAAAGCTGACACCCTTGCCCGCTGCGTGGATGCGGTCGACGTAATTCAGGAACGCGTAAACGGAGACTCCACCCGTGCCGCCGGTCAGGCCAGTGTCGCTCGCCACGCCGCGTTCGAGGGCGATAGTGTCGGCAGTAGCGATCTGACGCTGGATGGCGGGGTCGGCATCCTGGACGCCGGCGGGGCCGGCGTACCAGATCGTGTTCTCCATGAGCTTGAGGCCACGGGTTGCCGCGCGCGCCTCTTCGACGAAGGTGGCGACGTAGTTCCGCCACGCGTCGTACGTCATCGGTTGGCCGGTGTTGGAATCGACGGGCGCGACGAGATTGCCGGATCCATCGGAGACCTGGAAGTTCATGTTGACGTCGTCGATGAAAATGCCCGCATAGCCCGCGCCAAACGCGCTTCCGGCCAGGTTGGTGATCCACGCGGCGCGGAAGGCGGGGTTTGCGATATCGGCCGCGTATTGCGCGCAGGTTCCGTTGGCGCAGCCCCAGGCGAGATAGAGGGGGTTCCCGTTCTGGTCATGGAGGATCCACTCGGGATGCACGAGCTCTTCCCACGATCCTTTCTGAATGCCGTACAGGTCGGAGTAGATGTATGTGTTGGGGAACCAGGAGAGGCTCGAATCGTAGGCGATCGCGGACGATACGTGGCTTTGAAACCATTGCTCGATGGGTGAAAGCAGATTGGCGAGGAATGAATTGATGTTCGGCGTGCCGGAGTTGGCGATGTAAGAAACGCGGCCCGGGCTTGCCGCATATGCGGTTGCGAGCGCGAGCGCAAAGAAGAGCGCCGAAACGCGAGTCGGACGAGAGCGCATTCGCAGCATTATTGACGCCAGCACTGTTTACGCGATGATAACCGAGGCAGGGTGGACGGCGCTGTGCGCTTTCCACCCTTACACGAGACTGGCGTGAGGCAGGGCACGCGGAAGCAGATTTGATAGTCTGGTTTCATTCGAAACAGCCGGGTTTTCGGGCCGATATTCGCGCATGCCGGGAACCGATTAAAATCCACGCGCCGAATCGCCAGGAGATGTTTTATGCCGGGTTTGAAATCTCACAGGATCGCCGCAGGCGCGCTGGCCGCGCTGGCGCTGACCACTATTGTCGCGGCGCAGCAGACGACACGGAGCGCCGCGAAGCCCGCGTCAGTCGACGCAAGCGTCCTGAAAAACGTGAATACCGCGAAGGACGCACTCTCGGGCGACTGGCTGAGCTATGGGCGCACGCAGAGTGAGACGCGGTACAGCCCCCTGAACCTGATCAACACGTCGAATGTGAGCCGGCTCGGTCTCTCGTGGACCTACACACTCGGCGCGGGCGGCGGCAATCAGGAAGGCACTCCGCTCGTCTGGAACAACACGCTCTATGGGATCACGAACTGGAGCGTCGTGTTCGCGCTCGATGCCCGGACCGGCAAGGAGATTTGGCGGTGGGACCCGGAAGTGAATCAGGCGGCGGTGCGGCCGAAGCTGTGCTGCGGCATCGTGCAGCGCGGCATCGCGCTTTACAACGGCAGGATCTACGCGCCGGTGATCGACGGGCGTCTCGATGCTCTCGACGCGCTCACCGGTAAACCGGTATGGGAAACGCGGCTCGGGTATCCGCAGGACTGGTACTCGATCACGATGGCGCCGCGCATCGCCAACGGCAAGGTCGTGCTCGGCATGGCGGGCGGCGACCATCCGACGCGCGGCCACTTCGATGCGTATGATGCGGAGACCGGAAAGCATGCATGGCGCTTCTGGACGGTGCCAGGAAATCCGGCGCTTCCTTACGAGAACGAAGCGATGGCGAAGGCGGCGAAGACGTGGGGCGGCGACTTCTACAAAATGGGTGGCGGCGGGTCGGTGTGGGACGGCATGGCGTATGACCCCGAGACCGATTTGATTTTCGTCGGCACCGGCAACGCTGAACCGTGGGTGCAGAAATTCCGCGGCGCGAAGAATATGGACAATCTGTACACGTGTTCCATCCTCGCGGTGAACGTGACGACGGGCAAGCTCGCGTGGTATTACCAGGAAGTTCCCAACGACAACTGGGATTTCGACGCCGTGCAACAACTGATGCTTGCCGACATCATGGTGAACGGGCAGAGGCGCAAGGTGGTGATGCAAGCCGCGAAGGACGGGTTCTTTTACGAAATCGACCGTGTGACGGGCAAGTTCATCCGCGCCGAGCCGTTTACCCAGGTCAACTGGGCGAAAGGGTTCGACGAGGCCGGGCGGCCGATGATAAATCCGGAAGCGTTCTACGACAAGGAGCCGGTGACAATCTATCCGACGGCGGGCGGCGCGCACAACTGGTCGCCGATGTCGTTCAATCCGGCGACCGGTCTGGTCTACATTCCTGCAACGTACGCCACGTGGACATTCCAGGCGGGCGATGAAGTGCTGCCCGCGCAGACAGGGCACACGGGGCTCACGCGCGGGCTGCCTCAGCCGCGTCCGAACTCGATGAAGATCTGGGGGCCGGATCCGCTCGGGAACAATCGCGGCGTGCTGGAAGCGTGGGATCCGGTTACCAACAAGCTGGCGTGGCGCACGCCGGGCGGCGGCGGCATCGGCGGCGGCACGGTGACGACGGCGGGCAACCTCGTGTTCCAGGTCCTCGGCGACGGACATCTGCTGGCATATAGCGCGGACAAGGGCGACAAGCTGCTGGAGATTGCGACGCCGCGGAATGGGACGGGTCCGCCGATTACGTATGCCATCGACGGAAAGCAGTATGTGGCGTTCGCGGGCGGCGCGGGGCGAAGGCCGGATATTGTGGGTCCGACGGATGCGAAGGTGGACGGCGCGCCGCTGCTGTTTGTGTTCGAGCTGGATGGGAAGGCGGAGATGCCGGCGGCTCCGCCACGGCCTGTGGGGGTTGGTGGGCGCGGTGGTCCGCCATCGGCTGCACCGCCTGCGCCCGCGGCGCCGCCGCACGCGGACAACAACTAAATCAGGTTTGACGCGTTACGCGCCCGGGGGTAAGCGCTTCCGTGCCTTGACAGTTTGTCATCTTAGTACTAATTTTTTAGTATGTACGTTGGACGAATAGCAATTCTTGCCTGTCTCGTGGCCGCGACGGCCGTGCGGCAGCGTCCCACCTTCGATGCTGTGTCCGCAAAAGTGGTGAACCTCGCATCCCATCCGGTTTTCGGAAACAGGGGCGGGCCGGGCACAAGCGATCCCGGCAGAGTTCATCTTTGCTGTGTCGGGATGTTCTCGCTGCTGATGACCGCGTACGATGCAGAACTCGATCGGATTATCGGCCCGCCCTGGATTATGGAAAACATGGGGCCGAATCTCTATGAGGTCGACGCCACCATGCCTGCTGACACGACGAAAGCGCAATATCAACTCATGATGCAGCGGTTTCTTGAGGAGCGCTTTCATCTCGCGATTCATCGTGAGACACGCAACTTCCCGGGGTACGAGCTGGTGATCGCGGAGGGTGGTCCGAAGTTGAAGGAATCGACGCCCGATACGGCCGCACCTGAGACTTCGGGGTTGCCGAAGAAAAGCTCCGGGGGCCTGTTCATCCTCCCGCGCGGGCCGCAAATGTTCACGTCGCTCGGATGGGGCGTGATTGTGGTTCAGGTCCAGCAAAAACCGATCGGCGATTTGGTGAAAGCTTTGGGACGCATGATCAATCAGTCACTGGGCGAAAACCCGAACGACTACGCATCCCCGAAGGCCCGTGTTCTCGACCGAACAGGATTGACGGGCACTTACGACTTCACTCTTCGGTTTTTCTGCGAGCTTTGCCAGTTTGCAGCAACCAATGGAGCGGCGGCATTTCCAGCGCCGCCGTTGCCGGCTGATTCTCCTGGCGGAGAGCCAGGCATTTTTACGGCACTCCGGAAGCAACTGGGTCTGAAGCTCAACAAAGTCAAAGATGTTCCTCTTGACATGATCGTGGTCGATCATGCGGAGAAAATCCCTACAGCGAATTGAATTGCCGGCCGTATTCGCAGGCGTTGCACACAACGCTGCCAGTCCATGCGGATGCCAATCCACGCGGGTTGATTGGTCAAGGCTGGTGCGCCATACGGGCGGGGAACTTTACCGACTCACGAACCGCGTCGTTTTCGACCGCCCCCTTTACGCACGAACGCACCGCAGTCCACACGTGTAAACGATCCGGGAAGAGCCGCATTGACTGCGGCAACAATCTCTTCGACAGGTGGCTCGATCACGGGCCAACTTACGGCGGAAAGCGAAACCAGCGCTATTTTCCGGACTTCATGTTCTGGTCGTAGTGCAGGGTTCCATCGCCGGTTAACAGGATGTCGAATCCGCCAGCCGCAGCGGCATCCAGCAAAGCGCCATTCTTGAGTCCGGCAAAGCCAGCATAGGCTGCGGTCATCGCGTCGTGATGCGCCAGGTGATGGCGCAGACTATGCGGCAGGTTTTCATCCAGCAGAACCTTGAGTGCCTTCACGGCACGAACTGATGTTTGTGAGCGAAGGCGCGGACCTTCAGGATTGCATCGAGGGACAAAGTGGGAAAATCCGCGCGCGTCTCCTCAGGCGTCCGGCCGCATTCCTCTTCTGCCAGGATCAGGTCCGGTTCAATTCGCGTGCCCCGGATTACAGGCCGGCCGCCCATCTTTCCGGGAACCGCCTCGATCTGGTCGCATTCCAACCAATCCATGCCTGTGTTCATTTTAGCGCCGCAGTGGGGATACCCTGATTCGAGCGCCACACCCCCGCGATCGCCGAGACGATCGCTTCCGGTTTCTCGAATCGAATCCGGTTCTGGCGCGCATCGACGCTCAACCAGACGCCTTTACCCGATTGTTCGGCAAGTCTGCGATTCAATCGCAGCGTCAGCTCGTGGTCTTCATCCGCGAACGGACCCGGTCTATCCGCCGACAGCACAACCAACGGCGTCGACGCGATCTTTCCAGCGGCGCGGGCCAGCTCGCCGTTTATCCAAATCGGCTTTTCTTTCGGCTGCGTGGCGATGGATTTCGGCTGGGCGTCGAGGTTGGTGATTGTCTTCCACTCCTGCAGTGAATAAGCGGGCGGGGCGCCATCCGGCTCATCGTGGAACAGGCGCGATCCGCCGAAGGCGCCTATGGTTTCAAACAGCCCGATCACAAATGGCCGGAAGAACTCGATGTGGTTGTGGATGTTGATCGTCATGTCTTCGTTCATCGGGTCCGCAAGCACGAGTCCGCGCACTTCATCCGGATAGTAGCCGCGAAACACGCGGGCGTGAAACGTACCCATGCCGGCGGACACCAACACATAAGGCGGCGCGATCCCGCCTTTCTGCAGCAGCGCGTGCAGGTCGCGAGCGATTCGGTCGCTGTGGCGCGGGAACGGCGCGGGATCGCTCCAGCCGTAGCCCGCGCGATCGTACCAGCAGGCGCGCGTGAAGCGGGCGACCTCGCGCTGAATCGGCGCCCAGGTGTATCCGGTTGTGCCCGAGTCCGCTTCGAAGATCACCGCCGGAGATCCGCGCCCGTCGCAAGCCAGATTGAGCTTACGGCCGCCGATATCCCAGGACGTTCCGACTTCGGGGAAGCGCGCGCGGTCGCGCGCCTGACTGGCATTCTCGTAGATCAGACCGGCGGCCAGCAACGCGATCGCGAAGTGCCACGGACGCACCGGCAAGCGCGGCGGGGCGGCTTCGGGCTCGGCGCGCCTGGAGATTTCGCCGGTCAGTTCGAGCGTTTGGAAGTCGAGATCCGGCGCGCCTTCGAATTGAAGATCGCCCTGCTCGGTTTCGATCGTTCGTGAACGCGTGCGCAGCGCGATGGCTGTCAGGATCGTGAGCAGAACCACGAGACGCGCGAGGCGGGAGATTCCCCACATTTCGATGCCGGAGACGATGCTGGCGAACATCACAAGCACGAGTCCCCAGACCACTGCCTTCATACGGCCCTGGGCGTTCCGGGGAAACCAGGAGCAGGTGAAAGGCACTTTGCGGAACTCGCGCAGCGATCCGTAGATAAAGATCATTCCCGCGGGAATCAGCAGCAGGAGAGCGCCCGCGCCGTCGGCAGGCCGCCACACGCTCAGATAAAAACCCGCGGCGGCGAGCCAAACCGGCACCGCCGCTGTCACGATGAGGGCGCGGCGCACGGCGGTGAAGTAGACGCGCGGGGTCTCGATCTCGGTGACGCGGAAGATCCAGTTGGCGGCGGCATCCTGCGGCAGGACGAATATCGCGCGCGTTCCGATAACGGCGGCGAAAAGCACCAGCCATCCGACCGTAAGGAACGGCAGGTTGGGAACGTCGAAGCGCGGACGATCGCCGCCGCTCAGGAGGGCTCGGAGAAAGGTGAGGGCGAGCGCGAGTCCGGCGCCGCCGTAGATGGCGAGCAACAGGCGATGCTGACG
Source organism: Bryobacteraceae bacterium (assembly GCA_035552355.1). Lineage (GTDB taxonomy): Bacteria > Acidobacteriota > Terriglobia > Bryobacterales > Bryobacteraceae > BOG-234. The sequence goes on along the minus strand of DASZLP010000268.1, from coordinate 5,730 downwards.
GCTGCGAGCCATGGTGCGGACGGTAAACAGGAAGATCGCGCGTTCGAAGGCTTTGGGGCAAAACAGGCGTGCGAAGGCGGGCAGCAGGAGCCTGCGGCGCGACGGCGCGATCTCCGGCGATTCCACGATGCGGCGCGGATTTCGGCGCCACGCGAGGGCGCCGCCGATCAGCGCGGCCGTGACCGCGAGGCCGAGATTCCGCACGGCGATGTAAGCCAGATGATCGAGAGCGGGCGTGCGGCCGCCGATAAACACGTGAAGCAGACCGGTGAACCAATAAGACGGCAGCAACGCCCCTTTGCCGGCCGAGTGCAGAATGGTCGCTGCGAAAGCAGGCGAAGCGAAGAACCACCACAGCACGGCCGCGAGCGCGGCCAGTTGCAGCACACTCGAGATTCGCAGAAATGCCCGCCAGGGCAACAACTGGCTGGCGATGGCCTGCACGGCGGCAACGGCGCAGAAGATAAAGAGCGCGGCCGCGGCGTTCGTCACCCACCAGCCGAAGGCGGCGACAGGCAAAGGCACGTGTGGCTCTGCGATGGCGAGTGGAAATCCGGGCCCGGTGAATGCGTTCACGGCGCCGACGCCAATGCCGATCGTTGTTACGACAGCCACGGTTTTCGCAAGCGCGATCATGCGCCAGGAAAGAGGCAGCGCGCCAAGCACGATCCAATCTTTTCGCTCGGGGAGGAAAGCATTCCATGACAGCACGGCGAGCAGTCCGGCAACGGCTATGGTGGCCGACAGGAGAAACTCTTCGTCGTTCCAGCGCGCGTATACCAGCGCTGAAGGCGGCAGCGGCGTCGTCAGATAACGCGGCACGATTACCAGAAAGACCATCAAACTGAAAGCGGCAAGCAGGCCGGCGAAGCGGGCGATCGCGTTCGCAACATCGCCGTGCTGAGAGAGCACGTCGAGGTCGATGGTGCGCGTGAGAAATCCGCGATAGAGAATCCGGAACTGGCTCGGCTGAGAGTCCATCACGACTCGATCAGCGCCGCCAGCTCGCTCGTAATTGCGCCGGTATCCTGCTCGACGGCGAGGCGGCGGAAGATTTCTTCCAGCGTCGGCAGGCTCATGAGCGCGCGCAGCTCGGCAATGGGATTATTCGCGACGACGCGCCCTTTGTGCAGGATCACGACACGCGAAGAAACGCGCTCCACGACGTCGAGCTCGTGCGAGCTGAACAGGACCGTGCGGCCGCGCGCGGCCAGCTCGCGGATGAGATCGCGCAATACGAGCGCGGAGTTTACGTCGAGTCCGGAGAAGGGCTCGTCGAGAAGGATGAGATCGGGATTATGCAGCAGCGCGGACGCGATCAGAACTTTCTGGCGCATGCCTTTCGAATATGACGAAATCTGGACGTAGCGATCGCCGTGGAGCGAGAAGAGGCGCAGGAAGCCGTCGATCTTGCGGGCGAGCGTCTTTTCGGGGATGCCGCGCAACTGGCCGACCATTTCGAGATATTCGCCGCCGGTGAGATGGCCGTAGATTTGCGCGTCCTCGGGCACGTAGCCGAGGCGGCGGCGGTGCGCCACGGGATCGCGCGCGACGGGCTGGCCGCCGAAGAAAATCTCGCCCTCACTCGGCGCGATGAGGCCGACGATCATCCTGAGGGTAGTGGATTTCCCTGAGCCGTTCGGGCCCAGATATCCGGTGACTTCGCCGGAGTGGGCAGTGAAGCTTACGTTTTCGACGGCCGGAATCCCGCGGTAGCGCTTCGTGACTGAACGTAGCTCCAGTGACAGGACGCCCTCCTTCTGTTGCTGACGGCCCGCGCCCACGACACAGTCGCGGCAAGAATGATGCTGATGAGGCCAAAAGTCGTGAGAGTGATTTTAACGAGATCTTCAATGGATGGCTGAAGGCCCGAGCCGCTCGCGATCGCCCACGAGCGCACGCGCGGCGCGCCGAACGGGATCGCCGCGAAGGGCAGCCCGGCCAGAGCGATGGCCGCGAGGACCTTCCACAGGCCGGAGCGCAGCAGCCATTGACGCGCGAGGGAGATCACGGCATCGACGCACAGGCTTGCCGCGGCCCGGCGATCCGCCGCCATTTCTTCGAAAATGGAGAGCATCTGCTCGCCGAACTCGCGCCGGAATGGGGGCGGGTGCAGATGCACGAGAGCGCCGTAAAAAGGTCGCATTTAGATTGTCCGGGCGGATGGAGGGCGCAGACGCGCTTTGGCTTCACGCACGACGGCCTCAAGGCGCTCGACGTCCGCGGCCAGCACGCGCCGGCCGAAAGCGGTGATCCGGTAGTAGCGCCGGCGCGGATCTTCGGTGGGTGAGGCGCGGCGCGACTCCTCGATCATGCCCTGGTCGATGAGTTTGCGCAGATTGTCGTAAAGCGTGCCGGGGCCCGGTTTGTATTTTCCGCGCGACTGGCGGGCGGCTTCGAGCATGATGCCGTAACCGTGGCGTTCTTCACCGGCCAGCGCGAGAAGGATGTAGAGAGCGGCTTGCCCGAGGGGCAGAAAGCCTTCGAGCTCGGGCGTCCCGGCGCGTGCATTCATTGTCGGATTCTGTTATATCGGAAAACGAATGAGTTGTCAAGAGTGGCCTGCGGCCTTTGAACGCCACATCTTGACAATCAAGAGCAGTGGAGCTATTGTGTCCCCGTGGATGAATCCGGCACCGACGTCATTCAGGGCACGCTGGATATGCTCATTCTCAAGACGCTCAGCCTCGAGCCGATGCACGGGTTCGGGATCGCGCGACGCATCGAACAGGTCTCGCGGGGCGTTTTCAAGGTGAATCCGGGCTCGCTTCTCACGGCCTTTCAGCGGCTGGAACGTACGGGGCTGCTCGAGTCCGAGTGGCGGCAGACCGATAATGCGCGCCGGGCGAAGTACTACCGGCTCACGCGCGCGGGGCGGAAGCGGCTCGAGGCCGAGACGACGAACTGGAACCGGCGCGCGGCGGCGATCGCGCGTCTGCTGAAGGCCGAGGGATAGCGCGGTGTCTCTCTTTGTGTCGCCCTGGCGTCCATTCCTGCGCGGCTTGCGCGTGCTGATCAACCGCAAGGCCGCGGACCAGGAGATCGCCGACGAGGTCAACCATCATTTCGAAGAGGCGGCGGCGGAGTACGTCCGCAGGGGACTCTCGCCCACGGAGGCACGGCGCGCGGCTCGCATCGAGCTGGGCGGCGATGCCGCGGTGCGCGAACAGGTGCGCGCCTGGGGATGGGAGAATCGCGTGGAAAACCTCGTGGCCGATTTCCGCTACGCCATTCGCGGGCTGGCCGCGAATCCGAGCTTCGCCGCTGTCAGCATACTCACGCTGGCTCTCGGGATTGGGGCCTCGACGGCGATTTATTCCGTGGTCTATGCGGTGCTGGTGCGCGCGCTGCCCTATCCGAATCCGCAGCGGATCGTGCGTGTTTGGGAAGTGGCCGCGAATGGCCACCGCATGAATCTGGCGGACCCGAACTTCGACGATTTTCGCGATCAGAACAAGACGCTCGCGAGCCTGGCGATTTACGGCTATCAAACGTCGGCGGTATTGGGCGGCGCCGAACCGGTGCGCATCAATATCGCGGCAGTCTCAACCGGCTTCTTCGAAACGCTCGGCGTGGCGCCTTTTCGCGGCCGCGCCTTCGTGCCGGAGGAGCAGCGACTGCACGGCTCACCGGCGGTCATCGTCAGCTACGGATACTGGCAGCGCTACCTCGGCGGCGCGGCGGACCTGTCGCGATTCCATCTGACGATGGCCGGGCGCGTCTACTCCGTTACCGGCGTAATGCCTGCGCAATTCGATTTTCCGGCCGGCGTTTCGGCGTGGATCCCGCGCGAGCTCGATGCGGAAATTCTCAGCCGCACGGCGCACAACTGGCGGGGGCTCGGCCGCCTGCGCGACGGAGCCACGGTCGCGCAGGCGCGCGCCGAGCTTGGGGCGATAGCGCACGGGATCCGAAGCCGCTACGGAAACAAAGTGCATCTGACGGATGCGGCGGTTACGCCCCTTGCGGACGCGCTCGTGGGCGACGCGCGCACCGCTCTGCTGACTCTGCTCTGCGCGGTCATGCTGCTGCTGCTCGTCGCATGCGCCAATATCGCCGGCCTTCTGGTCGCGCGCACGTCCGCGCGGCGCCGGGAACTGGCCGTGCGGTCCGCGCTGGGAGCGGGGCGCGGACGCCTGATACAGCAGTTGCTCACCGAATCCATATCGCTCGCCGTGGCCGGAGGCGGGGTGGGTATGCTGATCGCGATCTGGGCCGTGCGGGTGCTTCCGGCGATCTTGCCGGCGAATCTCCCGCAGCAGCAGGGCATCGCGCTGAACATGCCGGTGCTGCTGTTCGCGCTCGGATCGATCGCGGGAGTCGCGCTGATGCTGGGACTCTTCGCGGCCAGACCCCGGGGCAGCGGCAATACACGCACCACCGAGCGGCTGCGCTGCACGCTGGTCACCGGCGAGATCGCAATGACGCTGGTGATTCTTACCGGCGCAGCTCTGCTCGGGCGCAGTTTCGTGAGGCTCATTTCCACCAGCCCAGGTTTCGACACGCGAAATCTCATGACAATCGAGTTTTCGCCGCCCGACGGGGACCCTATTCGCCGGATCCAGGTGACCGACGAGATCCTCAGGCGCCTCCGCGTCATCCCGGGCGTCGCCTCGGCAGGACTGACCGGCGCCATGCCCGTGGCCGCCGGGGACGATCTGGCTGAGGGCGATTTCCTGATTCTCAACGACGGAAGACCGCCCGCGGACTTCAGCGAATTCGGCCGCATGGCGCAAAACCCGGCGCTCGTCGGGCACGCTCTTTATTGCCTCGCGGACCAGGGGTATTTCCAGACGATCGGCATTCCGCTGGTGCGGGGCCGGGCGTTCGGCCCCCAGGACGACTGGAACTCGCCTCATGTCGCGGCGATCAGCGAGACGCTGGCGCGCACGCGCTGGCCGGGCCGGAATCCCATTGGGCAGACGATCGAGTTCGGAAATATGGACGGCAATCTGAAGCCGATGATAATCGTGGGGATTGTGGGCGATGTGCGGGCGCGGGGACTCGACCTTCCACCGAGCCCGGTGATCTACGTGAATTATCGCCAGCGCGGGATCCGGGCGAACGCGTCGCCGACGATCGTGCTGCGGGGTACAGGTACGGCCGCGGCCGCGCGTGGCGTCTTTCGCGAACTCGCGCGGGACGCGCCGGTGAAATTCTCGACATTCGAAGACGCCATGGGCGGCTGGCTTGCAGACCGGCGCTTCCTGTTATTTCTCGTAGGATCGTTCGCGGCCGCAGCTCTCGCCCTTGCGGCGATCGGCATCTACGGCGTGGTAGCGTTCTCCGTTACACGCCGCACGCGGGAAATCGGCATTCGCAAGGCGCTCGGCGGAAGACAAGGCGATATCGTGCGTTTGATCGTTGGCGAAGGCGCGCGGCTCGCCGCAGGCGGCGTTGCGCTCGGCATTGCGGCTTCCCTCGGGATCACGCGCCTCGTCGCCAGTCTGCTCTACGGTGTCAGCGCGACCGATCCGGTTACGTTCGCGAGTGTGGCGGGGCTGCTCGCGCTGACAACATTGCTGGCATCCTGGCTGCCGGCGCGGCGCGCCGCGCGGCTCAATCCCAATGACGCTGCGCTGCGAGTAATCTACTCGCAGGCGTCGGTGATGCAGATGGATTCGAGTGTGCGGCCCATCGGCGGGGCCTGCAGGCCGGACTTCGTCATCAACTGCCGGATTAAAAGGCCGGTCTCCGGATGCGCAATCGCCGACTGGACGCCGACACGCA
>DASZLP010000267.1:0-4638 GCA_035552355.1 Bryobacteraceae bacterium | reverse complement strand
CGAACGTCTTCACGACGATCGGATCGTGCTGGGGCGATTACAACAACGATGGCTATCCCGACCTGTTTCTGTCGAGCGGCATCGGGCGTCCGCAGTTGTTCCGCAACAACGGCAACGGAACTTTCACGGACGTCAGCATCGTGGCGGGGCTGACCGATTACGTGATCGGCACCACGTGCGCGTTCATCGATTACAACAACGACGGGCTGCTCGACATCGTGCAGTACAGTTGGTCGGACCACGAAGACGTCATCCACACAATGAAAACGGGGCACGGTCCGGAAGATGGCGCGCCGCTCGTGATTTATCACAACAACGGCGACGGCACGTTCACCCCGAAGACGCGCGAACTGGGTCTCGACGGCTGCTGGGGGACGATGAGCGGCAGCTTCGGCGACGTGAATAACGACGGATATATCGATCTGCTGCTGGGCAACGGGAGTCCGCGCATGGAGCGGCTCGAGCCGTTTATTCTGCTCGAGAACGCGCGGGGGAAGTTCAGCAATACGACGTTTGCGGCGGGCCTGCCTTTTTCGGGCAAGAGCCATGGCACCAACTGCGGCGATTTATTCGGTGACGGCCGTATGTCGATTTTGATCGCGGCCGGCGGCGCGTATCCGGGGGACCTGTTGCAGACGGCCGTTCACTGTCCGAAAGAGCTGCCCGGGAATTACCTGAACGTGCGGCTGCGCGGCATCGAGAGCAATCGCGACGGCAACGGCGCGCGCATCACGCTGTTCGAGGGCGGAAGGCAACAGATCCGCGAAGTGACCAACGGATCCAGCTTCGGATGCCTGCCACTCGAACAGCACTTCGGCCTGGGGAGCGCGGCGGCTGTGGACGCGGTCGAGATTCGCTGGCCGAGCGGGCGTGTGCAGAGGGTTGACGCGCCGCCGCTGAACGAGACTATCCGCGTAATTGAGGGGCACACCGGCTGGGAAATGGTTTACGCGCCGCACCGGCTGGCGGCTGCGTCGTAGCGTCAGGTCGTGAGATAGTGCGGAGGCGGTAGAATTATCGGAAACGATGATCGGCCCGTCGTCGATCACCAACCCTCGGCGATACGCGCTATACCTTTATTCTGAAGTTCACACCCGATCCTGGGATGCGGCCTTTTGGCGGGGCAGCGCCTCCGCCGGGAGCAACGCCCGTACCCGATGCCGACGCTCCACCCGACCTATACTCCGCGCTGGAGCAACAGGTCGGATTGCGTATGCAGAAAACCAAGGCGCCGGTGGACGTGATCGTTATCGACAAGGTCGATAAGCCTTCGGAAAATTGAGCTTACCGTCCGCCACTCCCTGAAAGTCGCGGTTCATAGACTTCTTTTGGATGTGAACCGCGACCCGTAAGGGAATGGCAACGGAATCGACGGCGCAACACACAACGTTACCTCGTCGTAGAACCTGACTCGGTTGTCGTCGACTTACTGGTCACATGCCCGTGATGCTTCTTCGTTTTGGTCTTTGTATTGGCCGTATTCGAAGTCGTCTCGACCGGGTTGCTGTTGGTTGTCGTTGTCGATGAGTCAGTATAGGTCTTCTTCCCGTGATCCCTGGAAACGGTGTTGCTGTCCGTCGACGTCGTAGTCGATGACTGAGCAAAAAGAGCCGCCCCGCTGATGATGGAGATAAGTATGAGTTTCTTCATGATTACTGAATTAAGCAATCCGAAGACCAGAAGCCGTCCGGACGATACACTGGGCTCAAGTCCGAAGTGGCATGCGCAACGTTCTCAACATCACACTCGCGTTCCTGCTGAGTAACGCCGCGATGACCGCGGCTCCCCGCGAACTTCACGTGGCGGCGGCTGCCAATCTCTCGAATGTCCTGCCCGCGCTCAGCGCCGCATTCGGGAAGAAGACCGGCGTCCACATCGTTCCCAGTATGGGGGCGACAGCGCAGCTCACGCAACAAATCGAGAATGGCGCGCCTTTCGATGTCTTTCTCTCCGCCGATGTCGAGCATGTCGATCAGCTAGCCCAAAAGCAGTTCATCATTCCGGAAACCCGCGCTCTATACGCACGCGGCGAGCTTGTGGTCTGGGCGCCGCACGTGAGGGGAATCCGCAGCCTGAACGATCTCACGAAACCGGATGTGCATTCGATCGCCGTAGCTAAGCCGGAGCTGGCTCCATATGGCGAGGCGGCGGTCGAAGTTTTGAAAGCAGCGAAACTCTGGGACAAAGTTGAAAAGAAAATCGTCTACGCGCCCAGTATCGCCGCGGCGAAGCAGTACGCCGACACCGGCAACGCCGAAGCGGCATTCACGGCGCTCGCACTCACTATCAACGATCGCGGCAACTCATTCGTCGTCGACGACAAGCTCCATAAACCCATCAATCAGGCACTGGGCATTGTCAAGGTCTCGGGCATGCAGAAGGAAGCTCGCGCCTTCGTCGCATTCCTCATGAGCTCCGAAGGTCGCGCCATCTTCAGGCGCTTCGGATACGGGCAGCCGTAATGGAACAGTTCGCGCTCAGTTTCGTCCCCGAGCGCCGCATCTGGAGTTTGCGTGAGCTGAGCGACGCCGTCCGCTCCGCGCTCGAGCGCGGCTTCTCGAACATCTGGATCTCCGGCGAAATCTCCGGCACCAAACTTGTTCCGAGCGGCCATTGTTACTTCACGCTTAAGGACCCCGACGCTCAGATCAAGTGCGTCTGCTGGAAGCTCTCGTACTGGCGCCTCAAATTCAAACCGAAGGACGGCATTCAGGTGCTCGTGCGCGGCCGCGTCGACATCTACGAGCAGCGCAGCGAGTATCAGTTCGTCGTCGAAGCCATCGAGCCGCAGGGCCAGGGCGCGCTGCAACTCGCGTTTGAAGATCTCAAGAAGCGGCTTCTCGCCGAAGGGCTCTTCGAGGCCTCGCGCAAGCGTCCGCTGCCGGCGTTTCCTTTCCGCATCGGTATCGTCTCATCGCCCAAAGGCGCGGTCATTCGCGATTTCGTCGAAATCCTCTCGCGCCGTTTCCCCGGACTCCACGTGCGCCTCTTCCCCGCCCGCGTGCAGGGACCCGGCTCCGTCGAAGATATCTGCCGCGGTCTCGAATACTTCGGCCGCACGCAGTGGGCGCAGCTCACCGTACTCGCGCGCGGCGGTGGTTCGCTCGAAGATCTCTGGACCTTCAATGAAGAAGTCGTGGCGCGCGCCATCGCGAAGTCGCCAATCCCCGTCGTTTCCGCGATCGGACACGAAACCGATGTCACCATCGCGGACTTCGTGGCCGATCTGCGAGCGCCCACGCCATCGGCCGCCGCGGAGATGATCGTCCGCTCGCGTCAGGAGATCCTCGATCGGATCGAAGGATGCCGCCGGCAGGCGCTGCGCGCGGCTCGTTATCGCATTGCGGTTCTCGCGCGCCGTCTGCGCGAACAGGCGATCGATCGGGCTCAGATGGTTTTGCATCGCGGATTCGCGCGGCGTACCCAGCGCGTCGACGACGACACCGAACGTCTCCGCTCCGCCATCACCCGTCAGCTTGCCGCGCGGGAGCGCACCCGGCGGACGCTCGAAGAGCGATTGCGCTACTTCGATCTCCGCCCGCGCCTTCGCCGCGACCGCGAGCGGCTGAACGAAGCGTCTGTCCGCGCCGCGGCCGTGATCCGGCAGCAAATGGCCCGCCGGCGGCAGCGCTTCGAGACACTCGCGACGAAGTTGACGCAGCTCGATCCAAGACTGGTGCTTTCGCGCGGGTATGCGATTGTGCTGAATGATGGCGGCCATATTGTGCGCGAGGCGGCCGAGGCGCCTGTTGGGTCGGAGATCAAGGTGCTTCTGGCCAGCGACACAGTGAAGGCGCAGGTGATCCCCTGATGGGCCCACCGGCCGGCATATTTCTTGCAAGCGTCCGCGACGGCGTAATGCAGCTTCCGGCGCCGCTCAGGCGCTACTGTGAATCCGAGAGGTGGACGCTGTTTCGCTTCGTTGTCACGAGCGATGACCGGCTCACGATTCAGCCCGTGCTGCCCGGCGATGCGTCGCCCTTCCACGCCAGCCTCGGGGCGGACGGCCAACTCTGGATTCCGGCGGCCTTGCGCGCCCAGGTCTCTCTCGCGGAACAGAGCGTGATGCTGCGGATCGAGGACGGCGCCATTGCGATGTACCTGCGGAAAGTCTTCGACACTCTGGGGTTTCGGCCTTAATCGCGGCCCTTGCCGTCGCGGCCTGGGAAGGATTGGTTCTGCCCAGCCGCGCGTAAGCAAGCGTCTGCGCGGGATTTGTGGCACCGGTCGTTGGTTCCCGGTTAGCTGGCCACACGGACGCCGAAACATGCCCGGAACTACAGCCCACCCGAGACGTCGATGATCGTGCCTGTGATGTAGGACGCTTCCTCTGACAGAAGCCGTAAGATAGCGCGGGCAACCTCTTCCGGTTGCCCGCCGCGCTGCATGGGAACCCGCGTCTTAACCCGGTCAACTCGCATGGGTTCGCCCCCTTTGGCGTGTAGTTCCGTGTAGATGAAGCCAAGGCGCACGGCGTTAACGCGGATGCCTTCCTCAGCGATCTCTTGTAAGTCGCCATCCGTAGCTTCGCGGCAGGTCACGTCGGCTCCGCCATCACTCCATCTTACCGGCGGTGCATCGCGATTAATGATGTAGCTTTAGCCGGCATCCAGCCACGCCACCATATCCTTCAGCGCC
>DASZLP010000266.1:0-11619 GCA_035552355.1 Bryobacteraceae bacterium | reverse complement strand
CTGCGATCTCGATTACGTGCCCAATCAGCCGCGACGCATGACCATCGAATACGCGCTGAGTAATTCGTTCGGATTCGGCGGCACGAATGGGGCGCTGATCTTTAGACGTTTCGCCGGTTAAATCTGTATGAAGATCGTAGTCGCCATCAAGCAGGTACCGTCGCGCGATAGCCAGCTCAGGATGAACGCCGCTGGAGCATGGATCGAAGACGCGGATCTCACGTGGGAAATCAACGAGCCGGACGCGTATGCGCTGGAAGCCGGCCTGCAGTTGCGCGAGAAGGTCACCGGCGAGGTTGTGGTGATTTGCGCGGGCCCGGAGTCCGCCTCGCAGACAATTCGCGAAGGGCTGGCCAAAGGCGCAGACCGCGCGATCCACATCGAGACGGAAAAGTCCGGCAACGCCGATCCGCTGGTGCTGGCGCGGATGATGGCGAAGGCGCTCGAGGCCGAGAAGCCGGACCTCATCCTGACCGGTCTGCAGTCGGATGATCTCGGCTACGGCCAAACCGGTGTCATTTTGGCGGAGGTCATGGGCCTGCCGCACGCGACGATCATCATGAACATCGAGGCGGAGAGCAGCGGCATAAAAGTCAAGCGCGAGCTGGAGGACGGCTGGTTCCAGAACGTCGAAATGCCCCTGCCTGCGCTGCTCACGATTCAATCCGGCGCGACAAAGTTGCGCTATGCGACCCTGATGGGAATCAAGAAGGCCCGGACCAAAGAAGTCAAACGAATTCCGGCCGCGGAACTGGCCGGGTCGGGCGCTTCGTCGATCCAGGTCGATCGGGTCTATTTCCCGGTGAAGACGAAACATTCGCAGATCTTCGACGGCCCGGCGAAAGAAGCAGCGGCGAAGCTCGTCGAGAAGCTGCGATTCGAGGCGCGAGTCTTATGAGTGGGGTGCTGGTCGTCGTCGAGCAGCGCGATGGCGCGCTGCACAAATCGGCGCTCGAAGGCGTCGCGGCGGCGCAACAGATCGCGGGCGAACTGAGCCTGCCGGTGTTCGCGGCCGTCCTCGGCGCGGGTGTCGAATCAGTCGCGCAGAAGCTGGCGGGATACAAGCTGACGAAAATCCATGCTATCGATCACGAGCTGCTCAGGCAGTACACGCCGGATGGCTACACCGCTGCGCTCCGGCAGTTGATCGATGGACATCAGCCCAGGTATGTGATCCTGCCGCATACCTATCAAGTGCGCGATTTCGCGCCGAAGCTGGCGACGGCGCTAAACCGCGTACTGATCAGCGACGTCATCTCGCATCGGGTCAACAACAACGAACTGGCGCTCGTTCGTCAGTTGTTCCAGGGCAAGATCAACGCGGATGTGCGGTTCGCGGGCGATCCGCCCTACTTCGCATCCATTCAGGCGGGAGCGTTTCGCGCAGATAAAATCGAGGCCGGCTCCGCGCCGGTCGAGAAGACGACGCCGGAATTAGAAGCCGCGCAGATTCGCACGAAGCCGCTTGAGCTCTTCCGCGAATCGCAGCGAGCCGTGGACCTCGGCGCGGCGCAAATCATCGTGTCCGTGGGCCGCGGCATTAAAGAGGCCGAGAACATTCCGATCGTCCAGAAGCTCGCGGACGCATTGGGCGGAGAACTCGCCGCCTCCCGTCCGATCTGCGACAACGGCTGGCTTCCGATGGAGCGCCAGGTCGGCAGCTCAGGACAGACCGTCGCGCCGAAGCTGTATCTCGCGGTTGGGATCTCCGGGGCCATCCAGCATCTGGTGGGCATGAAGGGATCGAAGACCGTTGTCGCGATCAACAAAGACCCCGAGGCGCCGATCTTCGAGGTCGCGGACTACGGCATCGTGGGCGATCTGTTCGATGTCGTGCCGGCTTTGATCGAAGCGCTGGGCAAGTAGCCGCTACTGGCAGCCCTTCGGGCCTTTCGTCAGACAGATCGACGAACTGGGCGGCGGCGGAATGGGCAGTCCGCGCTCGGTCATCACGGCGATCAACAGCTTCTCCGCTTCGGGATGCGGGACGGCTGACTGCACGCCCACTCGCACGAGGCCCCGCGCCCAGTCGAGAGGAATCCAGGTCTTCCCCTTCATTGCACCGGCGAAAGTGTCGCGGCTTCCCTTGTCGTGCGCTTCGAGATTGGCGCCATGATCGATGAGAAGCTGGATCACCTCGACCCGCCCTTTGTGCGCGGCGCCGTGCAGGGCCGTGCGGCCTTCGTCATCCGCGGCGTTGACATCGATGCGGAGATCGAGGCACATCTTCACGGCTTCGAGACTTTGTGCCGGCGACCATTCGAACGTAATGCCTTCTACCCAGCCGATTCCCGAAGCCACCGCGAGGGCCGTTACGCCGTGGGCAGTGGCGACTTTCGGATCCGCGCCATGATCGAGCAGCAACTTCATCAGAGTCACGTCGCCTGATTGAGCCGCGCGCAGAAACGGCGTGGCGCCTTCTTCGCTCAGCCACTGCATGGTGAAGTTCGTGCGCGTCTCGGTCGTATCGCCTTTGCACGCCTGCGCGGTGGATGCGGCGCCGCAGATGCGCGTGTTGGCGCGCGCACCTTTGGCGAGCAGCAGCTTGATGTAGTCGAGATGATCCATGTCCGGCTTGCGAACGGGGTAGTCGCCACTCTCGATGTTGCGGTTGTCGGTGGCGAGATAGAGGGGCGTCCATCCGCCATTGTTGGTGAGATTGGGATCGGCGCCATGATCGAGAAGAAAAGCTGCAAGCTTGTAGTGCCGGTTCTGGGTGGCTGTGAGAAGGGGTGTCCAGCCGTAGGCAGTGGTCTGGTTGACAGTCGCGCCCGAGTCGATCAAAATCCGCGCGCATTCGATGCATCCCTCGCGTGCCGCGTAGACGAGCGGAGTCAGGCCGCCGCCATCTTTCTTGCCCGATTGGCCGTACATGGATGCGAAATCCTCCGGGGCGACCAGTGGGCCGCCGGGAGTCAACTGTATTTTCTTGCCGTTCGTGAACGCCTCGATCAGTTTGTCCTGCTGGATTCGCTCTTCGATCGTGGGCGCGAGGTTGAGGGCGGAGTTGCGGGTGTCGGGAGCGGAAGCGGTATTCACATCCGCGCCGCGGGCGATCAGGAGCTTTACAGCCTCGGAATGAGATTGCTCGGTGGCCCACATCAGAGCGGTGGTGCCGCGCAGATTCTCTTTGAGAGCGGGGTTGGCTTTGTGATCGAGAAGAACTTTGAGGGCTGCGATGTTGCCGTTGCGGCCAGCCATCATCAAAGGCGTCTCACCGTTCGGCGAGCGCTCGTCGGGGTCCGCGCCGGCTGCCAGCAGTTTGCCGATCATGGCGGCGCTGCCGTTTTCGGAGGCAAGCCGCAGCGCGGTGGCACCGTCGCGATTTGCCGCTTTCACGTTCGCGCCGGCGGCAATGAGAGCGTCGGCCATTTCGAGATCGTTGCGGTAGGCGGCCCACTGGATAGCGGTCGCCCCATCCGTCTGCGGGGCATTGACGTCCGCCTTCTTCTGGATGAGCGCGCGCACCGTCACGCCGTCGCCTTTCATCGCGGCATCGGCGACGGCGCTGCCGTTCGTTGCGGCGAAAAGAGACGTAGTGAAAATGAGCGCGGCGGCCAGGACCGAAATTCTGAATAAGATCATGATCCGTTATCCGATGCGGACTGCCTTAAGTATGATTTTATGCGATGCTACTGCGGCGGCGTCCCGGTGCCGGGATTTGCGGGCGGGGTTCCGGTGCCGGGCTGAGTACCGCTTGAAAACGGCGAGGTGTTCGAGAACGGCGAGTTGTTCGAGTTGCTTGCGGGGTTCGCCGCCGGGTTCGGCGTCGCCTGCGCCCCAGCGCCGCCGCGGGAGGTATCCTTCGTGATGTCGTAAACGAATTCCCATTCGTTATAGCTCGTGCGATCGCGATAGACTTTGACGCCTTCCTGTTCGAGCTTGCTGGCGACACCAGCGATACCGCCTCCGATGGTCTGTCCGGCGGGCTGTTGCGGCAGCGGCGTACCTGTGTTGTTGGTGTTGTTTCCCAAACCGGCCTGTGCTGTGGGTGTTGCGCCTAAACCGCCCGTCGAGTTAATCGGCTGGGGATTTCCGAAAGCGTCGACCGGCGCAGCCTGCGGCTGTTGTCCCTGCGGCATTCCGAGCCCATTCAGCCCGCCTGGCCGGGGAGTTGTAAGGATCTGATTGATCAGATTCGCTGCGTTGGCTGGAGGGCCGTTGGAAATCGCCCCCTGCTGCGTGTTGTTGTTGGGGAGCTGCGTGTTGTTGTTGGGGAACGGTGAGCCGGCGGGCATCTGACCAGGCAGGGGCTGATTGGGGAAAGGCTGATTCGCCGGTTGATTGGGGAACGCCGGATTCGGCGCTCCCTGATTCGGAAAACCTGGGTTCGGAAAACCTGGGTTCGGAAAACCGGGCTGGGCTTGATTGGGGAGCCCCTGATTCGGGGCCGCCGGATTGGAAACCGTCTGACCCATTTCGAGCGTACCGCCCACCTGATTCAACTGGCCCTGGAATGCCGGCACGATCCTGCCGTCGGGCAGCACCTGGACGGGTCCATTCACGCCAGCCGGATTATTCGGAAAAGGCTGGTTATTCGGCGGCTGTTGGGGATTATTGAGCGGCTGGGGATTATTGGGATCGCCCGGAGCGCCGGGCTGGTCGCTCGGCCGCTGGCGCGTCGCGAGATTGGCGCCGCCTTGTCCACCGGAGTTGCCGGCCATCGGCCCGAGGAGCGTGACGGTAGTATTGGGGTCGACGTCGGGCTTGTTCGGGTCCTTCTTCTTCGTATAGAGGAGGGAATCGGTGAACACGCCGCCGGGGCCGACGTGGATAAGGCGCCAGTCGTCTTTGCCCGTCATCGGATCGACGTATTTGTGGCGCAGGAAGCGCAGATTCTGGGTGTTCTGAAGCGCGTCGAAGTCGGCGGGATAACGGTTGAATTTCCGCACATAGAGCATGACGGCGCGCGAATACTGTTCGCCGCGATCGATGAGAAGCTGCTCTTTATCGCGCTGGGCTTCGAAAGCCACGCGCGGCAGCTCCATATAGAGCGTGATCGCGACAATGGCCGCCATCGCGTAGATCATCAGGAGCGCGAAGCCGGCTTCGGAGGATCGTCGCGCAGGGTCCGGCACGATGGTGGCACAGACTTCAGCCTGTGATTGGACAGGCAAGGCCACAGGCTGAAGCCTGTGCCACCATCGTTTGCAAATTGCAGAGTGTCTCATGCGGCCGCGGCGGGGACCTCCACGAGCGGAAGTGTCTGGGTGCTCTTGAACTGCGTATCCTCGATAACGATCGAATTGACGCCGATGCGGACGATTCGATAACGTCCGCGCTTCATCGGTTCGTTTTCCGCGGCGATGATGATGTCGTCGCCGTCGAGAAGGAACGCCTGCTTGCGTCCGTTGGATTTGGAGAGTTCATACCCGTAATACTTGAATGTCATCGGAGGCGCGACGGGCGGCGGGGGAGATGGCGGCGGTCCGGTGGGGGTGGGTGGCGGCTGGTTGTTAATGGCGATCTTTGGCGGCGCTTTCGGCAAATCGATGGGCTTGGCGGACGGGGGCGGCGGCGCGGCGCCGTACTGAAAGATATTGCGCATGGACTCGGGCGCTTCGACGGCCTGGACCTTGGCGAGGAGATCGAGCCGCAGAGTCGGGTCGATGGTCGCGGGATCGGGTTTGTCCTCGCCCGGCGGCGTGCCCTGGCGGATCTTGAATTCGCTGCCGCCGCCGCCCTTTGCGGCGCGCTTGCGCTCGGTGCGCGGCGCAGACGCCGGCGTACTCGCGGTTGTATCCGAAGGCGCCACCGGATCGGCGAGACGGTCTGTCGAAGGGGCCGCGACGCGCGCCGGCCTGGATTGGGGCGTGGGTTCCGAAGGTCCGGAGAAAACGTTGAAGTAAAGAACGACGGCGGCGGTCGTCAGCAGCCCGCCCAGGATCGCGATCTTCTTCGGTTCGGCTCCCAGTTTCACTGGCCACCGCCGGTGTCGTCTTTAACGAAGACGTGCAGCTTCAGGTTGGTGTTCAGGATGTCGCCCTTGGGCTGCGGCGCGACCTGCATACTCTCGATGATAAGAAAGCGCGGCGAGCGATCGAGCAGGTTGACGAACTTCACGAGCTGTGGGAAGGTGCCTTCGAAGTTGACCGAGATGGTCATGATCGAGAGGTCGCCGCTGCCTTCAATGGGGTCAAGAGCGAAGGTGCCCTCCTGCGTTTTCATCCCGGCCATTGTGGCGGTCTCGCGGATCTCGCCCAGGATCGTCGAATAAGTGTGACGGCGGTTGGTGAAGTAGCTGGCGAGGAAGGTGTCGCCTTCCGACTTGCCTTTGCCGACGCTGCCGGCGAGGACGCGGCTGCGGGCGAGGCGGGCCTGGTCGGCGTGGAGTTGATTGTTGGCCGAATTCAGCGCGGCGTTGAGGGCTTCGGGCGAGGAGCCGAAGAGGTTGAACGCGAAGCTGGCGGCGACCAGGTTGGCCACCAGGAGAAGGCCGAGCCCGAAGCGGACGAGCACTCGCGGCTCCTTTAAAGAGGAGCTGGTGGGGAGGGTGAAGGTGGGAAGTTTCATCGGACGTTCCCCTCGTAGCAGCAAACGCGGGCAGGAGTGCCCGCGCGGCGGGCTGAGAGCCCGCGCCACGGCGAAGGGTTAAAGTTTCTGGGCATAGTTCACCGTGAGCTGGTAGCGCCAGAATGGATTGGTTTGCGAGGGCGGCGTGAAGCCGGGAACCGTCGTCGAGCCGAAGACATCCGACCCTTCGAGTTTGGCGACGAAGCCGATAACGGCCTCGGGGGAATCGGCGGCAACCTGCATGTCGAGGAAGAGCCCGCCCTGTGCATTGACCGTCGGACGAATTGCCAGCACCCGCACGTTCGGGGGGCAGACGCCGTCGAGGTCAGAGAAAATCTTCGTCCAACTGATGGCCTTGAGGCGGATCAGCGTATTGAGAAGAATGCTGCGGTCGAGGACGACTTCATTGCCTGGCTGGCGCAGGCCGGCGTCAAGCTTCGCCTGCTCGCCGCGCACAGACGCGAGCTGACGATTGGCGCGGGCGAGCATGTCCGCCGTGTCGCGGGTCTGGCTGCGCTCAGTTACCGCCAGCGAGATCAACAGAGCGAGCGTGCCGGCGAGCAGGACGGCGACGGTGGCCGATCCGACAAGTACGGCGCGATCACGGCGAAAAGGTTCGCGCGCGAGATTGATCGGGATTCTCATGCGGCTGCCTTCCGTGGGACAGATTTCGGCGCGAGAGAGGCCAGATAACCGGCAAGTCCCGGAAAAGGATGCGCCAGAACGTCAACCTCGATTTCAAGCTCGACCGACAGGCGGACCGAAGAGGATTCGGCCTCATCGCCAAAGCCGGCGAGAAACAACTTTTCGGGACGGCCGCCGGTTTGATCCTCAATCCAGGCAAGCGTCGGATAGAGAGCGGCCACGGCTTCTTCCAGATGATCGGTGTTTTCCAGATCGCCGATATCGATAGTACGGGCGATGCTGACAGCGCCATTCGCCAGAGCGAGCACGGTGAGTGCGCCCGGGCTGCGGCGGGCGAACATGATCGAGCCCGTAAGAGGCAGCAGGTCGATGGTGGCGAGCGAGGAAACAGTTACGAATCCGGGATAGAGACCGGCGGCGCGGAAGGGCGCCTCGTAGTGGGCGATAATCTCGGACGGCGTGACAGCGACGACGACTTTCCTGTTTGTTACAGAGCCGCCCTGCGCGAAGTACGAGAGAGCCGCTTCGTCGATGTCGAAGGGCACGCTCTTCTTCAGCCGGAAGTTGATCAGCGGGCGAAGCTCTTCTTCTTTTTCCGGCAGCGTATCGAAATCGAGGACGGCGATGCGCACGCAATTATCGGGCAGGATCACGGCCACACCGCGCTTGCCGCGTCCGCTCGACGGCGGCATCAGGCTGCGAACCGCTGCCGCAAACGCGGCTGCATCGTGGATATTCTCCTTCACGGGCGAGGGCACGATCACGCCGGGCTTCAGCGGCGCGTGCTGGATCGCGGCGGGAGGCCGCGTACGGGACATCCCGATTCCATCCGGCGAGATCTCGAAGGCGAATTCCGGCGGCGGGTCGCGCAGCAGGTCCATGAATTTGTTCGCGAAGCTCATTCTATGAAGGTCACCTTATTGATCTCTTTGAGCGTCGTGATGCCGCGGCGGGCCTTGTCGACGGCGGATTCGCGCAGGAACGTCATGCCTTCCTCGCGCGCGAGACGCTTGATTTCGGAGGTGGGGCGGCGGTCGAGAATGAGCTCGCGGATCTTGTCGCTCAGGTCGAGGAGTTCGTGGATGGCGGTGCGTCCGCGGAATCCCGTGCCGCCGCATTCGAAGCAGCCCGCGCCTTCCATCAGTTCAAGGTCGCGCCATTCGGCGGGATCGAGTCCGCTCTCGATGTAAGCCTGGTCGGGATACTTCACCGGCTTGCGGCAGTGCTCGCAATTTATGCGCACGAGGCGCTGGGCGAGGATGCAGTTCAGGGCGGAGACGAAATTGTAAGCCTCGACGCCGATATTGAGAAAGCGGCCGAGCACGTCGACGACGTTGTTGGCGTGGACGGTGGTGAACACGAGGTGCCCGGTGAGCGCGGAGTTGATGGCGATCTGGGCAGTCTCCTGATCGCGGATCTCGCCGACCATGATCTTGTCCGGGTCGTGGCGCAGGATGGAGCGGAGACCGCGGGCGAAGGTGAGTCCTTTTTTCTCGTTGACGGGGATCTGGGTGATGCCTTTGAGCTGGTATTCGACCGGGTCCTCAATGGTGATGATCTTGTCCTCGTCGTTTTTGATTTCGCTGAGGGCGGCGTAGAGGGTGGTGGTCTTGCCGGAGCCGGTGGGGCCCGTGACGAGCACCATCCCGTAAGGCTCGGCGATGTAGCGGCGGAACTTGGTGAGATCGCTTTCGCTGAAGCCGACCACATCCAAAGACAATTTGGCGAATTTCTCGCTCATCGACTCCTTGTCGAGCACGCGGAGCACGGCGTCTTCGCCATAGATGGTCGGCATGATGGAGACGCGGAAGTCGATGAGGCGCGATTTGTAGCGGACGCGGAAGCGCCCGTCCTGCGGGACGCGGCGCTCGGCGATGTCGAGCTCGCTCATGACCTTGATGCGCGAAATGATGGTGGTGTGCCAGTCTTTCGCGATGGGCGGCATGGCGTAGTGCAGGACGCCGTCGATGCGGTATTTGATGACGACTTCCTGATCGCGCGATTCGATGTGGATGTCGGAAGCGCGGCGCTCGAGGGCGTTGAAGATGGTCGTATCGACCAGCTTGATGACGGGCGCGATGTCGCTGTCGACGGTGGCGAGGCGGTCGATGGAGAGGGTTTCGTCGGGGTTGTCGTCGTCGCCGACCACGTCGAGCGCGAAGCCTTCGGTGACTTCTTCGAGGACGCGCTGGGATTGCTCGGTCTTCTTGAGAAGGTCGGCGATCTGGGAAGCGGTGGCGACTTTGACGCGCAGCTTCTTGTGCAGCAGCAGGCTGAGCTCGTCGATGGTGTTGGGGTTGCGCGGGTCGGCGAGGGCGATCTCGAGGGTTCCGTTTTGCGCCTTGAGAGGCACGAAATTGTAGCGGAACATGAGGTCGACCGGGATGGAGCGGAACAGGTCATGCTCGATGGCGCCGTCGCGGAGGTCGACGAATTCGCAGCGGTAGCGGCTGGCGACGGCTTGCGCATTGGCAAGCTCGGTGGTGGCGGTGGGGCCGATCGGCGGGAGGGGAGTCATCGGGCGAGCACCTTGTTTGGCCGCGGATCAACGGGGATAAACGCGGATGAAACAGGCGTGGCTAAGGCACACTTCTGCCGGGACTTCGCGGCGTGGACATTCACAGTTATCTGACGCACGGGGTGGGGTGAGCGTTTAGGCTTGGCGGTCGGCTTGAGTTCGCCGGGATCCCGAGGGTGGCGATCGTTTGTTTTCAGTGAGTTGTTGGGTTCTAACGGCAAAAACGCTGTTTCCGGGACCGCGGGCCGCCATTTTCGGGATTCGTACGCTGCGGGAAATGCCATTTTTAAGCCAATTTCGGGGCGAAACGAACCCAAACGAAGCCAATTTTCCGAGAGCGGTGGATTTTCGGTAAGTGCTTCGGAAGACGGGGCCTGGAGATATTCACAGGCTGTGGAGATTTGGGTCTGATCGTGATATACGGGGGAGATTTTCGGGCGCTTTCCCGCCAAGCAAATGGGCAGATTGGGGTTGTGCGCATTCCGTGCCGTGTAATCGTGGTGGGTCGCGTTCCTGGGCATGGTGGTTATCCTGGGCGGCGAAGATGCGCTCCGTCTGCCCACATTGTGAAGTGTGGATTTGGGCTCGAGGGGCGGATTCGGCGCAAGTTATTGATTGTGCGTGGGCGATTTTGGCGCTGATGGCGTCAACAACAACGAACGAAACGGCTCCGCGCAAGGGGCGGCTGGCATCTCGCGATTAAGCGCTCCTCCAGTGTGGTTTGCCGAAGTCCGAATGGCGGCTACAAGCCGACTTATCGGGACCGAATCAGCCATGGACCTGCCGGAACGCGATTGGCAACCGCGGCTGATCCGCTGCGTTCACATCCGATCAGCCGCGGCGAGATCAAATGCGCAATACTAAGAACGGTGTCAGGTATCAATATTCTCGGCGACGACTTCGCGCAGGCAGCTGTGGAGGCGGGGCTCCGAGCCCGGTTTGAAGCTCTGGCCGCCGGTCACGTTGTCGTTTACATCGATGACTTCGATCGCTATGTAGAAGAGTTTCCTGACGGACGGCGTTTTGAGGTCCGCCTGCAACCCGAGACTCCTCGCGATTCCCACATTCGCATTCTCCGCGAGCTTCCAGCCGCCCTTGGGTGAAGACTCCCGTTCTATCCGTAATTGCGGGTCCGAACGGCTCGGGTAAGAGCACTTTGACTTCGTCCATCTGGTTCGAGGGCAGTTCGAATCTGATCGATGCCGACACGATAGCGCGGAGCATCGACCCGGTTCAGCCGGCGCGTGCCGCGATTCCGGCAGCCCGGCAGTCCATCGTCCGCTGCCGGGAACTGCTCGGCGGTCGTCTGAGTTTCACACTGGAGACAACGCTTGCCGGTCATGGGGCGATGACGATCATGCGAGAAGCCAGGAGAGCCGGGTACAAAATTTTCCTCGTGTATGTTGCGTTGAAAGATCCCGAACTGCACATTGAACGCGTTCGCCTCCGGGTCTCGCGAGGAGGTCACGATATTCCCGACGCCGACATCCTGCGCCGCTACGCCCGAAGCCTGATGCGCGCTCCCGAAGCTCTTGCGCTCGCCGACGAGGCAGTTGTGCTCGACAACTCGGGCCTCCATCCCGTTCGGATGCTCCTTGTCACAAAGGGGGCCGTCGTTTGGCGCGCGGAAGCGCTGCCGGAATGGGTCCTGCGATTGTGCCGCTTTCCGGCACCGCGACAGTGATGGAATGGCTGCGGGCTTCAGGTGATATGCCGACTTATTGGGAGTAATCCGGCCGAGGCCAGGGATGCCTCTGGGCGGCGTCCACTTCTCACCGTAGCCGACAACCGTCAATGTGGATCGGCGGACCTGAGCCCAGGGTTTTCGCGCCATCGGATGCCTGGTTTAGCTGGCACGTTCTCCGGCCCAACCCGGTTCGTTTCATCGCGTTCGTACGCAGAACGTTGCAAGGCCGGCATGCCCAGAGCAGATTCCCAGGCGC
>DASZLP010000265.1:0-7802 GCA_035552355.1 Bryobacteraceae bacterium | reverse complement strand
GTAAATTCCTGACGATCCCGCAAGGTGGCGGTATCTTTTCGTTGCCTCCAGCCCACATACTCCAGGTGCTCCTCTCGACTCAAACGGGATGGTTCGTCTGGACGCCTCTCACGCTGCTCGGCTCGATCGGCCTCGTGCTCGGCGCGTTGAAATACCCGCGGATATACGTGCCGTGGATCGTGATCCTGACGCTGCAGATCGCCGCGGTCGGGTCTGTTTGGTTCTGGAGCGGTGTCGAATCCTTCGGCGCGCGCTATCTTTTGTCGGATACACCACTCGCCGCGCTCGGGTTAATAACGCTGCTGAGCCTCGTGCCGTCGCGCGCGCGCCAGGTCTCGCGGCCGTCTGCGCGGCGTGCTGCGTCTTCACGTCGCTGTTCGCCATCCAGTTCCGGCTGGACCTGGTGCCGCGCGAAACACCGTTGACGTTCTCCGAACTGGTGAGGGATAAATTCCGTCTGCCTGCCGTGCGCCGGCGACACGGCTGCGGCGATTGGGATACTGGACGAGACCCGCTCACTCGGCGAGGATCGCAATGTGGATTCGCTTCTCGAAAAAGCATGGCGCGGCGCCGGCGACACCGCCAGAGCGGACGCCGCGGCGCGGAGTTATCAGAAGGTTCTGGCATCGCGGTGGTATTGAAAAGCGAACGGCTCGTGCGGTCGCGTCTACCCAGCACCGAATTGCAGCCGGAGCTTATCCCCCGGCGCAACCGCGAACCACTGCTCGAACAGCTCCGACCGCCGCCTTCGCACGCTCTGAATTTCATCGCTCGAGATCGGGCGCGGCGCGAACTGGTTGAATTCTTCCGTTGTCCAGAGGACGCCTGAGCCGCGCTCGGAATCGAAGAGGCCGACCATTCGCTCGACTTCAACGGCTTCCGGGGGTAGCGCTCCGCGCGCTCCTTTGCCGGTAGTGTCTTCGATATCCCAGCCTTCGGCGATCAGACCGAAGAATCCCCGGCGGTATCCAAGCGAGATCTCGACGGCGAAATGCGTGAGATCGTGAAGCGCGAAATGGGCCGCGTGCTTCACCTGCTTCTGCCACGTAACGGACCCATCCGCGCGACGGCAGCTCAACGTACCGGCGCCATCCTCCCGTTTGGCAATCTCGATGTGCAACACGGTTTCATGATGGCATCCGGCGGCCGGTACGATCATGCTTCCCGGAGGTCCATTTTGGACTTCGGCCGCACCGCCAGGATTACGGTAAGCATCGCGCACGCTTTCCACCGGAATTCTTCGCGCCTTCGCGGGTTTTCGGAATCTGGAATCGTTCAGCTTCGATCTTGATCAAGCCGTACAGCCATCAGGCGTGGCTGGGACGTGTGCGCGCGAGCGCCGGCGGGGAGCATCACTTGGATGCGGAGGCGGTTGCGCGGGCACTCTTGTCCGCAGCGTCGGTAATCGTGTTGGCGTTTCAGGAACCCGCGCCACGTCAGGCTAGACTGGATGGCAATGAGATGCACCACCGCGGCCGCGCTTCTGCTGGCCGCGCCTCTTCTGCTCCATCCCGCAACCGACGATGCGACCGCGCCCACCCTCCGCGGCTTCGATCCCGCGTCGCAGGCACAGGAAATCAAATGGGAGCAGCAGGCGCGCGCGCTCCCCGACGCCGCGCGCATCGGCGAATTCATCCGCCGATTCTCGAGCCAGGCGCATCTGGCGGGCACGCCACAATCGAAGCAGACTGCGGAAGGCATCCTTGCACAGCTTCGCGAAGCCAGACTCGATGCATCCATCGAACGTTTTGAAGCCCTGCTGCCCACGCCGAAATCGCGCACGCTCGAGATCACCGCGCCGGTCAAGCTGCGCCTGAAGCTCGATGAGCCGCCCATTCCGGGCGATCCCGGCTCGAGCACCGCCGGCATGGCGCCGCCCTACAACGCCTATTCAGCCGACGGCAACATCACCGCGCCCCTCGTCTACGCCAACTACGGTCTGCCCGAGGACTACGACCTGCTCGCCACACGCGGCGTCGCGGTGAAGGGCCGGATCGTCCTCGTGCGTTACGGCCGGAGCTTCCGCGGCACTAAGCCCAAGGTCGCGTACGAACACGGCGCGATCGGCTGCATCATTTATTCCGATCCGCGCGATGACGGATTCTTCCAGGGCGACGCGTACCCGAAAGGTCCGTGGCGCCCCGCGGAAGGTGTGCAGCGCGGCAGTATTCTCGACCTGCCCCTCTATCCGGGCGATCCGCTCTCACCGGGCTGGGCCTCGGAAGCTGGGTCGAAGCGCCTCTCCATCTCGGAAGCTCAGACCATCATGAAGATCCCGATGCTGCCGATTTCGTGGGCCGATGCGCAGCCGCTGCTGGCCAACATGACCGGTCCGGTGGCGCCGGAGTCGTGGCGTGGTGCCATTCCCGTCACGTACCATCTGGGCCCCCTGGGCACGGACGCGCGCAGCACGACGGTCCACATGGCGGTCGCGATGGATAACGCCACGCGCCCGCTTTACGACGTGATCGCGCGCATTCCCGGCAGCGAGTTTCCGGATCAGTGGATTCTCGACGGCAACCATCACGACGCCTGGGTGCATGGGGCGAGCGACCCGCTGTCGGGCGCGGGTCCGCTGATGGAGACGGCGCGCGCGCTGGCGGCGCTCGCGCGTGGCGGCTGGAAGCCAAAGCGTACGATTCTGTTTGCGTTTTGGGATGGCGAGGAGTTCGGGCTCGCAGGGTCGACCGAGTGGATGGAGAAGCATGCGGACGAGCTCGACCGGAAGCTCGTCGCGTATATGAACGCGGACTCCTCCGGTCAGGGCAGGCTGAACATCGGCGGCTCGCATTCGCTCGAAGCCTTCGCGCAGGAAATCACGCGCGACGTCAACGATCCGGTGACCGGCAAGCCGCTGGAAGCCGCGCTCGAAACGAATCGCGAGTTCAGAATCGCGGCCCTCGGCTCGGGCTCCGATTACACGCCGTTTCTGCAGCATCTCGGTATCGCGACCCTCGACGTACGCTTCGCATCGGAAGATGGCGGCGTTTATCATTCCGATTACGACGATTTCAATTGGTTCAGCCGCTTCGGCGATCCGGGATTCGTGCATGGCCGCGCGCTCTCGCAACTGCACCTGACGGCGCTCATGCGGTTCGCCGATGCGCCGCTTCTGCCGTTCGAGTTCGGGCGTCTCGCGGCCACGCTGCGACGCTATACAGATGAGATCGAACGGCTGCCGTCGCAGACGCCGAAGCCCGACTTCAAAGCGTTGCGCGATGAGATCGCGCGCCTGCAAAAAACAGCGGGCGACTTGAGCGCGGCATGGTCGCGCGCGCTGCCATCCCTGGCCGGCGCTTCCGCGGAGAAACTGGCGGCCATCAACCAAAGTCTCTTTCGTACCGAGCGCGCGTTCATCATCGAGCCGGGACTTCCGGGACGTCCGTGGTATCGCCATCGGATTTACGCACCGGGCGTTTATACCGGCTACGCGGCGAAGACTATGCCGGGCATCCGTGAGGCGGTCGAGGCGGGAAAGCCTGACGAAGCGCGCGCGCAGGCGGCCGAGGTGCTGCAGACGGTGCGCACGCTGACCGATGAGGTCGCCGAAGCCGCGCGCCTGATTGCGCAGTTATGAGGACTCCGTGGGGCGACCTCGAAGTCGCCGACGCGCACGTACATTTCTTTTCGCCGCCGTTCTTTCAATCGCTGGCCGAGCAAAAGGGGGGCGGTGAGGCCGGCGCCAGCGCGGTTCGCTCGATGCTCGGCTGGGACGTGCCTGAAACCTCCGAAGATCTGGCTGACCGCTGGGTCGCCGAGCTCGACCGCAACGAAGTCGCGAGCGCGGTGGTAATCGGCAGCATTCCAGGCGATGTCGAATCGGTCGGAATCGCGGTCGAGCGTCACCCGGAGCGCCTGCGTTCGATCGTCATGCTGAACCCGCTGTCGCATGGCGCGGATACCAGGTGCTCGAACGCGCTCGCCGACGGACTTATCGACGGCATCTTTCTTTTCCCGGCGATGCACCGTTACGCGATGCATGACCCTAAAGTCCACTCTCTGCTGTCGATCGTCGCGGGCTATCCGGGCGCCGTCGTCTACGTGCACTGCGGAATGCTGAGCGTCGGCTTTCGCCGTAAGCTCGGTTTGCCGTCGCCGTTCGACATGCGCTATTCGAACCCGATCGATCTGCACTCGGTTGCGCTCGCCCTGCCGACTCTCCCGTTCGTAATTCCGCACTTCGGCGCCGGTTATTTGCGCGAGGCGCTGATGCTGGCGGATCTTTGCCCGAACATTTTCTTCGACACGTCGAGTTCGAACAGTTGGATGCGGAGCGATCCGGCAACCGCGGATCTCGCGGCCGTGTTTCGCGCGGCGCTCGATGTAGCCGGTCCGCGGCGGCTTCTCTTCGGGACCGATTCATCGTGGTTTCCGCGGGGGTGGGTGCGGGGAATTTTCGACGCACAGGTGGACGCGATGCGGGCGGCCGGAGTGGATGCGGATGGAGCGCGCGCGATCCTCGGCGGGAATCTGTGGGGTCTGTTCCAAAAATCCTGAGAAAATCCTGTTCTGAAACACACTACCCAAACGGTTGATTTTTCGATGGAAGTGGCCGGGATTTCGTCTGTCAGACCCGGCGGGAGCACAGGAAGTTTTCCGATATCCGTTGTGCGGGTCACCTCGGATTGCATTACTGGAAACCGGCTTTGATCCGGGGCCGAACATGTGCCGGTTCACGGGCGATGAGATCCCGTGGATGCGCGCATGGGCGCCCGAGGCGCTGGTGTTGCCTCTCGGCCTCGCGCTCACGCTGGCCGACCAGAAGCAGCGCGGGCTGTTCGATTTGCCCAGCCTGAGCACGGCCATCATCGCGCTGACATCGGTGGAAGATTCGCCCATCGCGGATCATCACCGCGATCTGCTTTGGCTGGCGTTCGGGGTTCCGCTGTTTGAGCAGCTCCGGGGAACGAACGGGCTGGTGATCGCAGCTGAATGCGAAGTGCATGAGGGGCTGCACGTGCTGGATGGGAACGTGCGATTAGCCGGTGAGTCGATAACAAACCAGTGTCCCTGCGGGGCTCAGACTCCGCGCGTCCGGCGGAGAGTGCCTGTACAAGTGAAGGTGGCAGCGGCCGCCGGCGGCCGGTAGCGCGTGGCGCGGGCGCTCTCGCCCGCCGCGCCGGCTTCAGCCGGCGCCTGACTCGCTCGACCCCCGCGATTCTTTTCCTCATCTCGCGGTAATACTCTTTTTACGAGAAGAAATTCGCGAGAAGAAATTCCAGCGAGATGAATCCAATCCAGGCCACGCCCGAGGAAGCGGTATTCCTCCGCCTCTTCGACGAACACCATGCCGCGCTCTTCCGCTTCGCCTGGCGACTGACCGGATCCATCGCCGACGCGGAAGACATCGTGCAGGAGTGCTTCCTCGGAATCCTCCGGCCGTCCTGTGCCTGGGATCCCGCGCGCACGCCGATCCGTACTTACCTCTTCGGCATCGTCCGCAATCAATCCCTGAAGCGGCTGCGCAAACCCGATCCTTTTCAGCCCCAGCCGCCGGACCTGAGCTCACCTGAGAGCGATCTTCTCCGAAATGAACTGGGCGCGGCGGTGGCGCGGGCCGTCGCCGAGTTGCCGGATAGGCAGCGCGAGGTCCTGATCCTCGCGCACTACGAGCAACTGCCCCTCGCTGAGATCGCGCAAATACTGACGCTCGACGTGGGCGCGGTGAAATCCCGTCTGCAGCGCGCCCGCGCCGCACTGAAGGAGACTCTCGCCGCGTCTTACCCGGGTCTGGAGAAAAAGAGATGAACGATAACGAACTCGACGGGATTCTCGATGAGTGGCGCACTCCGCCCGTGCCGTCTTCTCTGGCGGATCGCGTGCGCGCCGGTTTCGCGGCGCGCCGGCGTCGCGGCAGCTTCTTCACCGCGCTCCGGCGCTGGATCGCTGTCCACCCGCGGAGCCTCGCGGCGTGCGCCGTGGCCGCCATTCTGACGCTTCTGGTCGCGGTTCCGAACGCGCATCCACAGGCCGCTTCGGCGCCGCCGTGGACCGTCGACTCGGAATTCCTCAACTACGCGGAAGACGGTTCCTCGTCCGTCGAGATGCTGATGACCTCATACATGCTGAATGGCAATGAAACGATCCTGTCCCGATGGGCTCCGTCGAATCCTCTGAAAACCGCGCTTTGGAGCACCGCGGATACAATCGGCCCCGTCCACGATCGCATCATCTCGCGCCTGATGTTTGGCGAAGCAAAACTGGAAGAAATCCATAAAGCCCGGGCAGCGAGGGCTTCCCGCACTGTCGGAGCCGTAACCGGCTGCGGACCGCTGTGTCTGTCCGTCGATCATTTTTACTGGGAGCGGGCAACTCCGGGGACGGGCACAGGTTGCACCGCCGGCGAGATCGTCGGCCGTGACACGATCCTCGGGCACGCCACGATCGCGTTTCAAGACCGCTGGACCGAGCACGGACGCATGACCGTCTGGATGGCCGCCGATCTCGGCTGCTTCGCGCTCAGAAGTGTCTACGAAACACAGCAGGCCGATGGAACCTTCCGCCGCGCAGGCGAAAAGCGGGCTGTGAAAATCACGTCCCGTCAATAGAGCGCCTGGATTCGTAGGCCTTCAGGTTAGTGAAAGCCAGGGAGAGCAGCGGCGCCTGGATTCTCTGCGATTGGGCGTGCTGCAAAAGGTCGCCGATGATGTGGTCCGCTTCAACTTTCGCGCCGCTTTCGACATCGCGCAGCATCGACGCCGTGAGGCTTGAGCCCGGTTTAGTCAGCACGGCGCGAACCCACTCGCTTTGTTCTTCTCGCGGCGCATAGCCCTCGGCAACTGCGATCGAGCGGCATTCTTCGAAAAGCCTCAGGATGAAATCGGTGCCTCCGGGCGCACCGACGATTCGTCCAACCGGGGCGCGCATCAGAGACGTGCTGCCGGCGAGCGTCGCGAGGAAGACCCATTTCTCCCACATATCGAGCAGGACCGACGGGCTGGACTGCGCGCTGAAAACAGCGCCGCGCATGAGATCGAAGATGGTTTCCACACGCGGCGACGAGCCGCCGGCGATTTCCCCGAAGGTGAGCCCGTGCTGCTCGCTCAGATGGGCGATATCGCGGTTCTGATCGAGAGTGGCGGCGATGAAGCAAAGTCCGCCGAGCACACGCGCGGGGCCGAAGCGGTCGCTCAACGTCTTCAGATGCCGCATGCCGTTGAGCAGCGGAAGGATCGCCGTATCGGGTCCGGCGGCGGGCGCGAAGGAGGCGATCGCGCCATCCAGATCGTAAGCCTTCGAGCCCAGGATGATCAGGTCGAATTTTCCGGCGAGTCTTTCCGCCAGCACGGTTTGCGGGCGCTCGATGACGGCGTCACCGTGAGGGCTGTGAATGCGCAGTCCGGAAGCGGCAAGCTCGGCCGCGCGCCGCGGGCGCACGAGGAAGGTGACATCGCGTCCGGCCTGGGCAAGGCGCCCGCCAAAATAACCGCCCACCGCGCCGGCGCCGACAACCAGGGTTTTCATGCGGGCCGCCGAAACGCGAGGATTTTGGCAGTGAATATCTGGACCTCCTCACCGCGCTGGTTCAGAGTCGTGTTCTCGACGGTGACGATACCCTGCATGGGTTTGGAGCGCGACGGACGCACATCGAGAATCTTGCTTTCCACATGCAAAACGTCACCTGGATACGTCGGACGCGGCCAGCGGATTTCGCCGCCGAAGCCCACAATGCCGTTGGCAAACGGAAGCCCGCCGGTGACAAGCATCCGCATGGTGACGGCGGCCGTATGCCAGCCGCTGGCAACCAGACGGCCGAAGACGCTCTGGCTCGCGGCATCGCGGTCGAGATGAAAAGGCTGCGG
>DASZLP010000264.1:0-7584 GCA_035552355.1 Bryobacteraceae bacterium | reverse complement strand
GGATCGCCGTTTCGACCGTCTGGACCGACTGCACGATAGCGGGCAACGCGTTCAAAATCTGAAGGAAGGTGTTCATGCCAGGATAGTGGCATTCGTGTGGGCGCTGCCCCGGCGCGCCCGTCTCTAAACGATTGATCTCAGGGAGAAAAGAAATTCCGACCGATTGTCAATCATGCCGCAAGAGCCGCGTTTGTTTCGTGAAACACAGGCGCTCCGAGTTCAGGAACTCTCCTGGCGGATGAATTGCTTATTGAATCCACGGAGTCAAAATCCATGCCTGTCAATCCATTCGAAAGCAGCCGCATCTCCGAAGGCACCATGCATCCGCACGCGCAGCACAATGGGACCGAGCAGAACGAATCCCGCGCCATTTCACGCGACGACACGCGCGATGGATTCTCCACCGAACCGGCCTCGCGTGAAAGCGACACGGCCGGTACGGCGCGTCCGCGCATCAGACGCGTTCTGGCGGCGAGCACGCTGGCGGGGGATCGAGTCCGCAACCCGGCCGGCGAAGACCTGGGCAAGGTCGACGAGATCATGGTCGATCTGGCGAGCGGCCGAGTCGCCTACGTCGTGGTTTCGTTCGGCGGCTTTCTGGGAATCGGCGACAAGCTCTTCGCTGTCCCGTGGAGCGCATTCCAGGTCGATCAGGGCGAACACGAGTTTGTTCTCGACGTGGACCGCGGGACACTAGAGAACGCGCCCGGGTTCGATAAAGGCAACTGGCCGGATATGTCGGATACCACGTTCGGGGCGGAAGTCCACAAGCACTACGGGGCGACGCCGTATTGGGAGCACACTGTGACCGACGCGGGGGACTTTACGGGCGAGGAGCGCGTGCCCGACCGGAGCCGTGAATACGAGCCGTCGTCGGGGTATCAGCGGAAGCAGTAGAGCGGGCGCCGCCGCCCTTCTCCCTTTCAGCGAGGTGCTCGCGGATTTTCTTCAGGTCCGCAACGAATGCCGCGTAATCCTGATGCCTTTGTTCCGGCGTCGGGGACCGGAGAATCGCTGAAGGGTGAACAGTGGCCGTGACTGAGGCCGCGTGAGGATGCTCGAAGAAACGGCCTCTGTTCTCGAGGAGGCGATGCTGCCGCCCGATGACCGCTTGCGCCGCAGTCGATCCGAGACACACAATCAAATCGGGACGCACGCATTCGAATTCAGCTTCGAGCCAGGGCTTGCAGGCGGTGACCTCGCCCGCCGTTGGTTTCTTGTGCAGGCGGCGCTTGCCTCGTTCTTCGAATTTGAAGTGCTTTACGGCATTTGTTACATACACTTCGGATCGATCGATGCCCGCTTCTTCCAGCGCGCGGTCGAGGAGTTGCCCGGCGGGGCCTACGAAGGGATGGCCTGACACATCTTCTTTGTCGCCGGGCTGCTCGCCGATCATCATAATGCGCGCGCGCTGCCGCCCTTCGCCGAACACCGCCTGAGTGGCGGCCCGGTAAAGATCACAACCGCGGCACTGCTGAATTTCGGCGCCGAGTTGCTCGAGGGTGGAAGCTTTGGTGATAAAGGGCGCGGCGCCGGGGAACCTGGTCACCCTGAGATGTATGCAATCCCGAAGCCAACTCGTCCTCCAACCCGAAATTTCTGCGAACGTTCCGCTCGTCCGCAACGTATTTACAATGTTTTAAGGCGTGAAAACGCTGTCCCGTCGCGGGCGTACGATAGAATTTCCCATTACGTCAGTCTTGAAAGAGGTAGTTCGCTTTATGCGCATGCGTATCCTGAAAATCCGCTATTTGCTTCCCGCCGGCCTGGCTTTGCTGGCGGGCGGCGTCATGAGTCAGACACGGCCCGTGAACGATCTGGCGTTGAAGGTGGCCGGCAAGAGTGGCACCGAATGGCTCTCCTACGGGATGACGCCGGGCGAGACCAGATACAGTCCGCTCAAGCAGATCGATGCGAGCAACGTCAGTCGGCTTGGCCTCGCCTGGTCCTACGATATCGGCACGGGCGGCGGCAATCAGGAAGCCACACCGCTGGTGTCGAACGGAACGATCTACAGCATCACGAACTGGAGCGTTGTCTATGCGATCGACGCGCGCACCGGCAAGGAAAAATGGCGCTGGGATCCGGAGGTCAACCAGACGGCCGTGCGTCCGAAGATTTGCTGCGGTGTTGTGAACCGCGGGCTGGCCCTTTATAACGGTAAGGTTATCGCTCCAATCATCGACGGCAGGCTCGATGGGCTGGATGCCGAAACAGGCAGAGTGGTCTGGGAATCGCGTGTCGCGTTTCCGCAGGATAGCTACACGGTCACGATGGCCCCGCGCATCGCGAAGGGCAAAGTGATCATCGGCGTGTCGGGCGCGGAATACCCGGTGCGTGGCTTCTTTTCCGCATACGATGCCAACACGGGCCAGTTCGCGTGGAAGTTCTATACCGTACCCGGCGATCCATCGAAAGGCTTTGAGAACGAAGCCATGAAGAAAGCGGCGGCCACGTGGTCCGGCGAGTGGTGGAAGATGGGCGGTGGCGCGACCGTGTGGGACGCGATGTCCTACGACCCTGAAACCAACCTGCTTTACGTCGGAACCGGCAACGCCGGTCCGTGGCCCGAAGAGGTGCGCGGACAGCACGAGGGCGATGGCAAGGATAATCTCTACGCTGCGTCAATCCTCGCGGTGAATCCGGACACCGGCCTGCTCAAGTGGTACTTCCAGATGGTGCCCGGCGACGAATGGGATTTCGACAGCGTTGCACAGTTGATGCTCGCCGATGTCACCATCAAGGGTCAGCCGCGCAAAGTCATCATGCAGGCCAACAAGAACGGCTTCTACTACGTGATCGACCGGACCAACGGCAAATTCATCTCCGGCCAGCCGTGGGTGCAGGTGAACTGGGCGAAAGGTCTGAATGAAGCCACTGGCCGCCCCATCATCAACAAGGAGTCGTATTACACGAAAGATCCGACCTCGATCAGCCCGGGACCCGGCGGCGCGCACAACTGGTCGCCGATGTCGTTCAATCCCGCGACGGGCCTCGTCTACATTCCGTCGACGATTACGGGCAGCTTCAATTATTCGGCCGATCAGAAATTCGAGTACAAGCCCGGTAAACAGAACATGGGTATCGCATCGTTGTTCGGCGGTCCGGGTGGCGGGGGTGCGACTCCGCCGGCAAAGCCGATCGTGCCGCCGATGACCGGTCCGGAACCGCTCAAAGGCGAGCGCGGCGCCCTGATCGCGTGGGACCCGGTGACGCAGACGCAAAAATGGATCCAAGCCGGCGGCGGCGGCATTGGCGGCGGCACTGTAACGACCGCCGGCAACCTCGTTATCCAGGTCGTTCCCGACGGGCGCCTCGTGGTCTACAGCGCGGACAAGGGCGAGAAGCTTCTCGACGTGCAGACCGGTTTGCGGGGCGGCATGGGACCGCCCATAACGTACCAACTGGACGGCAAGCAATACGTCACGCTGGCCGGCGGCACCGGCGCGGTCGCATTCGGCGGGGCGGGTGGCGGCGGTGGCAGAGGCGGCGCGGGACGCGGGGGCGCGGCTGCGACGCCTCCCACACCGCCAGCCGCTCCCGCTGCGCCGAACGACGGCATCCATATTCAGGCTGAAGCCACGCCCGCGCCCCCTCCTCCGCCAGCGCCAGGACGCGGCGGTCCAGCTCCGGCCATGCCGAAGATGCTGACGTTCGTACTCGATGGAAAGATGCCATTACCGGCGGCGCCTTCATCCGAACAGCCAAAGTAAGAATTGGTAGACTAGCCCTTAAGGAGTCCCCGGGCCGAGTGCCGGTTCCGGGGACTTTCGTTTTTCTTCTCGCCAGGAACCACCCAAATGCAGGAAGCGGTACAGCCAGCGCGAGCCATCCCCACCGGTGTTTTCGCGACGATCCGTGAAGCGTTAAGCGGGTCGCGTCGCGATTTCACGGAAGTCGATCTCAAGCGCGCCATCATTCTTCTCGCGATTCCCATGATTCTCGAGATGCTGATGGAATCGCTGTTCGGCGTTGTCGATATGTTTTTCGTGGCGCGGCTGGGCGTCGATTCGCTGGCGACGGTCGCGTTGACGGAATCCTGCCTGGTGCTGGTCTTCGGAATCGCGATGGGGCTCAGCATGGCCACAACGGCGTTCGTGGCGCGGCGCATCGGCGAGAAGGATCCGGAGGGCGCGGCGGTGGCATCCGTGCAGGCGATCGCGGTCGGCGTGATGCTCTCGATCGTGGTGAGCACGGCGGGGATTTTCTATGCGCCCAATCTTCTCGCCCTGATGGGCGCATCGCCATCGGTAATTCAGGTTGGCACGACCTATACGCGCATCCTGCTGGGCGGATCGGCGACGATTTTCCTGTTGTTCCTGATCAACGCGATCTTCCGCGGCGCCGGCGATGCGGCGCTCGCGATGCGCTCGCTTTGGTTCGCGAATCTGATCAACATCGTGCTGGACCCGTGTCTGATCAACGGCTGGGGACCGTTCCCGAAGCTCAACGTGATGGGTGCTTCTGTCGCGACGACGACCGGGCGCGGCCTTGGCGTCTGTTTCCAGCTTTGGATACTCTTCAGCGGCCACAGCCGCATCCGTATTCACATCGAGCAGGTTCGCGTGAATCTCGGGGTCCTGTGGCGTCTGCTGCGCGTTTCCTTCACCGGCATCCTGCAGTTCCTGATCGCGACAGCGAGCTGGACGGGACTTGTCAGGCTTTGCGCGACCTTCGGCAGCGTTTCGGTCGCGGGATACACGGTCGCGATCAAGATTTTCATGTTCGTGATTCTGCCGTCCTGGGGATTATCGAACTCGGCGGCGACGCTGGTGGGTCAGAACCTCGGCGCGGCCAAGCCTGAGCGGGCTGAAAAGGCGGTCTACCAAACGGGACGCTACACGACCTGGTACATGGGGTCGATAGCCATCGTGTTTCTGCTGTTCGCGCACTCGCTCGCCGCGTTCTTTACCTCGGATCCCGCCGTGCAGAAGGTCGCGGCGGATTGTCTTCGATTCATCAGCGTAGGGAATATTTGCTACGCGTGGGGAATGGTGCTGGTGCAGGCGTTCAACGGGGCAGGGGACACGCGCACGCCTTCGATGATCAATTTCTTCTGCTACTGGTGCTTCCAGATTCCGCTGGCGTGGACGCTGGCGTCGGTGCTCGACTGGGGTCCGCGGGGTGTGTTTGCCGCGATTCCGTCAGCCGAGACGGCGATGACGATTGCGTCGCTCGTGTTGTTTCGGCGCGGCTCGTGGAAGAGGAAGCTGATTTAGCTTGTCGTGACAAGCGCCGGCACGATTGCCGGCGCGGCGGACTGAGAGTCCGCGCCACAGCCTTTGTACAGCCTTTGTACAGCCTTTGTTATGGCGCAGGCAATCGCGCCCGCCGCGCCGGGACTCATCCCGGCGCTTGTCTGGGAGACATTCGGGGTAGCTGGCGTTTCTCACGTTGCGATCAACGCGGTGAGCCAACCAGTCCCCGAGGGTGGCGCGAGGCGCCTATACTCCCGGAATGACGCCGGTGCTGTCGCCGAATTTGTCGCGCTCCACGCCAACCTTCTGCAGCACAGTCAGGTGAAGATTGGCGATTGGGGTGCGCTCGGGCAGCAGGATGTGCTGACCGCCGAGCTTCATCTTTCCGGCGCCGCCGCCGACGAGAATGTTCGGCTCCGGATAGTTATCGTGCCGGTCGCTGTTGCTCATGTTCGAGCCGTACATGAGAATCGCATGATCGAGCAGCGTTCCCTGGCCATCCGGCGTTTTCGCCAGTTTGGCGAGAAACTCCGCGAACTGCTCCATATGCCAGGTCTGGATCTTGACGAGCTTGTTGAGGCGCTCGATATCGTTGGCGTGGTGTGAAACCGGGTGGAAGGAATCGGGGACGCCGATGTGGTTGTAAGTCCGGTTGGTGCCCTCCGCCACCATGATGTAAGAAGCGACGCGCGTGAGATCGGCCTGGTAAGCGAGGGCGATAAGGTCGAACATCAGCTTCACCTGATCGGGAAAAGA
The DNA here is from genome assembly GCA_035552355.1 of Bryobacteraceae bacterium. Classification (GTDB taxonomy): domain Bacteria; phylum Acidobacteriota; class Terriglobia; order Bryobacterales; family Bryobacteraceae; genus BOG-234. The sequence goes on along the minus strand of DASZLP010000264.1, from coordinate 1,630 downwards.
ATCCAGCTCGCCGACAGGCGCTTCGGGAATGGCGAAGCCCGAGAGATCTTTGGCCCCGGCCTTTTGCGTGCGCCGCTCGATCTCGCGGACGCTTTCGAGATACCCGTCGAGAGCTGCCTTGTCGGTGCTTCCGAGATCGCGCTGCAGTCCCTTCGTTTCATCGAGGATCAGATCGAGCAGGCTGCCCGTCTGGCGGCTGATTGCCGCGCGCTCCCGCGGTGTATCGCCTTCGCCGAACAGCGCGAGGAATACCTTGCGCGGATTGGATTCCATGGGCAGAGGCGAGTCGGCGTCGCGGAACGACAGCGTCGAATACGAGCCGCCGCTTCCCGCTGCCGACTGAACGATCGTTTCGGAGGAGACTTCGAGCGAAGGCAGAGGCGTGTCCTGGCTGATCACTTTCGCGATCACCTGATCGAGAGTCGTGGCCATATGGGCGCGGGGACTGCCGGTGTCCGGACGCGTTGCACTGAGCCACGTGGCCGGCGTGAACGAATGAACCGAGCCGGCGGTGGCGGCGTTCTCCAGATTGCCGAAGGACGATACATACTTCTTGTAGGGCTCGAGCGACGCCAGAATCTGGTTGAGCTTGAAATCAGCGCCCGAGCCCGAGGGCGTCCACTTGTCCATGGCCGGACCAAACGAGGTGTTGGACATGATTGCGCCGTGCGGGAGATAAAAGAAGCCCGTGCGCAGTTTGGGGACGGCGGCGGTCTGGGCGAGAGCCGTGGAGGCGGGCACCATGGCATCGAGAAAGGGAAGGCCCAAAGTCACGCCCGCGGCTTTCAGAACCGCTCTGCGGGAAATATGCTTCTTTGTGATGAACATGTTTTCTCCTACTGCGTGGACTTTGCCGCAGCCACGACGTGCGCGCTTGGCTTCGCGGCCGGAGCCTGCTTGCGGAACGCGTCGCTGTTGACAATCCCCAGAATGAGCGACGACACCTTGTAATTGTCTTTCGCCGCCCCGCGCACAATCGCGCGGACCTGCGGCATATCGAAATATTCGAGCTGGCGGTTGACGGCGTACATCATCAATCTCTCGGTCACGGTGCGGGCGAATGTTTCGGGATGATTGACGAGTTGCCCCCTGAGGTCCACGACACCGTCGATCGGCACCCCGCTCGGCAGCACGGTTCTGGCGTCGATCGGAGCATGTGCCTGGCTGTCGGTGGTTCGCCATTCGCCGATTGCGTCGAAGTTTTCCAGGGCGAGGCCGGTCGGGTCGATCACGCCGTGGCACATCCGACAACTCGCCTTGTCGCGGTGCTGTTCGAGCCGCGCGCGGACCGTCTTCGGCTGCTCGCCGGCCTTTTGCGAGAGGTCGGTAGCGGTATCCGGCGGCGGCGGCGTCGGCGGCGTGCCCATAAGCTTATCGAGCACCCACGCCCCGCGCAGCACCGGCGAGGTGCGGTCGCCGTAGGAAGTCCGCAACTGCATGGCGGCCTTGCCCAGCAGGCCCCAGCGTTCCTTTTCGGCGAGCGTGACCCTGCGGAACTGAGAGCCGGTGACGCCGGAGATGCCGTAGTGGCGAGCGAGCCGGTCGTTTAAGAACGTGTAGTCGGCGGTCAGGAGTTCCAGAACACTGCGGTCATTCGAGAAGATGCTGCCGATGAACTCTTCCGCTTCCG
>DASZLP010000263.1:0-22266 GCA_035552355.1 Bryobacteraceae bacterium | reverse complement strand
TACAATAGACCCATGTGTGGAATCGTCGGCTACGTCGGTGCGCAACGCGCCGTTCCCATCATCCTCGACGGGCTCAAACGGCTGGAATACCGCGGCTACGACTCGGCCGGCCTCGCCGTCTATTGTGACGACCACACGCTCGGAATCCGCCGCGCGTCGGGGAAATTGCGCAATCTCGAGGACGTTCTGCGTCTCGATCCCGTCGATGGCAGCTACGGCATCGGCCACACGCGCTGGGCGACGCACGGGCGTCCGACCGAGGAAAACGCGCATCCGCACCGCGATTGCTCCGGGGACATCGTTGTCGTCCACAACGGCATCGTGGAAAACTTTCTTCCGCTGAAGGAACAGCTCCAGCATGAAGGCCACAAGTTCTGCACCGAGACCGATACCGAGGTCATCGCGCACCTCGTCGAAAAGTATTTCGAAGGCAATCTGGAGAACGCCGTACGCTCGGCGGTCAAACAACTGCGCGGCGTTTTCGCGCTGTCGGTTCTGAGCCGCCGCGATCCCAACAAGATTGTCGCGGCGCGCGAAGGTCCACCGGTTGTCATAGGGTTGGGCAAGGGTGAGTACTTCGTCGGCTCCGACGTGCCGGCCATTTTGAGCCACACGCGCGACATGTTCTTCCTCGCCGACGGCGACATGGCCGTGCTTACGCAGGATGGCGTGCAGCTTACCGATTTCGAAGGCCGGCCGGTGAACCGTCAGGTGCAGCACGTCCTCTGGGACCCGATCATGGCGGAAAAGGGCGGCTACAAGCATTTCATGCTCAAGGAAATTTTCGAGCAGCCGCGCGCGGTCCGCGACACCACGCTGGGCAGGGTCAGCCAGGAGACCGGACGAATTTTTCTGGATCAGATGGATATCACGCCGGCGCAATTCAAGGCGTTCCATCAGGTGAGGATTGTCGCCTGCGGAACGAGCTGGCACTCGGCGCTCGCCGGCAAGTTCATGATCGAGAAGCTGGCGCGGATTCCGGTCGAAGTCGATTATGGGAGCGAGTTCCGCTATCGCGATCCGATCGTGTCGCCGGATACTCTCACCGTCGTGATCTCGCAGTCGGGCGAGACGGCCGACACGCTGGCCGCGCAGCGCGAGGCGAAGCTGAAAGGCTCGAAGACGCTCGCCATCTGCAATGTGGTCGGCTCGATGATCACGCGAGAGGCAGCGGGGACGATTTACACGCACGCCGGTCCTGAGATCGGCGTCGCGTCCACGAAAGCTTTTACCTGCCAGCTCACGGCCCTGGCGATTCTGGCGTTGCACCTCGCCGAGGTTCACGGACGTCTGACTACCGATTGCGCGCGCGCGTTCGTGCATGATCTTGTGCTTATTCCAAACAAGCTCGAAGCGATTCTCGCCAACGACCAGCAATATGAGGAGCTGGGGCGCAGGCTCTTCCGTGCGAGCGATTTCCTTTTCCTCGGCCGCGGCATCCATTTTCCGATTGCGCTCGAAGGGGCCCTCAAGCTCAAGGAGATTTCTTACATTCACGCCGAAGGCTATCCGGCCGGCGAGATGAAGCACGGCCCGAACGCGCTGATCGACGAGAACCTGCCCGTCGTCGTGCTGGCGACGCATGACCCGTCGAGCCAGGAGAGCACGCTGCTCTATGAGAAGACACTGTCGAACATTCAGGAAGTCAAGGCGCGCGAAGGAAAGGTGCTGGCGATCGTCACGGAAGGCGATACCGAGGTCAGCAAGGTCGCGGATTACGTCGTCGAGATCCCGGCCGCGCCCGATCTCTTCACACCGATCCTCGAGATCGTGCCGCTGCAACTGCTGGCTTATCACATCGCGGTGCGCCGCGGCTGCGACGTGGACCAGCCACGCAATCTCGCGAAAAGCGTGACGGTCGAATAGATCGAAAGCCGATGAAGCAGGCGCAGGGCGAGCTGAAGGTCGCGACGCGCGGCAAGGGATTTTACGAGATCACCCGTGAAGTCCGGAAGTGGATCGGCGGGCAGGGCATTCGCAGCGGCCTCCTCACGGTCTTCATCCAGCACACTTCGGCTTCGCTGGTGATTCAGGAAAACGCCGACGCGGATGTGCGGCGCGACCTCGCGGAATTCTTCGAGCGGCTGGTTCCGGAGAGCACGCCGTGGTTCCGGCATACGACGGAAGGCGCTGATGACATGCCATCGCATATTCGGGCGGCGCTGACCGCGACGCACCTTTCAATTCCGGTGCGCGAGGGACAAGCGGCGCTCGGAACGTGGCAGGGAATCTACGTGTTCGAGCACCGGGCCGAGCCGCAGACGCGGCAGATCGCACTGCATTTGGTCGGTGAATGAGGCCGAGAGGAAATGGAACGCGGCGTGCCGAAGATCCGTCTTTCCACCATGCAACGAGTTACTATAAACAGGCTTTTTCAGACAATGTTTATCTCTGCCGTTTTCGCCGCTTCAGCCAGCGCTGAGGCGCTGTCGATCGGCGTGCTGGGCGGCGCGCCGTTTACGGACGTCGTGAACGCGACCAATCAGAATAACTTCGCGTTTGTCTCGAAGAGCACGAATTTTACGATTGGGCCCGCACTGCAGGTCAACCTCCCGCTCAGCCTGCGGATCGAGTTCGATGCGTTGTACCGGCCTTACAGCTTCGCCGCCACGCCGGCGGTATTTCCCAACATCACCTCTCCCGCACCGGTAAACGTTTCGGGCAGCCAGTGGCGTTTCCCGGTGCTGGCGGCGTACCGCTTCAAAGCGCCCCTGCTGAAGCCGTTCGTGGAAGCCGGCGTGTCGTTCGATCATCTGTCCAGTCTCTCGTCCGCGGCGAGCAGCATTACGTCGGGGGCGGGGACCCTGATCCAGCAGTCGCATGCGGGCGTAGTGCTGGGAGCGGGCGTGGACGTGAAGGTTCCGCTCGTCCGGATCAGCGGAGAATTGCGCTACACACACCAGGGGTCGGCCGATTTTCAGGCGATATCGAATCTAAACCAGGCGGAAGTGCTGGTGGGGATTCATTTCTAACTCCAGTCGCTTGCTGACGTGCGCGGCTCGGCAGATCCGGCGCAGCAGGTCCAGTATGGTTACTGCCGGCTGAGCATCTGGCGGATCTTTCGCCCAAGCGAATCCGCCGAGAAAGGCTTTTGCAGAAACGCCGCGCCGTCCGCGGCGGGGTCATCGCGGCCCGGCGGGTCATCCGTGTAGCCGGAGATGAGCAAAACCTTCAACCCCGGATGTGAAGTCCGCAGTCGCCGCGCCAGTTCCGGACCACTCATGCTCGGCATCACCGCGTCGGTGATGAGCAGATCGAAACTGCCGGCGCTGCCGCTGATCTGTTCCGCCTCCTTCGCATTCGACGCCAGCACGACGCGGTAGCCCTGGCGCTCCAGCATGTCGCGGCTCAGCTCGCGGACCAGCGGTTCGTCCTCGACCAGCAGGATCGTTTCACCGGCAGGCTCCGCGATCACGCCCGGCGCGGCGTTGAGCGGCGCGCTCGCGCACGGCAGGAACGCGTGCAGGCTCAGATAAGCGCGTCCCTGGCTCGCCGCCCGCTGACCGGCGAGAAAGCCGCCGCAGTGCGTCACTGTAGCGTGCGTGGCTGAAAGACCGATCGCCGCGCTTTCACCGGCCCGCATGGCGGCGAATCCCGGCCGGGCAAGCAGCTCGGCAATTCCGGCGCGCGCCCCTCCCGCTGCGGGTGAAGCTTCGCGATCCGGCTCCATCTGCTGGTTGAAGATCGAGAGCACGGCGAACATACCGGGCTGCACGCCGGGCGATCGCAGGCAAAATTCCTCTTCGGCATTGGCAAGCTCGGTTCTCAGTTCGAGGCTGGCGGAGGGGAAAGTCCGGCGGGCTTGCGCCGAGAGCGCACGAATGATGGGCTCGACCTCCTTCGCCGACGCGAACACCGGAAGTGTTTCGGGGCAAAGAGACAGAACCACGCCGGGCTCTCGCGACACCCCGCAGCGCTCGACGAGATGATTCAGATCGAGGCTCTCCTCCGCCGGTGTCTGGCGGCGGCTGAAGGAGAGCAACTGCCGGGTGAGAGCCATGGCGCGGTCGGAGGCCTGCAGCACCTGTTCCACGCTCGATCGCGCGGGGTGCGCCGCTGCCAGGTCGGAGAGCGCAAGCTGTCCGAAGCCGCTGATAATCGTGAGCACGTTATTGAAGTCGTGCGCCACGCCGCCCGCCAGCCGGCCCAGGGCTTCCACCTTTTGCGCCTGACGAAGCTGCTCCTCCATGCGCTTGCGGGGCGTGATGTCGGTCAGGGTGCCTTCGTAATAGAGCACGGCGCCGTTCTCGTCGCGCACGACGCGCGCGTTTTCGAGAACCGTGATCACCGCGCCATCGCGCCGCCGCAATTCGTATTCGACGTTCTGAAAGCCGCCTTCGCGCTCCAGTTGCTCGAGCAGGCGCTGGCGGATGTGGGGATTAACGTAGAGATCCTTGGCGATGTTGACGTCGTTCATCTCCGCTTCCCGGTGCAGGCCGAGCATACGAAGCAGCATCGGATTGGCCGCCAGAATGCGCCCATCGGGCGTGCTCTGATAGACCCCTTCCAGAACGCCTTCGAACAGGTTGCGGAAGCGCTCCTCGGAGCGACGCAGCGCATACTCGGCGCGCTTGCGCTCCGTAATATCGGTCATCATCGCCAGCGCGCGCGGCATATCGCCGGCGAGATAATTGCTGCAGGTGAGGACCCAGATCTCCTGGCCGTCCTCGCGTCGCAAACGCCGGTCGAACTGCTCCTTGCGGCCATTGCGGAGATTGGCGGCGCGGATGCGCTCCATCGAAAGGTCGGCGGGTGCAAAGAATTCCTCGACTTTACGGCCAATGAGAGTCTCGACGGCTATTCCGAGCATCTCGCCCATGCGCGGATTAGCCCAGGTTATGACGCTGTCGTCGTCGTGCACCCAGATACCCTCGCCGGCCGTCTCCACCAGTTGCCGGTGCCATGATTCGCTCAGCGCCGCTTTGCGCATCGAGCCCCACATCCGTGAGCTTCCGAAGCTGAGCAGAACCCCTTCGACAAGAAAGACGAGGCATCGGACCAGGGTGTCGGAAAATGCGACGTCATGATTCGACAGATCGTAGGCGGACCAGCCGGTGAGTAAGGCGGTGGCGAGCAGTCCCGGACCGGCGCCGCCCCAGGCAGCGCTGGCGATGACGGCCATGAATGCGGTCAAAAACGGATAAACAGGGCCCTGCGACGCGCGGTCAAGGAAGAACTCCACCACGAATGCGAGAACGCAGATGGTGACGGCAAAGGCATACCCGATCCATGGCCGCTCGCGGCCGGCATTCTGTACGGAAGCTCTCAGGGGCACACTACTTACAGCTATGATACCGGAATTACTGGAGTCTCTACATTTTTCGTCCGTTACGACGTCGGACAGGCGATTGTGTATCCGCGTCTGGTCTGGTGTTGAGGAATCCCCCTGGTGCGGCACTTTGGTTGCGGCACTTTGGTTGCGGCACTTTCCCGATGTGAACCGATTACCCCATCGGACGCTGGCCGACCAGTTCTGGAACAAGATTACTTCGATCGCTCGACCCGCGACCGCGATCATGCCCACCGTGTACAACGTTATATCGAGAATAATCCAGTGAAAGCTGGCTCGTGCGCGCGTCCGATCAGTGGCCGTGCCGTCGAACCCGGAGGCGGATACAATTCGCGTGTCCGACGTCGGAAGGACGAAAATGTAGAAAGCTGCCCGCCGCGCAGTTCAGACCGGGACGCCCTGATCGGCTTGATGCACGACAGGGGGCTTCGGGGCGGCGCTCAGGGAAAATACCAGTCCGGCGACGACGACGGCCAGCGCTCCGATCACGTTGTACCAGAGATACGCAATGTTGGTGAATTTTGCGCAGGCGATAATCGCCGCTTCACCCCCCAGCATCGCCCAGAATGCGGCCGAGCCGCCGACCCGCTTGAAGAAAAAGGCGAGGATGAAGACTCCCAGCAATATCCCATAAAAATAAGAGCCGATCTCGTTGATCGCCTCCACAAGCGAGCCGCGGTTCTTTGCATACTGCGCGAACGTGACGGCCCAGATACCCCACACGGCGGTGCTGATCCGCGAGACGATGAGATAGTGCCGGTCGCTTTCCTGCGGCCGCACCAGGCGGCGGTAAAGATCCATCACACTGACGGTCGCAAGAGAGTTCAATTCGCCGGAACTTGACGACATCGTTGCATTCAGGATCACGGCGATCACCAGCCCGACCACTCCCGCCGGGAAATACGTTGTGACAAAGGTAAGGAATATGTAGTTCGTGTCGTTGAAACGTCCTTTTTTCTCGGACGTTTCATAGAGCTCCGCGCCGGCTTGCCGCGCACCTTCAACGTCGCGCTGGGCAGCCCGGTAAGCTTCCGTCGACGACTGCAGATTCGCCGGATCGCCCAGTTTGCGGGCGGCGTTCAGATTATCGGCGGCTTTCTCGCGCTTTTGCCAGGCGGCGTCGAAACGGCTTTGTACCTGGCCGTATTCGGGCTGCGACCGGATCGCCTTCATCGCCGTTTTCTGGAACAACAGCGGCGGTTGCGCGAAGAGGTAAAAGACAAACACCATGGCGCCGACGAAGAGGATGAAGAACTGCATCGGTACCTTCGCCATGGCGTTGAACAGCATACTCAGTTTGCTCTGCGCGACCGATTTGCCGCTGAGGTAGCGCTGCACCTGCGATTGGTCTGCGCCGAAGTATCCGAGCATCAGGAAAGTGGCGCCGAGAAGACCGCTCCAGAGGTTGTAGCGGTTGTTCCAGTCGAGTTTCGTATCGACGGCATTCAGCTTGCCAACCGCGCCGGCCAGATAAACAGCGTCGGTGAAGCTCACGTTGTGAGGCATCAGGGAGACCACGGTGATGAGCGCGAGAATTAACCCCGCGAAGATGATCGACATCTGCAGCACATCGGTCCATGTGACCGCGGGAATGCCGCCGAGAATCGTATAGAGAACACAGATGCCGCCGATCAGCAGCGTGGTCAGGCTGTCGTTCCATCCGAAGATGACGCTCATCACGATCGCGGGCGCATAGAGAGCGATTCCGACGGCGGCTCCCCGCTCGATCAGAAAAATGATGGCGGCGAGCGCCCGGGTCTTCGCGTCGAAACGCCGCTCGAGATATTCGTACGCCGTATAAACGCCCGCCTTGTGGAAGATGGGCACGGCGGTGGCGGAGAGAATCACCATGGCGATGGGCAGTCCGAAGTAGAACTGCACGAAGCGCATGCCGTCGACGTATGCCTGCCCGGTGGTCGCGATGAACGTGATCGCGCTCGCCTGGGTGGCCATGATGGAGAGCCCCATCGCATACCAGGGCATCGTCTTGCCGGCCAGCAGGTAATGGCTGGTGGTTGTGCCGCCGCGCCCGCGCCAGAGCCCGAAACTGGGGATCGCGACGATGGTCGCCATCATGACGATCCAGTCGAGCAGGCTCATTCTTCAGTCCGCCTTTGTGGCGCGGGCACTCTTGCCCGCGGTGCCGGCAATCGTGCCGGCGTTTTTCCTTCGAGAGGCCACAAATCAGAAAACCTCATCACGCGAAGTAGCGGGTGAAGGCGTAGAAGAGCGCGATCAGCAGCGCCAGCCAGCCGAGAACGAACGTGTAGATATTGCGCCAGGTCCCGAGCACAGGGGGCGGTTCGCTGTCGTAGGCTTCCGGCGGCAATCGGAACTTCATCGCAACAAGCTTACGTCACGTATCGTCAAAACAACAGATCGCCGCGGAGAACCGTGACCGCCTGGCCCGCAATCGACACCCGATCGCCCGCCGTCCGGACCTTCACCACGCCGCCGCGCGCCGACGCCTGGAAGCCGGTCATTTCCGTCTTACCCAGCCGTTTGCTCCAGAACGGCGCCAGCGCTGAATGCGCGGAGCCCGTGACGGGGTCTTCATCAATGCCCGAGCCCGGCGCGAAGAAGCGAGAGACGAAATCGTAATCCGTGCCGCGCGACGTTGCGATCACTCCGCGCACGGGAAGCTGGCGGAGCAGGTGATGATTCGGCTTCAGCGCGCGCAAGGCCGATTCATCCCGCACTTCGACGAGGTAGTCAAACTGATTGCGGCCGGTGTAAAGCAGCTCCGCGCCCAGGGCTTCGGAAAGTTGCGGCGGCGCGTCCGCGGGCTCGGCGAGTTTGGCCGGGAAATCCATTTCGATCCAACCGCCGGCCCGTTTGCATGTGAGCAGGCCGCTGCGTGTGTGGAAGCGCGCTTCGGCGTCCGGCGCGAGGTGATTGTCTTCCCAGAGGACGTGCGCGCTCGCGAGCGTCGCATGGCCGCACAGGTCGACCTCGACGGCCGGCGTCAGCCAGCGGAGCCGGTAACCGCCGTTTTCCGGATGCAGGAACGCGGTTTCCGACAAGTTCATTTCGAGGGCGACGTGGCGCATCCAGTCTTCGTTGGCGGGAGCATCGAGCACGCAGACGGCGGCGGGATTCCCGGCGAAGGGCTTCGACGTGAAGGCGTCGACCTGCACAATCGTGACCGGCATTCAACGATTATGACAATGTGTGGATCAGCCGGGCCGGGGCGAGCGAAGGCGACGAGGCGTGGGCGATCGTAAGCGAGTATTACGACGCCGTGTCGGTTGTGCTTCGGGAAGACCGCGAGGAGTTCGCACGCGGATATTTCGGCGACGGCGCGGGTGTATGGCTCGCTCGTGCCGATGGAGTGGTCGGATGCATTGCTCTTCGGGAACTTGCCTCGAGCCCCGAGCGGGCGAAATCAAGCGGCTGTACGTGAAACCGGAAGCACGAGGGCAGGGAATCGCCGGGCTTCTTCTGGCGGCGCTCGAAGAATACGCCATCGCCGCCGGTTACGAGTGGCTTTATCTGGATTCCAAGGACGACCTCGATGCCGCGATCCACTTTTATGAGAAGCAGGGATATCGGTACTGCGAGCGATACAACGATAATCCGCAGGCGACGATTTTCATGCGGAAGCGGATTGGACCTGGAGGTCGGTGACCTTCTCGACGTCCCTGGGCCAGGCGCCGTCGAAGAAAGTCCGAATGGCGCCGAAGACTTTCTCCGGCCCTTCGATCCACGGCCCATGCGCCCCCTCATCAATCGAAATCAGCCTCGCCTCGGGCAGAAGCAGGGCCCATTCGCGCCCACCGCCATACGCCCTGAGTTTCAAGGAGCTTCACGTGTCGATTTTCGAATCCACGTCCGCCAGGACCAATCACCGGAAGCGGCCCACCGATATCGACGAGTTCGTTTATGTGCTGACCGGCAAGCTGATTCTCACTGAGGTCAACGGCACGAAGCATGAGTATCGGCCGGGCGACTCTCTGGTGCTCCCGGTCGGCTACACCGGCACATGAGAGATGCAAGGGAACTATCGGGAACTCGTGGTCGAGATGCAGAAGCGGCCTTAGAGTTTCCCCCCGCGCAGCCGGGTTGCGTTCACCCCGCGAATGTCCCAAACTTGATTTCAGGAGTCCTCATGGCAATAATCCGATTCAATCTGAATGGGAAGGCGCATTCCGCGGACGCGATTCCGGAAATGCCCCTTCTCTGGTATCTGCGCGATTCGCTCGGCATGACCGGCACGAAGTTCGGCTGCGGCATGGCGCTTTGCGGCGCGTGCACGGTCCACGTGAATGGTCAGGCGACGCGCTCATGCGTTACACAGATGTCGAGCCTCGCCGGCAAGAACGTCACGACGATTGAAGGATTGTCGGCGGACGGCACGCATCCCGTGCAGCAGGCCTGGATTGAGAACGACGTGCCGCAGTGCGGATACTGCCAGTCCGGGCAGATCATGGCCGCCGCGGCCCTGCTCGAAAAGAAAGCCAAACCGACGGATGGCGATATCGACGAAGTGATGCGCGGCAACATCTGCCGCTGTGGAACTTATCAGGACATTCGCCACGCCATCCATCGGGCTTCCGAAATCAAGGCAGGAGGTAAGGCATGAGCGCGGGTAAACTCAATCGCCGCGGCTTTCTGCAGGTCGGTGCTTCTGCGTCCGCCGGTCTGCTCGTCGGCTTCTATCTGCCGGAACGCTCGAAGCTGGCCGCCCAATCCGCCGACCCGGTGCGTCTCAACGCCTGGGTGCACATCGCGCCGGACGACACCGTCACATTCATGATCCACAAAGTCGAGATGGGGCAGGGAACGGTGACGTCGCTCTCGCAGCTTCTCGCCGAAGAGCTCGAATGCGACTGGGGCAAGTTCCGTACGGAGTTTCCACCGGTCGATCCGGCTTTCGGATTTCAGGGCGTCGTCGGCAGCCAGAGCATTCGCACTTCCTGGGACCCGCTGCGTAAAGCCGGCGCGACCGCCCGCGAGATGCTGGTTCAGGCCGCGGCGCAATCATGGGGCGTGGACAAGTCCGTCTGCCGCGCCGAGAGCGGCTTTGTCGTCAACAAATCAACTGGCGCGAAGCTGAGCTACGGAAAGCTCACCGGCGCCGCCGCGAAGTTACCCGCGCCAGCGAATGTTGCGCTGAAAGATCCTGCGCAATTCCGCCTCATCGGGAAATCGATGAAGCGGCTCGACACGCCCGACAAGGTCACCGGGCGCACGAAATTCGGTATCGACACGCGCCGCCCTGGCATGATGTACGCCGCGATCGCGCGCTGCCCTGTCTTCGGCGGAAAAGCCGCCAGCTTCGACGACACGAAGGCGAAGGCCTTCGTGGGCGTGAAGCAAGTCGTCAAAACATCGCGCGGTGTCGCAGTGGTGGCGGACAACACATGGTCGGCCATTCAGGCGTCGCGGCTGCTCGACGTGAAGTGGGATGAAGGGCCGAACGCCAACCAGACTAGCGCCAACATCAGCAAGACGTTCGCCGAGCGCGCGCAGAAGCCCGGCGTCGAAGTGAGCAAAACCGGCGATGTTGCGGCGGGCCTCGCGAGCGCGGCGAAGAAGATTGACGCTGTGTATGAAGCGCCGTTCCTCGCGCACGCCACGATGGAGCCGATGAACTGCACTGCCGATGTCCGGGCGGATGGGTGCGACGTGTGGGCATCCACGCAGATGCAGACGCTCGCGCAGGGCGCCGCCGCGCAGGCTTCGGGACTGCCGGCCACTAAGGTTCGCATCCACTCGCAGTTCATGGGCGGCGGATTCGGGCGCCGCGGCATGACCGACTACGTCACCGAAGCGGTCGAGGTGTCGAAGGCGATCGGAGCGCCCGTGAAGGTCACCTGGTCGCGCGAAGACGATATGCAGCACGACAACTACCGGCCGGCATCTTATTCGAAATTCGAAGCGGGGCTCGACGCCGGCGGATGGCCGGTGGCGTGGCACAACCGCATTGCGTGTCCTTCGATCACGAACTCGAATGGGCAACCGCCGCAGAACGGCATCGATCGCACCAGCACCGAAGGCTCGCACGACATGGGCTACGGGATTCCCAACAAGCTGGTCGATTATCAATGGACCGAAGTCGGCGTCCCGGTGACTTACTGGCGCGCGGTCGGTTACACGCAGAACACGTTCTTCGTCGAGAGCTTCATGGACGAAGTCGCGGTTGCGGGCGGGAAAGATCCGGTCGAAATGCGGCGTAAGCTTCTCGCGCAAAATCCTCGGCTGCTTGGTGTGCTCGAGTTGGTCGCGCAGAAATCCGACTGGGGCAAGGCGCTTCCCGCGGGAAGATTCCGCGGCGTTGCGGTCGTCAATAATGTCGGCAGCTACACCGCCCAGGTGGCGGAAGTTTCCGTCGACCGGGGCAAGGTGAAAGTGCACAGGATCGTGTGCGCGGTCGATTGCGGACATGTGGTGAATCCGGCCATCGTCGAGCAGCAGATGCGCAGCGCCATTGTTTACGCGCTGAGCGCGGCGCTCAAGGGCAAGATCACTATTGATAAAGGGCGCGTCGAGCAGAGCAACTTCGATCGCTACGACGTGGTTCGCATCGATGAGGCGCCGGTGGTTGAGGTCCACATCGTCCCGAGCACGCAGAATCCGGGCGGGATCGGCGAGGCGGGTGTTCCCGCCATCGCTCCGGCGGTTGCCAACGCGGTGTTCGCGGCGACGGGCAAGCGGGTGCGTAAGCTGCCGATTCAGTTGACGTAGTGGCGGCACCAGATCTTAAGACAGAAGTCCCTTGCACTGGCTGCACGGAATGCTGCAGGAGTGGGCAAGGCCTCGTGCTGCATCCGGAATTGGGTGATGACGTCGCGTCATATTCAGATCCAGCCCGAAAGTCGGATCCCCCTTCTCGCGATGACGCCGGATGGCGCGTGCGTTTATCTGGGCGATTCGGGATGCACGATCTACGCGCGCCGTCCCGCGCTTTGCCGCATCTTCGATTGCCGGAAACACTACCTCATGCTGCCGCGCCAGGATCGCGACAATCTCGTCCGGCTGAATTTGTCGTCCCGCGCCGTATTTAACGCGGGGCGCGCAAGGCTGAAGACGTTGAGCGAGCCCGAGCGCCAGGAGTGTCTGAAAAAGCGGGCAGAGTTTTTCGCCTGACTCACAGCATGATCATGCCCTGTCGGATGCCCGCGCTGACCGCTTCCGCCCGGCTCCCGGCCCCCAGCTTCCCCAACAACGCCGAGACGTGAAACTTCACCGTGTGTTCGGAAATCCCGAGACGCCAGGCGATCTCTTTGTTGGGTAATCCTTCGGCGACCAAACGCAGCACCTCGACCTCGCGCGCCGTCAGTGGGGACGTACCACGCTCGGGAGCGGAATCCAGGTGTTCGGGCGAAAATACGCCGAGACCTTTGGAAACCGCATCCAGCGCCGCGCCGATCTGAGCGGCCGAAGCATCGAGCGGCAGAACGCCGCGCGCTCCGGCACGGATCAGATCAAAGGCGGCACTCGATGAAAGCAGGACGCTGATCTGATCCTCCAGCGATCGCAGCGTCGGGGCGGCATCTTCATCCGGAGAGAGCTGCCACAGTATCGCGTCCGGATGGAGATCGATAGCGATCTCCACGAGTTCGCCGGATACGGCGGAACCCGCCACCGTGTTTCCACCGTCCCGGACCAGCGCCTGGAGACCAGCCCGGCTGACCGGGGAGGGCGCCGCGACGAGTACACGTATCATGCCGTCTTTCTTAGATGCACCCCCTGGATCAGAGTTGCCGCATCGTTCGACGGAACGGCGAAGGCGAGTCCGTTGACGATCATCGCAGTGATCCCGATCACGCATCCGGAGGCGTCGGCGAGGATGCCGCCCGAATTTCCAGGCGCGAGCCGGATGTCGGCCTGGATCCACAGCGGGCCGGCCGCATGGATTACCCCGGCCGTAACGGCTCCGGTGATCCCCAACGGATTTCCTGCGGCGAGCACAAGCTGTCCTGGACGGAGGAGGGAGGAATCGCCGAGCACCGCCGGAACGACTGAGGCGAGCGGAGCAGTATAAAGGACGGCCAGATCGCGGGCTCTGTCGTGCCAGATTACCTGGGCCTCGCGGCGCTCGTTGGCCGCGCTCACGTCCACGGTTTTCTCGCCCCGCACTACGTGAGCGTTCGTCACGATGTGGCCCTGAGCGTCCCATACAATGCCGGAACCGCCAGCCGCTACCCGCACCAGCGAACGGCGAAGACGCTCAGCGATTTTTTCAAAGTCCGCAACGGGCATCAGCGCCGCCCGGGCCGTTCCGCGGGAACGATCTCGATTGTTTGCGGCACGCCTCCGCGCAAAATCCCCGCGGCCACTGGCTTGCCAACTGAACCAGCGCCCAGATGCGCCTGCACCGCGTCGGTTTCCGTGACCGCTTCACCGTTCAGCGTCAGCAGCACATCGCCCACGACGATTCCGGCCTTCGCCGCCGGACCGTTTGGCTCCAGCGAAAGAATCACCAGCCCTTCGCCGCCGCCCGGCAATTCGACGGGATGCATGCCGATTCCGAGAAATCCCCGGCGAACGCCGCCATTTGCCAGCAGTTCGTCTACGATTTTCGAGACAGTCGACGCTGGGATCGTGACCGCCGTGCCCCGTGTTAATCCCGAGGTGTTCACGCCGATGACGCGCCCTTCCGCGTCGATCAACGCGCCGCCCGAGAAGCCGGTGTAGATACTGACGTCCGGCCGCAGGAAGCGATCGATCTGACCGCCACGCCACGTACGCCACGCTCCACCGGCCGCGCTCACAATGCCGAAGCTCGCGCTGATGCCGTTGCCGGTGCGCCGTCCGAGCGCGAGCACAATGCTTCCTGTCCTGACGGAAGAATCGGGCGCGATAGCGGCTGCCGATTCGGACGCCGCTCGCAGCACCGCGAGGTCGGTGGATTCGTCACGCCCCGCGACTGTCGCGGGGACGTTTCGGCCGTCGGCAAGTGTGACGGTTACGTCCTCATCTCGTTTGAGCGTGTGATCGGTCGTGACGACAATACCCGGGCGCCAGAGTACGCCGCTCGAAGGAACGTGCGGCCGGCCGTAGACGGCGGCGACGGCCTTTTCACCGATTTCGACTGCGCCGGCGAGCCGGTCGGAAAGTTCGAGAAGAGAATTTTGGGATGCCATGCCCTCAGGATGCAGCGCGAAGGCATCAGCCCGCATCAGCCGTTCGGGCAGGTCAATCGGCCAGGGGCGTAAGTTTTGGAACGAAGAAAAGCGCGATTTTCCGAACCCTGCCGATGGACTCGGCCGCTGCTGGAACAACGTCATCAGGCGGCGTTCGTTTCTAAGCGGACTCGGCGTGGCTGGTGCCTCTCTCTCCGCCGAAGCACTGCTGGCTGATAACGGCGGCGAGAATGACCAGGGCAACAAAGGCGTACCCGATCTTCTATTGGACCGGGCGGCGCCGGCGGGACCGCGAATACCTCCAGTCAGCTTTGTTTGGACGCATGGCAGTCCTCGAACCGACTACCCGTGCCAGGCTGCACTGAATGCTTCGGTGCTTCGGAAATCGAAGGGCGCCGGCTTCGATTCATGAGATAATCGATAGAACTTTGCGGAGTCGAACGCCTATGTCCTGCACGAAAACCCTGCTTTCCATTTCAGCCGTTTTGCTGGCCGCCCTGACAGCCACCGCGCAACAAACTCAGATTCTGGCGCAGCCGGTGGCGGATCTCAGTCCGAGCTCCAACCTCGTTCAGCAAAAAGTAGGCCCGGAAGATTTGATCGGGCTGCAGGTTTACGATGCGCCTGAATTCAGTCGTACGGTTCGCGTGTCGGCCGACGGATCGATTCGCCTCGCCGGCCTCGCGGAACCGATCCGCGTGCAGGGGCTCATGCCGGACGATATCAGCGTGCTGGTAAAAGAGGCTCTGGTCCGCGCGCAGCTCTATGTCGATCCGTTCGTCACCACCACCGTAATGGAGTATCACAGCCGGCCGATCACTGTTTCGGGCGCCGTGCGCACGCCCACTATCTTTCAGGCAATCGGCGACGTTACTCTGACTGACGCTATCGCCCGCGCCGGCGGCGTGATTCCCGATCAGGCGGGCCCGGAGATCATTGTCACGAAGCCGAATGGCGATTCCGGCGCCCAATCCATCCAGCGGATTCCTTACAAGGCGCTGATGACCGGCACACAGCCGGAACTGAATTTGAGGCTCGTCGGGGGCGAGAAGATCAGCGTTCCCGATGTGGGTAAATTCATTGTGGCGGGGAGTGTCGTGCATCCCGGCCCTTTCCCCGTTCTCGACGGCAACGCAAATACGGTTCTCACTGCGATTGCACAGGCGCAGGGAACGATCCAGTACTACAACCATACCGTCTATATCTACCGGCCGGATGCAACAGGGGCGATGCATGAAATCGAGGTCGACCTCGGCAAGATTCAGTCCCGCAAAATCCCTGACGTAACACTGCAGGCGCGCGACGTCCTGTGGGTGCCTGATAGTTCCCGAAGGCGCATCACGCAGAATATGCTCAACTCGCTGACGGGTGCGGGCACCGCGGCTATCAGCGCTTCTATTTATGTGTTGCGCTGAGACGCCGCAACAGTGACAGGGAAAGCAACCGATTCCAGGCTCAGAACGATTGACGAACTCCTCAGTGCGCGTGAAGGCTGGCGCCGGGCAGGCAAAATCGTCGTCTGGACCAATGGCTGCTTCGATCTGCTCCACGTCGGCCACATCCGCAGCTTCCGCGATGCGAAGGCGCTGGGAGACATCCTGATTGTCGGCCTGAACAGCGACAGCAGCGTGCGCGCCATCAAAGGCGATTCGAGACCGCTCGTCAACGAGGCGGAACGAGCCGAGACGATCGGAGCGCTCGAGATGGTCGACTACGTGACGATCTTCGACGAGCCCACACCCGAGCAGGTGCTGGCGCGGCTCCGTCCGGACATCCACTGCAAAGGCGCGGAGTATGCGAATGGCGCGCGGCCTGTGCCCGAGATGACAACCGTGCTTGGATACGGCGGGCAGGTGCGATTTTTGCCCTTCCATCCGGGCCGGTCGACGTCGGAATTGATCGAGCGGATCGCGCGGGCGGGCTCATGCCAATAACGGGGGTGCATCGTTTCCTCGATGGAGCCTCGCGTGTAAAGGTTCTCGTCGCGGGTGACGTGATGCTCGACGCTTACGTCTCGGGAACGGCATCGCGGATTTCGCCCGAAGCGCCGGTGCCGGTTGTCAGCGTGGCGAATCGCCGCTATCTGGCGGGCGGGGCGGCAAACGTGGCGGCCAACATTCTGGCGGCGGGATCGCGCGTCTGGCTGGCCGGCGCAACCGGCCTGGATGATGCGGGAATCCGCCTGCGCGGCGAACTCGATCGGGCAGGCGTCGACGTCACCTGTCTCATTGAAGACGGCTCCCGCCGCACGACAACGAAAACCCGGATCACGGTCGGAGGCCAGCAGATCGTCCGCTTCGATGAGGAAGATCTCTTCCCGCTGCCGGAGTTCGCCGAAACCAGCCTGCGGGCGCGTTGCGCCGAGGTTCTGCCGGGCGTCGACGCCTGCGTGATTTCGGACTATGCAAAGGGCATTGTGAGCGACGGCTTCACAACCTGGCTGATCTCGGAAGCGGCGAGACGAGGCGTGCCCGTTGTCGTCGACCCCAAGTCGCGTCAGTTGGCCCGTTACCGCGGCGCCACCGTGGTGACGCCGAATTTGAAGGAAACCGCGGAGGCGTCGGGCAGTCCGATCCACGATGACAATGGCCTCCTTGCGGCGGTGGATCTGCTGTTACGGTCGATCGCTCCTGCCGCGCTCCTGGTCACGCGCGGCGAAGACGGCATGTCGCTGTTTGAACCGGGCCGGAACTCGAGACATCTGCCGGCAGTCCGAAACGAGGTCGCGGACGTAACCGGAGCCGGCGATACCGTCGCCGCCTTTCTCGCGATTGCGCTGGGAATGGGCATGTCGCTGTTCGACGCCGCCCGGATAGCCAACATCGCGGCTGGGGTGGCGGTTGGCCACGCGGGCACATGGGCGGTCGAACGGGAAGAACTCGCGGAAGCCGCGGCCCAGCTCGAAGCACTGGCCGCGCCGCTCTAGCCTGCGTGGCCAATAATGCCGGCTGTGGCGCGGACAACTTTTGTCCGCCCGCACCGGGACCCTTCCCGGCGCTTGCTACGCCACGACCATTCAGCCCCTCAGGCCGCCTGAGCTTTTTCCCGCCTGGGCTTTCTGGCTTTGACGATCGAGAGCAACTGCGCGGCAACTGCCGCGGTGGAGCGGTCGCCGTCAATCCAGTGGTAATCGTCGGCCCGGTAATACTCCACCAGCGGCGCGCACGCCAGATCGAACGCCGTCAGCCGTTTCAGGATAACGGCTTCCGAATCGTCTTCCCGCTCGACGAGCGCTCCGCCATCGTTCTCACAAATTGCCCCCCGCCGCGAAGGACGCGAAACCAGATTGAAAACCGCACCGCACGACGAACACTGACGCCGCGCCGCCAGCCTCGCTACGATACGCTCGCGCGAGACGTGGAGATGCAGCACGGTCGGGCCGGGTAAATTCATCCCGCGCAGAATGTCATCAAGGCATTCGGCCTGCGCGAGCGTGCGGGGAAATCCATCGAGGATGAGGCCGCCCCGCGGCATTTCGCGCCTCAGCCGCGAAGCCACGGCCTCACAAACAAGATCGTCGGCAACGAGGGCGCCCGATGCCAGAATGCGGCGCAGTTTTTTACCGGCGGCTGTCTTACGCTGAGCTTCGGCGCGCAGCATCTCTCCGGTCGAAAGCGCGGGGATTCCCATCTTCGCGGCAAGCAGCGAACTCTGCGTCCCTTTGCCGCTGCCCGGCGAGCCGAGAAAAAGGATGACGCGCGGGAGCGCAGGAAGTGGCGTGGATAGTCCCCGTGACGGCATGGCGCTTTCAGTAAATAACGAAATCGCCGTGCAGCTCAACCTCCAGGGTGATGATGGTCTGAGTGGTCCGTATTGGACTACTTTCTGGTACCCTATAACCCACAATGGTACTTGACTTGGTCAATGGCCTACGCGGCGATTTGGGGATGCGCCGCATCGGCAGCGGAATGGCCCGGCTCGACGAGTATTGGACCAAATCGGGACGTCTGGACCCGAAACACCAGGACAGTCCGGCCCTTTTGTGTTACATCGCTCAGTGGGTAGATGCCGGTTGGCGCGATGTCGATGCCGTCCAGGATAGTCTTGGGGGCTTTCCGAAGGGGCGCCGGGTCAAGCTTCCGGTACTCGATTACGCCCACGTCCTGATGGCCGAGGGGATGATCTGGGTCGCCGAGGAGAACGTGGATCGGGCGCTGGCGAACTTCGGCCTCGTCCTTTCGCTCGACTCCGAGATTGAGGATCCGGTCCTTCTCGCGCTGGCGCACTTCTGGAGCTCGCGATGCAGCCGCAAGGCGGGTGAATACGAAAACGCGCAGAAACACGCCGCCGAAGGATTCCGTTATGCGACTGAAGCCGGCATGGGCCCCATGGCGGCTGCGATGCGCGTGGCCGAGAGCTGGCTGCTCTTTCAAAAAGGCCGTTTGAAGGAAGCGCTGAAGCTGCTGGGCGAAGCGGATGCCGTGCTGCGCGAGACGGACGATTACATCACGCGCGGCAACATTCAATCCAGCTACGGCCGGATGTACCGGCGCGAGGGCCGCTACGAGCTGGCGCTGCGGCACTTTTCCCAGGCGATCGAGGAGTACGGTAAGCGCGATCCGGAGCACAGGAATCTGGCGCGATCGCTCGCAAACATGGGGTACGTCGAGCGGCTGATCGCTCTGCATTTGCGTAAGCGCATCGATGCCGATGCCGTGCAGCGGCGCCGCAGCGAGCCCGATCTGCGCGGCGAGTACGAACGCACGCGCTCCCAGGCGCTGGCACATCTGGACCGCGCGAGCGAGATTTACCGGCTTCACGCCAATCATCGCGGCGCGGGAACCGTGTGTGTGAATCGCGGCCACCTGCATCTCGATGCCGGCGATCTCTACAAAGCCGATGAGGAATCACGTCTGGCATACAAACTGGGCGAAGAGAAGCACGACTATATCCTGATGGCGCGGGCGCGGCTGCTTGAATGCATGGTCGAGAACACGAAGCTCGAAGAGGAGATCGAAGATCCGGCATGGGTGGCCCATTTGGCGCTGGAGGCCGCGAAGGAAGCGGTCGAGCTTGCGCGCCGCACGGAAAACCGCCGGCTGCTCGCGCGGGCGCTGATCTGGCACGGCTTGACGATCTGCAGTACGTCTCCGGCCAGCATGGATGCGGCGCGCGAGTTGTGCGATCAGGCCGCGGGTCTGCTGAAGAATGAAGTGCAGGACCACATCTGGGAAGATCTGCAATTGTTGAAGGCGCGCGCGGTGCGCGACGGTAACGTGGATGCGACCCTGCATGCCTGGTCGCAGGGAGTAGTGGGGAACAGAAGTTTCCAGCAGCTCACCGAGGACTTCGCGGACCTGATTATTCCGAAGATCTGGGAGCACGAGAGCCGGAAAGTGGCGCGCGTGGCGAAGAGGTTATCGGTTTCACCGAAGAAAGTGCGGCGCGTGCTCGCGCGGCTTGGGCTGCGCGGCGGGTAAGAAGAATGCGGCTATGCGGCATGGAAATTGCTCCTGATATTAGTGGGAAGGAGAATTCCATGAAAACACTGGCTTTAATTGCACTGATGGCAACCATGGCAGGCGGGCCAGTCTTCGCGAAGAATAAGAAGGACAAGAACAATCTGAGTGAGAACGAACGAACGGCGCTCGCTACATCGTCGCCGCGCGCACATCTGTCGCGTGACACGGTCGTAAAGAATAAGTCGACGATCGTAGCGTTTGTACCGATGAGCAAATGACGTGAACGTCACAAGCGCCTGTGGGCAGGCGATCTTTTGGGTCGCTCTGCCCTCTATGGCGCGGCGCTCGCCGATCCGCGGCTAGTCTCGCGTTGAGAAATCGCGCTACCGGCCGTAAGCCACAAAGGCCGCAGCCATGCCGGTCGCGAACGGGAGGAGCGCCAGTAACGCAGGCCCGACCCGCAGGGTAATAACGGTCGCGCCGATCATGATCACGATCAGGCCGAGCGCCGCAATCGGTGTGAGTTCCGGCCGAGTGTGGAGAAGGCCGGGCAGAACCAGTCCGAGCGCGCCCAGTATTTCCATCACCGCCACAAACTGCAGCAGATTCGCTGAAAGTCCGGTTTGGTCGACCATGGGCTGAATCGGCGTGGCAAGCTTCGCAATACCGGCGAAGAGGAAGAGGCAGGCGAGGAGCCATTGTGTAATCCAGAGAGCGCGATGCATTGTGATCCCTCCGCTTTCCAAATGGGTGTGGTGCGCGATCAGGAAATATTGTAAGCGGTCCGATTCGCGGGCTGATTACTCGAGTTCGTACTCTTTCAGCTTCCGGTAAAGCGTCGTGCGCCCGATCCCCAGCAATTGAGCGGCGGTTGTGCGGTCTCCGCGCGTGTGTACGAGCGCATTCTGAATGGCCCTTTTTTCCAGCTCCTGGAGAGGCACGATACTTCGCGGAGGCATGCCCGCGGGCGTCGCGAGCCGTACGCCGGACGCAGCGCCCGCGGCTGCAGCCGTGGCTACCAATCCAACCTGATTGCGCGCGCGGCTGAAGTTGGCGACGGGCGTGGGCAAATCCACGAAGTGCAGCAGCGGACCCGAATTGAACGACATCATCCGCTCGAGGCAGTTCATCAATTCACGGATGTTTCCAGGCCAGTCATAATCCATGATGGCTTCACTCGCTTCGTAAGCAAGCGTCACCTTGCGATTGGCCATCGACAGGAACCGTTCGATCAGCAGCGGGATATCTTCCCTGCGGTCGCGCAACGGCGGGATCGTCAACCGCACCACGTTCAGGCGGTGGTAGAGGTCTTCGCGGAAGCGCCCCGCCGCGACTTCGGCCTGCAGATCGCGGTTCGTCGCCGCCAGAATGCGGACGTCGATACTGACCCTTTGCAGCGAACCCAGCGGACGCAACTCGTGCTCCTGCAGCACCCGCAGCAGCTTGACCTGCAGTTCGAGCGGCAGTTCACCGATCTCATCGAAGAAGGCCGTGCCGCCGCTCGCGAGCTCGATCAACCCTTTCTTCGCATCGACCGCGCCCGTAAAAGCTCCGCGGACGTGCCCGAACAGCTCGCTTTCCATCATCGTGCCAACCAGCGAGCCGCAGTCGATCGGCACAAATTGCCCGCGCGGCGCCGCGTTATAAATGGATCGCGCCGTTACCTCTTTGCCGGTGCCGCTCTCCCCCTGAATCAATACGGGGGTACGACGAGCCCCGAGTTTCTCGATCTGGCTGCGCAGCTGGAGGATTCTGGGTGAAGCGCCGACGAACCCCGTAGGGAGATTCTCTTCGATCGCCTTCATCGCATTCCCATTAGTGCCGAAATGGGAAAAAGTTCTCAGCCGGATCGCCGCGGCCGGCAAAACCGCGAGGCAGAAGTCCCGAAGCACCGCTTACCGACTTGCGCGGCTCGGTAGTTTCAATGTGTTACCGGGAGCGATTATCGGGCTTAGATCTTCAGACGTGCCCGGAGCGACCGCAGCGCCCGCAGGCCTTCAGCCGCCACATCCCGGTCCGGATCGCGGCTGATTTTATCGAGATGCGGCACGGAACCCGCGTCGCCGCTCGCCGACAGCACGCGGGAGAGATAAATCTTCTCGTCGCGTGTCCCCTGATCGAGCGGACCGTATAACGCATCGAGCACGGGTTTCCTGCGCGCCGCCTCCGACAGATAGGCGTACGCGATATCGTGATTCGCCGCCGAATTCAGCGTGTTGATCAAATACCGGAAAGCACCCTCCTCCGACAAATCGAGCTTTCCTTCCATCACGATTCCAAATGCCGCCGCCAGACGCGGGGCCATCTTCTCTTCACCCTGCCACGCCTTCTCGAGCGCCGCTTCGTCGGCGGGATTGCCGACTCTGCCGAGCGCTTCGGCGGACGCCGCACGCAGCTTTTCATCCTTCGCGCCGAGCTGGCGCAGGAAAAGATCGCGGTCCTGTGATTGCGGCATCATCGCGATCGAGTACATCGCCGCGCGCTC
>DASZLP010000262.1:0-4678 GCA_035552355.1 Bryobacteraceae bacterium | reverse complement strand
TGACTGAAAAGTTCACGCGAACAGGTCCTGAAGATCTGAGTTATGACGTAACGATCAACGATCCGAAAACCTGGACCGCGCCCTGGACGATCCACATGCCTTATCACCTCGATAAGAGCTACGTGATTTACGAGTACGCCTGCCACGAAGGCAACTACATGATGCTCGACGCCCTGACAGGCGCGCGCGATCTGGAGAAGCAGGGCAAGGCGACGAAGGTGGATCGCGGAACAGTGGGGAATCCGGGTCCGTCGCCCGCCGCGCCGCAATGAGTGTGGACCGGCTTGGTAAACGCCGGACCGAAGTGTTATAAACACTACGCAATGGGGATTGCGTCGCTTGCGATCTTTAGTTTTTTCGTATTTGCAGTTACTACGCGCAAGGGCCGCCCGGCCGGTCTGCTGTTGACGGCAGCGTGCGGAGCGGCGGTGGCATTCTTTGTGATGCCGCCCGTATTTTCATTTCGCGTGGCCCGCACGCGTGACCTCCTGACGCTCGCTTTCTTCGGGACCGCCGGCCTGGTGCTGACACAGCGAGCGCCCTCGCGCAAACGACAGCAATCAATCCCGCCGATGTGGGCGCCGCCGCGTGAGCGCCGCGAAGTCGCGCTGGAAGATATCGTCGCCGAGTTTACGGCGTCGGATGCCGGCGCGCGGCTGCGCGACGCGGCGGCGGCGATAGCTGTTAAGGGTTGCGCGCTTCCCTGTACCGCCGATGAGACTTTCCGGATGCTGGCCGACACCGTAAACGCCGCCCTCGCGGTGCCGGGAGTCTCACGGATTTCGATTTATGCGGCCCAGCAACCGTCGGCAAAGCGGCTGAATGTAGTCGCGCACCGCATCTGGCCCACGCCGGAGAACGAGATCATCATGATCGGGCAGAGAGATTCAAGCTGCACGCCGATGGATTTCGACGGCTGGCCGCCGAATGCCCGCTCCAACTGGTTCGATAACGGATACGCCCGCATTTTTCAGATCTCGATTGAAACCGGCGATCCGAACAAGGGATGAAGAGCGAAGCGGCCGGTAAAGTCACGCTGCCGCGCTTTCTTGCGTCAAATCCGGCCTTGTGAGAGATTAGGGAACGCACAGCACGGGCCGACGGCCGTTGTGCGCGAGGACGAATATGAACAGGACCCTCCACATTGCACTTTGTACGATGGCTGTCTACGGCTCTGCCAGTGTCGTGCGGGCCCAGGCGCCTCCCGCCGCGCGGCCCATCGGAATGGAAAACGGCCTCACCTTCTTTCAGACGAAGTGCATGAGCTGCCATCGCGAGAATGACTCGACGAAGGCCCCGAGCGCGCGCCGCATCCGCCAGATGACGCCGGAGCAGATCTACGCTGTCGTCGCGAAGCCGAGCCGCCCCGAGCACGATCAGGGACTGACCGATCCGCAGAAGCGCCGCCTGGCCGAGTTCATGGGAGGCTACCGGCAGATCGGCAGCGTGGAAGCCGGCAATCCGAAAAACTTTCCAAACCAGTGCGCTTCGAATCCGCCGATGACCGATCCCGCGGCGAGCCCGGAGTGGAGCGGCTGGGGCGCCGACTTACAGAACACGCGCTTTCAGAACACGGCGGCGGCGGGCATCGCCAAAGCCGACGTGCCGAAGCTCAAGCTCAAGTGGGCCTTTGGATTTCCCATGGGCATCAGCGCCTATAGTCCGCCGGCCATTGCGTCGGGGCGCATATTTGTCGGCACGGATATCGGCTGGGTCTATTCGCTCGATGCGAAGACCGGCTGCGTTTATTGGGGATATGAAACCGGCATCACGGTGCGGCCGGCCATCAGCATCGGTCCGGTGAGAGGGCAGGGAAGCACGAAGTACGGCGTCTTCTTCGGCGATGCCAAAGCCAACGTCTATGGGCTCGACGCGCAGAACGGCAAACTGCTCTGGAAGCGCAAGGTCGATGAATTCTTCCTCGCCCGCATCACCGCGGCGCCGAAGTTCTATAACGGGCGGCTTTACGTGCCGGTGTCGTCGTCGGAAGAATGGCAGAGCGGCAATCAGGATTACGAATGCTGCACGTCGCGCGGCAGCGTGGTCGCGCTCAATGCCAATAACGGCGAGCAGGTCTGGAAGCGCTTCGTTATGGACGATCCGAAGCCGACGAAGAAAAACGACAACGGCGTGCAGCTTTATGGTCCGGCGGGCGGGTCGGTTTGGAATTCGCCGACCATCGATGCGGTGCGGCACGCGATTTACTTCGGCACGGGCGACACCGAGACGGAGCCCGCGCAGCCGCTCGGCGATGCGATAGTGGCCGTCGATATGGACTCGGGCAAAGTGTTGTGGTCGTATCAAGCCCAGGCGGATGATGCGTTCATGGGCGGCTGCAACGGTCCGAACAAGAGCAAGGCGTGTCCGTCGGTGATGGGGCCGGATGCGGATATCGGCAACTCGCCGATCCTGCGCACGCTGCCGGATGGCAAGCGCGTGCTGATCGCGGGCACCAAGGGTGGCGAGGTGTTCGCACTCGATCCGGATAATAAGGGCAAGCTGCTGTGGCGCGTGGCCGCCAACTCGGCAGGTGGACGCGGCGGCATTGTCTGGGGCGGCGCCGCCGATACCGATAACGTATATTACGGGCTCGGCGCGGGCGGCATGTCCGCGCTGCGGATGTCAGACGGCAAGCGCATCTGGTTTGCGCCGATTAACGCGGCGGGCGTGCGCACGAGCAACAACGCGGCGGCCACCATGATTCCGGGAGTTGTATTCGTGGCCGGCGCGGATGGCAAGTTGCACGCGCTCTCGGCAACCGACGGCAGCTCGCTTTGGGAGTTCGACACGGCGCAGAAGTTCGACACCGTGAACAAGGTCGCGGATGCGCATGGCGGATCGATTTCGTCGGTGGGTCCGGTAATCGTGGGCGGGATGATGTATATCGGCTCGGGTTACGGGGTCGGCGGCGGGCCTTTCGGAAACGTCCTGCTCGCCTTTTCGCCCCAATAGCCCCGGCAGGCCCGTGGCGCGGGCGCTCTCGCCCGCCGCGCCGGCAATCGTGCCGGCGCCTGGCGGCTTTTTCGACGCTGCGAGGTTCACCATCGTAGTTCTACGCCGGAGCTCGCGTTTCAGGAAAAGCAAACCGCCGCCCGGCTCCCCGCTCGCCTGAAGACGCTCGGCTTCGACGTCACCACCGGCGTAGGCGGCACCGGAGTCGTCGGCATTCTCAGGAACGGCAACGGGCCTGTGGCAATGCTCCGAACCGAGCTCGACGCATTGCCGGTCACCGAACAGACAGGCCTTCCGTTCGCGAGCAAAATTCCCGGCGCGATGCACGCCTGCGGGCGCGATCTCCACATGGCGGCATGGTCCGGCGCCGCGCAATGGATGGCCGCGCATCGGGAACGATGGCATGGCACCCTGATGCTCATCGCGCAACCGGCCGAGGAAGGCGGCGCGGGCGCCGCGGCGATGCTGAAGGACGGTCTGTTTACGCGCTTTCCGAAACCGCAATTCGCGATCGCTCTTCACGATCGCTCTTCACGATGACGACAGCCTGCCCGCCGGCCGGATTTGGTTACTACGCGGGCGCCTTCCGCGCGGCGTCCGATGTTCTCACCGTCACCATCTTCGGCCGCGGGGGCCATGGCGCAATGCCGCAGAACACAGTCGACCCGATCGTGATCGCGGCGCGCACCGTGCTCGCCTGGCAGACGATCGTCTCGCGCGAGAACGATCCGCAAAATCCGTCGTCATAACCGTAGGTTCCATCAACGGTGGCACGAAGGGCAACATCATTCCCGATCAGGTCCGGATGCAGTTGTCGGTGCGGACCTTCGACCCCGAAGTTCGCACCCGCGTGCTTGCCGCCATCGCGCGCATCGCCAAAGCGGAAGCCGCGGCGGCGCTCGCTCCGCGTGAACCTCTGATCGAGCAGATGCCGGGGATCCAGCCCGTGATCAACGATCCGGAGCTCACCAATCGCCTGGCCGCGGCGCTCAAAACGGGTATGCCGGCGGGCAGCGTGGTTGAGATGCCGCCGTTCAGGCGGAGACTCTCGCGCTGCTGAATTTGCTGAACTGATCGGCGCTATTCAGCGTAGACGCTCTTCACGAAGTTGGCGACGTTCGTGTTCGGCCAATCCGCATACTTCGCTTTCATCTCAGCCGAAACCTGTTTCCCCGCGTCATCGACTGAAGTGCCTTGCTTCTTCAGAGCCTGCGCGCGCGTCCGTACGTCGGTGATGAAAGCGATCTCCTGCCGCACGAGCGAACCGTCGCCGGCGGCGCTGTGGTCCGGCAGCACGTGCGCCGCGTTGAGCGCGGAGATCTTCTCCAGAACCGCGAGCCAGGTTTCCGGCGTGCCGCCATCCGCGGCGATATTGGGCACAGTCTTGTTCTGCACCACGTCTCCGGAGACCAGCGTGCGGTCCGGCTCGACGAATATCAGCTCATCGCCTTTCGTGTGCGCGCCACCGAACCAGAGAAGCCGCACCGTGACGCCGCCGAGGTCCACCCGTGCCTCGTCTTTGTAGAGCACATCGGGCACACGCGGATTCACGTCGCTGAGCAGTTCCTTCCATTGCGCGTTGCGCCCGCGAAAAGTCTCGAGGAGTTCCTTCCCGTGCAGCTCCAGTTCCTGCTGCTGAACCGTATTGCGGATCAGAAACGTGCCGGCGGGAAATCCGGCGTCGCCCGCCGCATGCTCCGGATGGAAGTGCGTCGTCGTGAGATAC
>DASZLP010000261.1:0-50645 GCA_035552355.1 Bryobacteraceae bacterium | reverse complement strand
GAAGCCGCAGATGCCGAAGCATGATTCGTTCGATCTTCATGCCAGATGCCCAAGAAGGTACTGGTTGCCTTCCATCCCGACTGCTGCGAGCCCGTGGCCAAACGCGCGCTCGAATTCATCCGCTATGCGAGCTTGTTGCGCGCGCGCCTCGGTGATTTCGGTGGGAACAGCAATGCGCTCGACAATTTCGGCGGTGGGGCGCGGCTCACGAATCCACCACTCCGCGACGCACCGGTCGGTCGGAACGCCGCCGTGCAGCGCGCTGGTCGAGATGCCGTACTGGTTGCGCACGTACTGACGGATGACGACCCCCAGCCGCTCAACATTGAAGTATGCGTTCTTGAGCTCGAGAGGATCGAAGGTCCACTCGATCAGGTCGATGCCGCGGGCGAGCGCATCCTCCTTCTGGCGAAGCTTGAGCCGGCTTCCAAGGCCCGCATTGCGGTACTCGGGGAGCACACCCAGCATGTGGCTGTGCAGATAAACCTTGCCATCTTTCTTCAGGCCGGGGATAGCCAGACAAAACGCGATCAGACGATCGCCGTCGAAAGCGCCCAGCAACTGGCCGCCGATCTTTGTGGCCACGACGAGCATGCGGAAGGGGAGCAGATCGGCATCGTCCCATCCCCAGATGATTTTCTGCAGCGCGACGGTTTCGCGAAGTTCCGCCTCTTCGGAAAGCTCGCGAATTTCGATCAACTCTTGGCCTCCTGCCAGAGCGCCTCCAATTCATCGATGGGCGTGCCGGAGACCGTCTTGCCCTGCGCGGTGAGCCGACGCTCGACATGACCGAAGCGCTGCCGAAACTTCTGGTTCGTGCGGCGGAGCGCCTGCTCGGGGTCGACTTTCACAAAACGCGCGAGGTTTACGAGGACGAACAGCAGATCGCCCAGCTCGTCTTCGATCTGATCATGGGTTCCGCGCTCGCGGGCTTCGGCGAATTCGCGCAACTCTTCGTCGAGCTTGTCGAGAACTTCTTCCGCGTTGTTCCAGTCGAATCCGGCGCGGGCGGCGCGGGACGAAATTTGCTGCGCTTCAACCAGAGCAGGAAGCGCGCGCGGCACCGACGAGAGCAGGTCCTGCGGAGCTTCCTTCTTGTTCTTCCGCTCTTCGGCCTTGATCTCGTCCCAGCGTTTCAGAACTTCCGAACCCGTCGACGCGGATTCATCCGCGAACACGTGAGGATGCCGCCGTACGAGCTTTTCATTAATCGCGTCGAGGCAATCGGAGATGTCGAAGCGCTTTTCCTCCGCCGCCATCTGCGCGAAGAAGACCGCCTGCAGCATGAAATCGCCGAGCTCGGCACGCAGCTCTTCCCAATCGCGCCGGTCGATGGCGTCGAGAACCTCGTAGGTCTCTTCGAGCGTGTACGGCTTGATCGAGTCGAACGTCTGCTCGCGATCCCAGGGGCAGCCTCCCGGAGCGCGCAGGCGGGCCATGATCTCAACCAGGCGCTGGAATTTGGGACCCGCGGAGCTTGCGTTTTCCGGCTGCATTTTCCAAGGATGTGGGGGGACAGGTCCAATGTAACATTGCGGACCTGGAATCGGCCGGATGGGATTGAGCGGGGTTGATCAGCTCTGGATCTTACCGGAGTGGCGCGGTTCACAATGGCCTGCGCTGGCGAAGCGATTTCAGGTGAAAATCACATCCATCGTTTGTATATTGGCCAACT
The DNA here is from genome assembly GCA_035552355.1 of Bryobacteraceae bacterium. Taxonomy (GTDB): domain Bacteria; phylum Acidobacteriota; class Terriglobia; order Bryobacterales; family Bryobacteraceae; genus BOG-234. The sequence goes on along the minus strand of DASZLP010000261.1, from coordinate 48,970 downwards.
CCGATGGCGATTCTCTCAAAGAGCCTCAATTGAGATGGCGGATTGGGCGGTTCGTCCCGTCGCGGCTCCAGCGGTTCCGGAGGTCCCTGGATTGGATCCTCCGCGCTCTCATTAAAGCGACGGCGCAGCTTGCATGTCCAGCCGCCCAGGACACGCGCAGGCGTGCCACTGGCCGAATTCTTCCAGCGATACGGTGGCCGCGACGTGAACTCATCAGGTTCCAGCGAACAATATGAGAGACGCCTGGCCTGATCGACTTTTTTTGGTGTGCCCCAAAGTGTCCCCAGGCCGGGTCATCCAGGGGCGGCAGAGCAAATTCGGCTCTGCGTATTTTCAATGACTTGCGCGCCCTGAGCCGCTCTGAGTTACCCTGAGGCAGGACCTGAAAACTCGCCGGCATCGCGATCGAAACGGTTACGATAATCAGCAAACCCCACCCGCCATGTCCCGCATGCTCGACGAGATCCGCCAACAACCCGAGTCCCTTGCGCGCACGCTCACATCGGAGCTTCGCCGCGCCGAAAAATTCAAAGCGGTGATGGACCGCCGCAAGCCCCGGCTCGCGGTTCTCGTAGCCCGCGGCACGTCCGACAACGCCGCACAGTTTGGACGTTACCTGATCGAGATCACCACCGGAATTCCCGTCTCGCTCGCCGCGCCGTCGGTCTTCACGATCTATGGCGCGCGCATGAATTACAAAGACGCGCTCGTCGTGGCGATCTCGCAGTCGGGAGAATCCGACGACACCAACGTGGTCCTCGAGCAGGCGGCGAAGGCCGGCGCAGTTACGGTCGGGATCACGAACGAGCCCCGCAGCACGCTCGCCAATCTCGCCGAGCACCTCTTCCTCGTGCGCGCCGGGCGCGAGCGCAGTGTCGCGGCCACCAAGACCTACACCGGCCAGTTGATGGCGTTCTATCTTGTCGCATGGGCGCTGGGCGCGAAGATTCGCGTGAAGGAACTCGAGGCCATTCCGGACTATGCGGCGGCCGCGCTCACGCTCGAAACCGAAATCGCCGCCATGGCCGAGCGCTATCGTTTTATGCATCACGCCGTCGCGGTCGGCCGCGGTTTGAACTATGCGAATGCCTTCGAGTTCGCATTGAAGATGAAGGAGACATCCTATGTGATCGCGGAAGGCTTCTCCTCCGCCGACTTCCTGCATGGCCCCATCGCCATGGTCGACCCGAGCTTTCCGGCGTTCCTGTTCACACCCTCCGGGCCGACGTGGCCTTCGATCGAGGAGATGTTAATCCGGCTGCGGGATTTGAAGGCGGAAACGGTCGTGATCACCGACCGGCGGAATCTGACCGCGGCCAACTACGCCTCGCGCGTGATTTCGATTCCGGCCCGCATCCCGGAAGCTTTCTCGCCGATTCCGTACATTATTCCGGCCCAGTTGTTCGCGGCGGCGCTGGCGGCCGAAAAAGGTCTGGATCCGGACCGCCCGCGCGCGCTGAGCAAGATCACCCGGAATATCTGAATAGTGTTACCGGGCCCCGCGGCCATCGCTTCCCACGGCCGATTCCGCACCCAGCGGCAGTGTCGCGACATCCACCCACACCGACAGCGCAACATGCTGCACGAATGAGAGCGCCGCCACATCGAACCCGCGCGGACCGCGCCAGCCAGCCCACGTGTCCCGCGCGATCCCCGCCATGAGGTCCACGTCCTCCGGACGAATATTCTGCGCGATCGTAATGTGCGGATGATACGGAAACACCTCGTTGTATTCGAGGCAGCCGTGATTCAGAAGAGCATACAAGCGGCGCAATTCCGCGACGCCCGCGGAGAGTCCGAGATACACCACGTGAGACGCCTCGAAGACCTCGATGTCACCGAGCTCGATGTGAAACGGCAGCGCGTGCCGAAGATGCGCGCCGATCTCCTGAATGGAAGTCTTCACGCTGTCGTGGAGCGGGCGCGGCGGCAGGATCGTGACATGCGCGCGCGGCTTGCTGCCGGGCGTCAGGTCCAGCCGCAGCTTGTCAAGGAACGCGGCCAGAGGGTGCGGTATGTAAGAGACCAGCGCAAAATGCCCGACGGTCTGCTCCGCGGCGAGGGACTGTCCGTCCCGCGACAATTCCATTGCTGGTTCAATTGTACGAGTCTGGATCGTGCGGAACACTGCCAGCGGTACCCGGTACCACGATCCGGCATATGCGTATCCTGTGGTAGAATTTTGATTTCCCGGAATATTTCAAAATGCCCAAACTCAAGACCCATAAAGGTGCGTCCAAACGGTTTAAGAAAACCGGGACGGGGAAGGTTGTCCGGCAGCATGCGTTTGCCCGGCACATCCTCACGTCCAAGGCGCGCAAGCGGAAGAACAAGCTTCACACGGGCGTTGTGGCGGATGACGCCGATCAGGCCAAGCTGCAGCGCATGATTCCGTACTAGAAGGATCAGGCCAGAGCGCACAGGCCGAAGGGCCGTTGTGCGCGGTTTGAGAAAATGAGCGCACAGGCCGAAGGGCCGTTGTGCGCGCTTTAAAAAGACGCGCGAACGGAGCCACCGCACGTGCCCGTTTCGCCGCCAACCGAACCGGAAGGTTCGAAACTACCAAGGAGAAAAACGTGCCCAGAGTCAAACGTGGTACCAAACGGCGCGCCAGCCGCGCCAAAACGCTCGAACTCGCTTCGGGATATTTTCTTACCAAAAGCAAACTGCACCGCTCCGCGCAGGAAGCGGTCGAGCGCGCCCTCAAGTTTGCCTACACCGGTCGCAAGCGCAAGAAGCGCGACTTCCGCTCGCTGTGGATCGTCCGCATCAGCGCCGCGGCGCGTGAAGCAGGCTTGACGTACAGCAAGTTCATGCATGGGCTGAAGCTCGCCGGCATCGAGCTTGACCGGAAGGTCCTCGCCCAGACCGCCACCGCCGATGCCGCGCAGTTCACGCTGATCGCCGAGCGGGTCAAGACCGCTCTGGCCGGCGCGGCGTAATCACCTTTCATCGATGCCAACGGTACCCAAAATGGCAGCCATCCAACAGGAACCCGAGATCGATACTCTCAGCCATCTCGAAGAGCGCATCCAGAAAGCCGTCTCTCTTGTAGGCCGGTTGCGGCAGGAGAAGGATACGGCGCTGAAGGATCTGGCCTCCACGCGCGGTGAGCTTGGGCAGGCGCAGGAAGTGAACGCGCAGTTGACCGAGGAGATCGAAGCGTTGCGCGCCGAGCGCCAGCAGGTGCGGACTCGCATCGAGAAGCTGCTCGGACACATCGATCAGTTGGGAGCCGCCTGAGGCGGCCGGCAATCAGGCGCCGCCTGATCGCGCGCCGAACACCTTAGAATTGGGACAGGCGCTTATGCCGAAGCAGCCAGTCCGAGTTCAGATCTTCAATCAAAACTATTCGCTCGTCACCGAGACCGATCCCCGGGAAGTGCAGGAGGTCGCTCAGCAGGTCGACGAGCTGATGACATCGATCGCGAACCGCACATCTTCCGCCGATTCCGCCCGCATCGCCGTGCTGGCGTGTCTCCATCTGGCGGATAAACTTCGCGCCGCTGAAAAGCAACTGCAGTTATTTGAGGATCAATCCGGACGCATCGCGACCATGCTCGAAGAGGCGCTCGGGCAGGGGTGACGCAGCAAGCTGAACCGGCAGGATTAACCGTCCAGCCGGTTTAGCTGACAGCTATTCTGTCGCAAAACGATAACCCACCCAGGGTTCCGTGAGCAGATAATGGGGCTTCGAAGGTACAGCCTCGATCTTCTTCCGAAGTTGGTTGACGACAACGCGCAGGTACTCCACTTCGTCGCCGTAATCCGGTCCCCAAACCGTCTGGAGGAGCTTGCGGTGGGGAATAGCGCGGTTGGGGTGGTCCACCAGCATCTTGAGAAGATCGAACTCCTTCGGCGTGAGGCGGACGGTTTTCCCGGCGCGGCTGACGCGGCGAGCGTCGAAGTCGATCTCGAGGTCGCCGTCCGTGAAAGTATGGGGGCCCGACTCGCCGGAGGCCGGCGTGCGGCGGATGGCGGCGCGGATGCGCGCGAGAAGCTCCTGAATGCCGAACGGCTTGGTGACGAAATCATCCGCCCCGGCGTCAAGCGCTTCGACCTTTTCGCGCTCCGTGTTGCGCACGGACAGCACTATGATCGGCAGGTCGGAGTTCTCACGGATCGCGCGGCAGGTTTCAAGCCCGCCGATGCCGGGCATGTTGAGGTCGAGCAGAATGAGATCCGCTGAGTCGCGGCGCAGAACTTCGAGGGCTTCCTCGCCGGTTTTCGCTTCGATAACGGTGTAGCCGAGATCGGTCAGCGTCGCCTTCATGGTGCGGCGGAGTTGCGGTTCATCGTCGACGACCAGTACGGTTGCGGTGTTCATGGGACGGTATTGAGCGGCAGCGCGAATGAAATTATGGCGCCGCCGGCATCGCGGTTTTCCGCGTGGATTTTTCCGCCGTGCGCTTCGACGATCGCTTTGGCAATCGCCAGCCCCATGCCGGTGCCTTCAATTCTCTTCGACGCCGTTCTGCCCACGCTCTTGCCCGTGCCCGGCTGCCGTCCCCGATAGAACTTGTCGAATATTCGCTCCATCTCCTCAGTGTCGATGCCGGGACCCCGGTCCATTACGGAGATGATCGCGTGGTTTTCGAGGATTCGCGCTTCGACGCGGATAGGGGTGTCGGGCGGCGAATATTTCCGCGCATTTTCGAGGAGCTGCAGCAAGGCGCGGCGCATCAATCCGGCGTCAATATCGATGGCGAGGTCCGGTGGCACGTCGACGGTGTAGCGCGCGGCGTCTTCATCGCGGGTTTCCGCGACGGCGCCGCGAAGCAGGTCGGCAACGGGAGCCAGCCGGCGATCGAGATGCAGTTCCTGGGATTCGATGCGCGCGAACTCGATGGCGTCCCCGATCGAGCGCTGCAGGCGGGCGGATTCCTGATCGATGATGCTGAGCAGCTCCTGACGCACGGCTTCGGTGCGGGGCGGGATCTCGATAAGACGCGTGACGCAGGTGCGGATGGCGGTGAGCGGGGTCTTGAGATCGTGCGCCAGTCCATCGAGAAGTGAGGACTTGAACTCTTCGTTGCGGCGCGCGACCTCGGCGGCGGAGGCCCGGCTGAGGGCGCGCACGCGTTCATAGTTGATGGCGAGGAGGCTGGCGATCGAGTCCTGCGTATTCGGGTTGAGCTTCGCGCCCTGCAGCGCGAGACTGCCGACGATGACAGCGCCGAGGCGGACGGGGATCACGGTGGCCTCTCCGCCGCCGATCGGCTCGCCCGTTTCGGCGACCCGCACGAGGTCAGCGTGCGAGATACCGGAGTCGGTGAGCGACCCGTAGACCTGATTGCCGGCGACGTCGTAGAAAGCGATATGGCTGAGGCGCAGGATTTGACCGGTCTTCATGACCGAGACGCGCACGGCGTCGTGCGCTTCATCCATCAGCATGGCGCGGCTGAGTTCATACAGAGTGCTGATTTCGTTGCGCCCGGCAACAGCTTCTTCAGCACGGCGGCGAGCCTGCGTCGAGAGGCGGCTGGCCGTGACGGCGGTCGCAAGAAAGGCGAACAGCGCGACCCAGTTCTCCGGGTCGGCGATAGTGAAGGTCCCGAGGGGAGGCAGGAAGAAGAAATTGAAAGCGAGGACCGCGAGGAGCGAAGTGAAGATGGCTTCGGAGAGTCCCCACGCTGTGGCGACGCGGAGGACGACGAGGAGCATCAGCAGAGCGGCGGTCGTGGCGTTGACATGAACGACGGCAACGCATACAGCGACGAGAGCGGATACGGCGGCGGCGCAAACCGCGTAGCGCCATACGGGTCCGGTCAGCCTGGGCACCGTTTATGAGATTAGCGCGGAAATTTCACAGCCTCGATGAGGCAAGCGCCGGCACGATTGCCGAGCCGGCGCTTGTCACGCCCGCTCCATGCCGATCGTATAGTCGTACCACTCGACGATCTTCCCATCGCGCAGGAAGAACACGCCGACCCCATGCCATGACTTCAGCGCGTTCCCCTCAAAGTGGTCGATTCGCTCGTTAATCACCATCGGCCCGCGCGCCCACGTATCGAGAACGTCGAACTTCACGACCTGGCTGAGATAGCCGCCAATCTTCTCCTTCACTGCCTGCCGCCCCTTCGATGGTTCCTGGCGTTCGGACATACGGTACGCGCCGTTCTCTTCGAAAAACCCGAGGACCTTATCGATATCATGGCCGGGCACCGTCGCGCAGAATCGATTCACCGTCTCGACATTGGCCTTCTCGGCGGCAGTCATCTCGGCGGCGTTGAGGCGAGGAATCGAAACGGCGGCGAGACCGAGGCCCGTCAGAGCTTTGCGGCGAGACACAAGAGGGGAACGGGGCATGGGCGTCTTCTTTCTTCAGATCACTCTACGGAAGAATACGCCCGGTCGCAAGCGGTGATCTTACTTCCTTCCGAACCCGGACGCGGATACAATCCGCGTGTCCTCTCCCTTCAGCTCAGTCGTGTCGCCCCAGACCGTCGTATCACCCCAAACTGTCGTATCGCCCCACACGGTCGTGTCGCCCCAGACTGTCGTATCGCCCCACACCGTGGTATCGCCCCAAACGGTCGTGTCTCCCCAAACCGTCGTCGTTCCGAGAACAGCGCCGCCCCAGACCGCGGATGTCCCCCACGTGGTGGAAGAGTCCCAAACTGTGGGACCGCCGATCCATCCATTCAGCGTGTTCGTATCGGCGAGAGTCACGGCGCCGGTTGCCGGGTTCCAGATGGCCGTCGGCGAATCGGCGCTCCCGAGCGCGAGCGTGTTGTCGTTCAGCGCGGCCCAGATGTCGAGATAGCCGGCCCCGATCGTGAACATGTCGTACTGGCTCGTGTATGTAATACCGGTCAGCGGGTCGGTGACGGAGCTAGAAGACGGGAACGTTTTGGTCGCGGTCAGCATCAGCCGCGCTTTGATCTGATCGGGCGTCAGGCTGCCGTCTTTTTGAACAAGCAGCGCCGCCGCGCCCGCAACTATGGGGGTCGCCATGCTGGTGCCGCTGAGGCTGAAATAGGTGGTTGACGGCCCTGTTGCGCCCGGCCGATAGTAGGACGTCGGCACGGTCAAACCGCCCGCCGCGGCCATGCCATAGAGCGTCGTCGAAGGACTTGCAATCGAAATAATGCCGTTGCCGGGCGCCATGATATCCGGCTTCACAATGTGATCGATGCCGGTCGGACCTTTGGAGCTGTAGCTGGCGACAAGATCGTCCGCGCGATCGATGGTGCTTTCATCGTTCATGGCGCCTACCGTAATCACATACGGATCGTTCCCCGGCGCGCCGATCGTGCCATAGCCGTTGTTACCAACGGAATTGTCGCGGCCTTCATTCCCGGCGGCGACGACCACCGCGATGCCGGCTTTCCACGCGTACTCGGCGGCCTGGCACAGCGGATCATCCTGATAACTTTCGAAAACCGGGCGCCCGACCGAAAGATTGATCACGCGGATGTTGTAAGTCGACTTCAGCGCGACGGCCTGTTCGATGGCGGCAATCACCTGGCTGTCGGTGCCCGCGCCCGTCGCGTCGAGAACCTTGAGGTTCACGATGGAAGCCTGCTGCGCCATGCCCTTGAACGTGTGGACGTCGTTCGGCATGCTCGACTGGCTGCCGTTACCAGCGAGAATGCCGGCCACGTGCGTGCCATGCCCGTAATCGTCACCGGTCCCGGCGCCAGGCACGAAGCTCTGGTTATAGACAATGCGGCTTGGGCCAGAGTTATTGTTCAGGTCCGGAGTGTTGTTCACGCCGCTGTCGATCACGGCGATGCCGACGCCGGCGCCCGTATATCCGTAATTGAATGCTGTATCGGCGTGGACGGTGGGATTGGCGTACTCGAGACGACCCACGACGGGCCGATCGGGCGAAATGTAGACGACGTGTGGATCCTGTGCGAGCGCCGGCACAGCCGATGCGGGCATCGAATAGACCGCGCCGTTGACCGACTTCAGAATGCGTTGGAGCGTTCCACCTTTGGCGGACACCACGGAATGAACCGAGGCGTTCGGCGCGGTTGTGAAGCGGACGATCACTTTCACGTTTCCGGTCTTCGGAATGTCGGGGGAAGTCTTGTTCTTATTGGGCGCCGAATATCCGGAAACTGCTGCGATCAGACCCAGGATTACCGTTGCAACTGTTTTGAATGGTGCCGTTCGTAATTGCTTTCTCACCGACTTCCCTCCTGATGATGGCCCCGTGGGTAATGCACACTGCGCACACACCGGGGCGCTTTTGTCTACAGGCCTTGATCGGCGGAGGCGTGCCGGAACTTTAGGACGGGTGAAAAAAGAATGCTGAGAGCACCGCGCCCTTGCTGTCGCGGCTCCGTAACACCGCAAACGCCGCTTCCGAGCCGCGCGCGTCAGTAAGCGATTCTCGCCTCTTAAGCGCGCCTGCGGGGCAGAATCCGCGATCCGTTCTCCCGCTCGATCGCCCGCAGCTCGGCCGCGGTGAAAACGCCGCACTCCTTCAGATTCTTCACATGCTCGAGCGAAGTCCGAAACGGATAGTCCGTTCCAAAAACAATTTGCGAAACCGGCGCGATCTTCCGTAAAGCCGCCATGGCGACCGGATTCGACGCCTGTGCGGTGTCGTAATAAAGCTTCGCCGCTTCCGCCGTGTATCCGTTCGGAAACTGCGCCGCGTATTGCGGGGTCTTCGCGAGATTCACTAGGCGCTCGATCACAAACGGCATAGTGCCGCCCGCGTGCGAAAAGATGAAGCGGATATCCGGATACTTCCGCGCCGTCCCGCTGAACACCGTGCGAATAATGGCCCGCGACGTGTCCGTGCCATATTCAATCGCGGTGTCCGGAATTCCAGGCAGCGCGTTCCGGCAACAGTTGGCGGACGTCGGATGCGTGTAGACAACGGCTTTGCGCCTGTTGAGTTCTTCGAAAATGGGCGCGAACGACGGATCGCCCAGCCACTTGTCCCCCTGGTTATCTGGCTGCTTGTCATCCCGGTAGCTCGTCAGCATTCCGATGCCGTCGGCTTTGAGCGTATCGAGACTATACTCAATCTCCCGCAGGCTCGCCTCGGCGTCGGGCCACGGCAGAATCGCGAAACTGCCGAAGCGTCCCGCGTGATCGGAGGCAAGCTTCGCGGCATAGTCATTGCATTCACGAGCGAGGCGGCGCGCTGCATCGCCCTCGATGAAAGTAACCCCGGGTGTGGTGATCGACAGGATCGCGGTGGCCACACCGGCTTTGTCCATGTCTTCGAGCGAGTGCTCAGGAGTCCACTCCTTCGCGGCCGTGAGGTTCTGGTTGCCGCGCACAAGCGCCGTCACAAACGATGGCGGATAGAGATGGTGATGGACGTCGACGATTCCCCTCCCCACCGGCTCCGCAGCCAAACCGCGCCCCGCGAGGGAACTCGCCGCAATAGTGCCGAGAAAGGCCCGGCGAGTGAGATTTTCAACAATCGAATCAGTCACGTCAGCGGATTATTTCAAGTGCCCGCGGCTGGTGTCAAATGCATGCACACAAAGCGCTGGCAACCTGATTGCATCGTTCAGGGGCACGAGGGATTTTATGCACAAAGTTTCGAGATTTCTTCAGGAAACCTTATTTACCGCGTTGATTCCAGTCTTCTTCGTGCCCGCCTTGTTGCAAGCGCAGGCTCCGCGCCAGACGATCGTCCTGCGCGACGGCAGGCAGCTAACGGGAAACCTGGTCGCCGCTGACGATCACGAAATCACATTTCGCGAGCGCGATGGCGACCTGCGCCATTTCCGTTTCGATGAAATCCAGACAATGAACTTCCTCGCGGATCGCGGCGACGGCCGGGCGCGCTATCCGGAGGCCACGCCGCCACCTCCACCGCCGCCTCCCCCGCCCCCGCCAGCCGATTATGATCGCAGCGAGGCCCGCCGGCTGATTGTGCCGGCCGGCACGGAGATGGCGATTCGCACGAACGAAAATATCGACTCGCGCGACCCTTCCGAATCCAGAAGCTTTGCCGCTCAGGTGGATCGCGATGTCGCCGACACAAACGGCCAGATCGTGATCCCGCGTGGTTCGGAGGCGTGGCTCGTAGTGCGCCGCATATCGAACAACAAGCTTGCGCTCGATCTCCAATCGGTGACCGTCAACGGCAGGCGTTATGCCGTGGACACCCAGGACATCGTTGCTAACGGGCGCGAGGGCGTCGGCCAGAATCGCCGCACCGGCGAATTCGTTGGCGGCGGCGCGGCGCTTGGAGCTTTGATCGGCGCCATCGCGGGAGGCGGCAAGGGCGCTGGTATCGGCGCGCTGGCCGGCGGCGCGGCCGGCGCAGTCGGACAAGTCGCGACAACGGGAGACCATGTAAGGGTGCCGGCGGAAACCGTGCTGAACTTCAGGCTCGACGCGCCAGTTCACCTGCACCCGATCGGTTAGGGCGCAATCCTTGTGGCGCGGGCGCTCTCGCCCGGCGTGCCCGGTCATCCCCTTCAGGGCTGCCGGCCCGGCGCTCGTGCCATCAGGCGTTCGCCGATTGGGACAACGCGAGCGGCGTGGCTCCGGAGGCATTGGCAAGTTAGCGCACTCCTCGCTGATCGCTCTCATGCACGCGGCCGTGCCGTGGGTCACGGCCTCCTGTTCAATTGCCGCCCGCATGCGTTCATCCGGCCAGCCGATTGCTGTCATTGGGTCCGGACCCGGTTTTTACGTAACAAATCAAGCAAGGAGAGTGCATATGGCGACAGTCGCAACCATGGAAGATCTGTTTCTCGACGAGCTCCGCGATCTTTATGACGCGGAGAAGCAATTGACGAAAGCGTTGCCGAAGATGGCGAAGGCGGCTGCATCCGACGATTTGCGGCAGGCGTTTGAAAGTCACCTTAACGAGACGCAAAATCAGGTGCAAAGACTGGAAGAAATCTTCGCCCAACTGGACAAAAGGGCCACTGGAAAAAAGTGCGCGGCTATGAAAGGCCTGATTTTGGAAGGCGATGACGTGGCCGGCGATACGGAAGATACGTCGGTCCGCGATGCCGGTTTGATCGCGGCGGCACAAAAGGTCGAGCATTACGAAATCTCCGGGTATGGCTCGGCCCGGACTCATGCGCGCATGCTGGGTTATGTCGAAGCCGTTTCGCTTCTCGAACAGACCCTGAACGAAGAGAAGCAGGCGGATCGCAAGCTGAACGAACTGGCGGAGAGCGGCATCAACGAAGAGGCCGCGGAGGGCAGTCGCGCCGGAATGAACACATCAGGGAGCACATCGCCGCGAACCCGGACGGCCGGCGGACATTGAGCAACAAGCCATAACGCGGGACTCGTTTTTCGGTGTCCGCCGTTGTGCCGGGCAGGCCGGAACAATACGGTCTGTCCGGCAAATCGCATGCTATCTTTGTAGTTTGCGCCTCAATCGATTCGCCCTGAGGGTGGGCCTTTCTTCGCTCGCTCTCCTCGTGCTTTCCTGCGCCACTGGCCTCTTCGGGCAGGCACTTTTCGTCAAGCCGGTCAAGGTTTTAGGCGATCCGCACTTCATCGGCACGGCGGGTAATCCGCTGGCAACCGATTCGAGTGGACCCAACGTCGTGGAAGGCCGCGAAGTCAACGTTCCTCTGGGAATCGCGATCGACAATTCCGCATCTCCGCCGATCATCTATATCGCCGACACCGGAAACAACCGCGTTCTCGCTTATCAATACAACACCCAGCTCACGGCAGGCGCGCAGGCGGACCTCATCCTCGGCCAGCCGGATCGTTTCACAAATCTTACCGAAGGCCCTTCCGCGTCGACGGGTCTTTCCACGGGCCTGAATTCGCCGACTGGGCTCGCCGTCGACGCCTCTGGAAACCTCTACGTCGCCGACACCGCCGACAACCGTATCCTCCGCTACCCGAAGCCTTTTTCGCAGCAGGCCGGCTATCAGTTTCCGGATCTCATCATCGGGCAGACCACCTTCGCCGCCTCCACCGGCAACAACGGAGGCGTCAAAGCGACAACGCTTCTGCTCAACGGCTCCGGTTTCTTCTCCCACACCGGCCTCGCGTTCGATTCTTCGGGGAATCTGTGGGTCGCCGACACCGGCAATAACCGCATCCTGCGTTATCCGGCATCTGTTCTGAAGTCCGCGCAAAACGGTCCCGCGGCCGACGTCGTCATCGGTCAGGCTGACCTGGTTTCGAGCGTCGCCGCAACTACGCGAACCTCGAAGTCCGGATTGTCGCACCCGACGAGCGTCTCTTTCGACGCATCCGGACGGATGCTGGTAGCCGACGGACTCGCCCGCGTGCTGGTCTATCCGTCGGGATTGACATCGAGCACACCCGCGCTGCGCATCGCCGGCGTGGATACATCCCAGAACGCGCCACCGCTCAGCGCGATTGCCCTCGGCAGCGCGGCGAGCGCGGTCGCGACGGGGACCAACATCGCGGTGATGGACAGCGCCGCCAACCGGATTGTGATCTATCCGGCCGTCGATAGCTGGCAGAGCGAATTTACGCAGTTCTCGCCCACAGCGTCGGCCGTAGTGGGCCAGGACACGTTTACGGATTTCAAGAGCAACAAAGGGGTGGAAACTTCGGCCGGCAGTTTGAGCGGGCCGTCGGACGCCGCGCTGGCGGGCGGCGAACTTTTCGTCACCGACAGCGGCAATAATCGCGTGCTGGTGTTTTCGTCGGGTCCCGGCGGACTCTCCGGGACAGCCGCGCGGGTCATCGGCCAGCTCGATTTTCCCGATCGCGCACCTAATCTGACCGAGGGCAAGGAATTCGATCTCGTCCCGTCGTCGGGCATCTCTGGCACGGCGATTCTGGATTTGACCGCCACTCCGCCGCACCTCTACGTAGCCGACAGCGGCAACAATCGCGTGCTGGGCTTTAAGGATTTTCACGCCGCTGTTGCCGGCCAGACGGCCGACATCGTAATCGGCCAGCCCGATTTATCCCGCTCGACCGTGAATTATCCATCAGCCGATTCCACTCTGCCGAACGCACAGGGTCTCAACGGACCCACCGGCCTCGCCCTCGATTCAGCCGGAAATCTCTACGTCGCGGATACGTTCAACGCACGCATCCTGCGCTTCCCCGCCCCATTCGCATCGGGCACAAAGACACTCGAGACGGCCGACATGGTGATCGGCCAATCGTCGTTCACCTCCACCGTGACCGACCCGACTGAGCGCACGATGGCCTCGCCGATTTCGCTCGCGTTCACAAAGGACGGCGCGGATGCCTCCAAATCCGACGGTTATCTGATCGCCGCCGATATCAGTCAGAACCGCGTGCTTTTCTTCCCGAAACCGTTCTCGACCGGCATGAGCGCGACGAAGGTAATCGGCCAGCCCGGTTTCAATTCCACCGCGACCAGCGTCGACGCGACCCGGCTCTCGGCGCCGCGCGGCGTCGCGGTCGACCCGCAGGACCGCGTGCTCGTAGCCGACACCGGCAACAATCGCGTGCAGTTTTTTGACACGCTGCAGAACCTGCCGAACACCTTCGCGACGCCGTCGTTCTCTCTGGCGGCGGGTCTTTCGAGCCCGGTATCGATCGGCATGGCCCCGGACGGTCAGTTTTGGGTGGCGAATGGCGGCGCCAACGGCTTGCTGCACTATCCGGCGCACGATCAGTTGTTGTTGAGGAATTACGCCTCCGATGCCTCTCTGCCGGCCATTGCGCCCCGCTCCGCATTTGTCGATTCTTTCAGTAACCTGCTGATTGCCGACGGGGTCAACCGTGTGCTCTATTTCGCGCCGGGCCTCGGAGTCGTCAACGCCGCGAACTATCTTGCGGGAAGGGCGCTCGCCGCGGGCGCATTCGCCGCCGTTTTTCCGGCCGGTTCGAGTAACAACATACTGTCGACCGGCACCGCGAGCGCACCCTCCGGCGTGTTTCCGCTTCCCACCACGCTCGCCGGCACTCAGGTGTTGGTGAACAACACGCCTGCCTCGCTCTTCTACGTCTCGCCGGGACAGATCAATTTCCCACTCTCGCTGACGCTTCCCACCGCCGGAACCGTCGACGTGCAGGTTGTGAATCAGTCGACCGGGCAGGTTTATGGCGGCGCGGAGGTGCCGCTCAATACCGCCTCGCCGGGTCTGTTCACGCTCAGTGGCTCCGGCAGCGGCGGCGTCGCGGCTATCAACACTGACGATGGATCCATAAACGCCCCGAATAACGCCGTCGCGAGAGGTCATTACGTCACCCTGTTCGGGACTGGCCAGGGGCCGGTCGCCAATCCGCCGGCCGAAGGAACGGCGGCGCCCGGAGTGGTGCCCACCGCGACGAACCCGCAGATTCTGCTCGGCGCCGCCCCCAACGCGATCGCCGTTCCCGATGCGAACGTGCAGTACTCAGGGCTTGCGCCGACACTTGTCGGAGTGTGGCAGATTAACGTCCTCGTGCCTGCCAACGCGCCGAGCGGCAATAGCGTTCCGATCAAAGTATTGATGAACAGTATTCCAAGCGACAATACGGCGTCACCCGGCCAGGTCGCGGCCACCATCGCAATCAAATAGAGCCTCTGTATCGCAAGCCCCGTGGCCTGGGCGCTCTCGCCCGCCGCGTCCGGTCATCCCCTTCAGGGATGTCGGCCCGGCAATCATACCGGCGCCTGGCCAATTTGATTTGCCTCCGCCGCGCCCCGCCCGCAAAATCAATGTGTTATAACGCTGCTTCCGAGCGCCCAGATTGGTTCTGCACTTGCTGGAAAATGCTTCCATGGAGATCATCCGGCACAAATACCAGGGTCCAACTGCGGGACCCAACATAGGAAAGGTCGAGCGCACCGCGTCGGTCGCGGCCGGCATGCTGCTGGTCGGCAAAGGCCTTCGGGATAAAGGCTGGACGGGAACGGCGGTGGCACTCGTGGGCGTGGAGTTCCTGCGCCGCGGCATCACGGGAAATTCTCACGGTTACCAGGCTCTGGGAATCAACATGGCGGGTACGCGCGACCATGAAAACGGCTCCGTCAGCGTGCCGCACGGCTCCGGTGTGCGCATCGACGAGGCGATCACGATCAACCGCCCGCGCGCGGAAGTCTACGCGTTCTGGCGCGATCTGGCGAATATCGCCGAGTTCATGGAGTATGTCGAATCCGTCCGCACGATCGGCGACGGCGGCGACCGGAAGACGCGATGGACGGCGAAAGGCCCCGGCGGCAAAGGCCTCGAATGGGACGCCGAGATCATCAACGAAAAAGAAAACGAGCTGATCGCGTGGCGCTCGCTCGACGGTTCGGAAGTGGCCAACGCGGGCTCGGTGCATTTTAAGGACGCACCCGGCGGCCGCGGCACCGAGGTCGCGCTCGAGATTATGTACATGCCGCCAGGCGGAGCTTTCGGAGCTCTCGCCGCGAAGTTGTTCGGCGAAGATCCGGCGGCGCGTCTGCATGCCGACCTGAAGCGATTGAAGGCGCGCATAGAAGCGGGCGTGCTCGCGGGGACCAGCGGCCAGTCGGCCGGGCCGAAAGAGCCGGGTGAAGAAACGCCATCCCCGCAGCAGGCGCGTTCGGACGCCGTGGGGGCGGCTTCGGAAGAGTCCTTCCCGGCAAGCGACTCTCCGGCGTTCACGCACTGAGACTCGGGGACCACATGGCGCGGGCACTCGTGCCCGCCGTGCCCGGTATCCCCTTCAGAGGTGCCGGCTCGGTACCTCTGCCGGCGATTCCAGAGGGTTACGGACTGGAGGAAAGATCATGAAGGCAATCTGCTGGTATGGCAAAAAAGACGTGCGCGTCGAAAACGTGCCTGAGCCGAAACTCCTTACCAAGCGCGACGCCATCGTCAAAACCACGCTCAGCGCGATCTGTGGGTCGGACCTCCACCTGTTCCACGGCGTGATTCCCTCGATGGAGCC
Organism: Bryobacteraceae bacterium; assembly: GCA_035552355.1. Classification (GTDB taxonomy): domain Bacteria; phylum Acidobacteriota; class Terriglobia; order Bryobacterales; family Bryobacteraceae; genus BOG-234. The sequence goes on along the minus strand of DASZLP010000261.1, from coordinate 33,211 downwards.
CGGCGACATTCTTGGCCACGAGTTCATGGGCGAAGTCGTCGAGGTCGGAACAGAGGTGCCGAATCTGAAGAAGGGTGACCGCGTTGTGGTGCCGTTCTGCATCGCGTGCGGAAACTGCTATTTCTGTCAGCACACCATGACCGCTCTGTGCGACAACTCGAACCCGAATGCCGCGATGGCGGAGAAGCTGTATGGATCGAGCGGTGCAGGGCTGTTCGGCTATTCCCACATGTTCGGCGGTTATGCGGGCGGGCAGGCGCAATATGTGCGCGTGCCGTTCGCGGATGTGGGTCCTGTCAAAATTCCCGACAGCGTGACCGACGAGCAGGCGCTGTTTCTTTCGGACATATTCCCTACGGGCTACATGGCGGCTGAGAACTGCGACATCCGGAAGGGTGACGTGATCGCGGTTTGGGGCTGCGGACCAGTCGGCCAGTTCGCGATTCGCAGCGCCTTCCTGCTGGGAGCGGAGCGTGTGATCGCGATCGACAACGTGGACACGCGCCTCTGCCTCGCGCAGAAGGGCGGCGCCGAGCCCATTAACTACGAGGCGCCGGATTTCGACGAGCGGCTTCGCACCGCGACCGGCGGGCGCGGTCCGGATGCGTGTATTGACGCGGTGGGCCTCGAGGCGCACGGCACCGCCATCGACGCCCTCTACGACTACGCGAAGATGGCCGTGAAACTCGAGACCGACCGCACGCACGCGCTTCGCCAGGCCATCTACTCATGCCGCAAAGGCGGCACGGTCTCGATCCCAGGCGTTTACGGGGGGCTCGCTGACAAGTTCCCTCTCGGCGTCGCGTTCAACAAAGGGCTGACGCTCCGGATGGGCCAAACGGACGTGCACCGGTATCTGAATCCTCTGCTGAAGCTTGTGGAGAATGGCGAGATCGATCCGTCGTTTGTGATTACCCACCGGTTCGCGCTTGAAGAAGGCGCGCAGGGCTATTCGACGTTCGACAGCGGCGCGAACGGTTGCATCAAGGTAGTGCTGAGACCGTGAAGTTAAAAACAGCTATCAGCCACTTAGGTGCGTGCCTGCGGCCCGTTTAGAAAGGGTTTTGAAAGCCGCGCCGCAGGCGCAGTCCGATTTCGCTGATGGCTGAAAGCTGAGGGCTGATAGCTGTTTTTCTCACATCGGGTAAATGCGTGCACACTGCATAACCAAGGAGTAACAAAATGCTCGGCACGATTCTTCTTATCATTCTGATTTTGGCGCTGTTAGGCGCGCTTCCGACATGGGGTTACAGCGGAGGATGGGGGTACTATCCAAGCGGCGGGATTGGCTTGGTGTTGCTCATCGTCATCATCCTTCTGGTCGCCGGCAGGATATGAATCACATAAGGAAAACCTGAGCGGGCATTTACAGAATGCTTTTCAGTACAAAGCCACGGCCGTGGCCTTGCTTTCACATGCCAGGTACAGGATAATAGCTTTATGGGTACTTCTCCGTACCCTCGGAGCTAAATTTGGCCGCTGTAGCCTCTCGCTCTTCTTTGGTCGGTGCACTTCTTCGGACCGCAACACCTGTCAATCGGCAATTTGTTTTCGACTTCCTCTGTGGCCTTTCGCTGGATGAGTTGGAATGTCTGGCTGAGTTTCAGGGAGCGCTGGTGCTCGAAGAAGAGTATTCGGTGGCATGTCATTCGTATCGTCTGATGGCAGACTTCTTCGATCCCGACTCGGGTGAGCGGTGGCGCAATCCCGACGAGCGGGCTCACAAAATGTTCATCGTCCTGGCGTATCTCGATCATCTGCAGCCTTCTATTACGATTCGCATCCAGCCTCAATCTTTCAACGCCTGAAAATTTCGATTCGCTGAGAATTTCCGGCGCGCGTGACCACTGGATCACGTGCGCTTTCGTGAGCCCCTTCATGAGCCAATGCTGCTGCCATTTGCTTCGGTAGCGGCCGGAATCGTTGTAGCAAAGACACAGCCGATTCCGTTGCATCATGCGGTCCTCGCCGCCGCTGCGATGGCGGCGCTGGCGCTGATCGCGCACTTCGCCGCGCATTCCCGACGCGCAACGCTGGCAACTTCAATGGCGAGTCTGACGTTTGCGGGCATCGCATTGGCTGAAGCGCGGCCGTTGCCGCTTCCACCGCGGTTGAGCGTCGCGGACAATGTGCCGGCGATCTTCGAAGGGTGCGTCGTCGACCCTGCGCTCCTCGCCGCGGATCGCGAACGTTTCACCGTGGAGCTCGCGCCGGGCGCGCGGGCGCAGGTCTCGCTCTCATCAAGAACCACGTTCCCCGATCTGCCCTACGGAACGCATGTCGAGTTCGAAGGCAAAGTCCGCCAGCCACACAATTACAACGACCCTGGGACATTCGACGCCGTTCATTACCTCGCCCGCCAGCAGGTTTACTGGACGGCGTCCGGAGACGCCTCGAGAGTGCACGTCCTTGCGGGTCATTGCGGAAATCGCATTGCCGCGGCGATCTTCGCCATTCGAACCGCCGCTCTCACGCGCCTCGATCGCCTCTACGCCGGCGACGCTTATGCGAACGGCATGATGCAGGCGATCCTGATCGGCGCCACCGCAAAGCTCGACCGCATGTGGACGGAAGATTATCGCTCCACCGGAACTTTTCACGCGTTGGTGATTTCCGGCAGCCACGTGGCCGTGCTCGCCGCGGTGCTGCTCTTCTTCCTGCGGATTTGCGCGGTTCCCCGGGGCACGGCCATATTTCTTACGATCGCCGCGGCATGGCTCTACTCCGGCATCACCGGATGGCAGGCGCCGGTGCTGCGTTCGGCGGCCGGCATGACTCTCTACGGCATCGGCCGCGTATTCTTCCGCGAAGGCAGGCTGTTGAATATTCTGGCCGCGGTCGCGCTGTTGTTTGTCTTGGCAGATCCCGAGGAGTTGTTCGACGCGAGCTTTCAGCTTTCGTTTCTCGCCGTCGCGCTGATCGGCGCGTTCGTGGTTCCGGTTTTGAACGCGACCTCCGGACCGCTGGCCAATGGCCTCAAAGATCTTGCCGACACGGGCAAGGACCCGCGTATTCCGCCGAAATCCGCGCAATTCCGCGTCGAGATGCGGCTCCTCGCGCAAACGTTGACGCTGGTGTTGGGCTTCCCTGCCCGTCTGGCGCGTGTGCTCATCATCGCCGCAGCGCGCTGCTGCTTCTATCTGTGGGAGATCTTCGTTACTTCCTTTTTCATCCAGGTCGGCCTCGCGCTGCCGATGATTGTTTATTTCCATCGCGCTTCGGTCTCCGGGCTGAGCGCGAATGCCATCGTGGTGCCGGTGCTCAGTGCCATCGTGCCGCTGGGCTTTCTGGCAATCGGACTCAATTCGGCGCCGCTTGCGCACTTGTGCGCGTGGCTGCTTTCGATCGCGCGACTGGCGGTCGGGTTCCACGCGCGATGGGAGCCGGACTGGCGCATTCCTTCTCCTCCGTTCTGGCTGGCGGGGTTGTTCGTCGTGGCGCTGATTGTCGCGGGCTGGCGTATAAAGCCGCGTATAAAGCCGCGCGTCAAGCCGCATCGTGGCGCATGGCTCCATGCGCTGGGATGGGCGGCCGCCGTGGCAGCGCTCGCGGTCATCGTAGTCCATCCGTTCGCGCCCGTGGTCGAGCGTGGAAAGTTCGAGCTCAGCGCGATCGACGTCGGGCAGGGAGACAGCCTGCTGCTCGGATTTCCGCGCGGCCCGCTGATGCTGATCGATGCGGGTGGGATTCCGTCGTTCGGACGCACCCGGAAGCCCGGCATTGACATCGGCGAGGAAGTGGTGTCGAACTATCTGTGGTCACGATCGATCAAGCGTCTGGATGTCGTCGCCATGACGCACGCTCACGAAGACCATATGGGCGGGATGAATACCGTGCTGCGCAATTTCCGTCCGAGGGAATTATGGGTAGGCGCGACGCAGGATAGTCCGGAATGGCGATCGGTTCGGGAGACCGCCGAGCGGCTCCACGTTGCGATTCGTCCCATGCAGCGCGGCGCTGCTTTCGAATTCGGCGGCGCGAAAGTGCAGGTTCTTGCGCCGGGCCCGGACTATGTCCCAGGCTCAGTGCCGAAGAACGACGATTCCCTTGTGATGCGGATTCGCTTCGGCGCTACCTCGTTTCTTCTGACCGGGGATATGGAGAAGAAGATCGAGCGGGAAGTCGCCGGCGAGGGTTTGTTCGAGCACGACGATGTGCTGAAAGTCGGCCACCATGGCAGCCGCACCTCGACCAGTCCGGCGCTGCTCGATGCGGAGCGTCCGGCCTTCGGGGTCATCTCGGATGGCTTCGACAACAGCTACGGACATCCGCATCCGCTGACGCTGAAGGCGCTCGAGGAAAGAAATGTCGCGCTGTTCCGGACGGATGAGTTGGGCCTGATTACGATCGTCAGCGACGGAAAGCGGCTGCGGCTTGAAACGGCGGTTCCCCTGCCGGAGGGGTCGGGGAAAGCGCGCGAGGAACGTTGACCCACGCTGTCTCGACATCATGTCAAGACCTCGTGGCACGGACACTTTTGTCCGCCGCGCCGCCAATCGTGCCGGCGCTTGTTTGCCGCGGGTGCGGCGATGATTGCCAGAGGTGCTGCGCCGCGTAGGCCCGCCACGGTCTCCACGATTCCGACCGCGTCAACAGATCGCGCGCCGTGAACACGGCGCCATCCATTCGCTCAGCTCCCCGCAGCAGTCCGGCATCGGCGGCTGGAAATGCGTCCGCCTCACGAAGCGCGCGCAGCGCGATATATTGAGCCGTCCACTCACCGATTCCGCGAATCCGGCGCAAACGCGCGATCGCTTCTTCCATCGTTCCGAATGTGCGAAAAAGATTCGGGTCCGCCGCCGCTGCCTCGGCCAGTTCCTTCAACGCCGACCGCCGCGCGGCAGGCATGCCGATCTCAATCGACTGCGCGCGCGCGAGCCGCGATGGCTCCGGAAATACGTGCGTCAATCCCGCGTCTTCCGGAAAGCCGGCCAATACGGGTTCGCCATATTTCAGCACCAGTTGTTCCGCCAGCCGGCTCGCCGCGGCAACCGTAATCTGCTGCCCGAGAACTGCCCGGACTGCCAGTTCGAACCCATCCCATCCGCCCGGCGCGCGCAGCCCAGGACGTTCCGCCACGAGCGGAGCCAGGCGGTGATCGAGCGACAGGTGAGCGTCGATTGTTTCGATATCCGCGCCCGGATCGAACACGCGGCGCACGCGGCTTACAATCGCGGGCAGCGATTGAACACGCGGAAAGCGAATGGTGACGGAGAGGCTCTGCCTTTCCGGCGAATGGCTGACTGCAACGCTTCCCGTGCAGCCATCCATTCCGATGGTGCGCAAATACCGGTCTTTCCCGACAATTTCGACTCCCCGTATGGCCCGCGCCGCAAGAAACGCGAGGAGCGAGTCCCAGTCGTACGGCGGGCGATAACGCAGCCGCAGCGTCACGCCGGATTCCGGACTCTTCGAAGCCTTTCGCCCCAGCGCGCCCGGAGGCCGATGAAAGAGCTCCTGAAAAATCGCATCGAATCGCCGCCTGCTGCCGAATCCGGCCGCCAGCGCGACTTGCGTCAGGGGCATCTTTGTTTCGAGGATCAACTGCCTGGCGAACAGCGCCCGCCGCGCCTGAACCACTGCCGCCGGCGATGCGCCGAGATGCTGAACGAAGAGCCGCCGCAGGTGCCGGTCCCTCACGCCGAGCCGTTCCGCGAGTGTACCTGTACTCGCGTTGCCGCCATCGGAAATCAGCGCCAGCGCGCGCGTTACCGTATCCGAACCACCGGGCCACGATGCCAACTCCGGCGCGGTTTCGGGACGGCAGCGCAGGCAGGGACGAAAGCCTGCTTTCCGGGCAGCCGCCGCCGAACACCCGGGGCGACAATAAACGCCGCTCGAAGTCACGCCGGCGAAGAGCGGTCCGCCCAGCCGCGCATCGCGGCTCTCAAGCGCGCGGGAATAAACGTCCGGCCCCGGCAGTTCCACGACTCCATTTTCCCCAGGCGCCCTGGCCCGAAACGAATGCTCGCCATTGTGCGAGGATTCATATGGAGGCATTCATGATCAACAGAACCATGACGCTGGCGCTTGCAGGTCTGTTGGGCGCCACTCTCTACGCCGCGACCAGGCCGGTCACGGTGACGCTCAAGGACGGCATGGGCAAGGACGTCGGGACCGCGAAGATCTCCCCGAGCGGCGCGGGTGTCAAAATCGCCCTTAACGTCAAGGGACTAACGCCGGGCGAGCATGCCGTCCATATTCATCAGAATGGGAAGTGCGACGGGCCGGCATTCACCACGGCGGGCGGGCACTTCAATCCCGATATGAAGCACCACGGTCTCCAAAATCCCGAGGGGCCCCACGCAGGCGATATGAACAACTTCATGGCCAAGCCGGATGGAACCGCGAAACTGACGGTCGACGACCCGCGCGTCAACCTCGGGGATGGCGACCACTCGGTATTCGCCAACGGCGGCACCGCGCTGGTGATTCACGCGAAGGCGGACGACCTGAAGTCCGATCCGGCGGGCAATGCGGGCGACCGGATCGCCTGCGGTGTCATCACTAAGTAGCCTGAAATCACTAACCAGAGTTAGCGACAGAAGTCTTACACGCCGCTTGCGCGATCCCTGCTAGCCTGCTATTGCATGCGAAACTCAGGATCCCAGCCTGGAGCGGAAGTCTTCAGTCTCCCCCGCCGCGACGCTCTGAACTGGCCCACCACGCTCGTGATGGTCCTTCTTCACGTGGGCGCCGTTGCGGCTTTATTCATGTTCAGTTGGCGGAATTTTCTCGCGGCCGTCTTCTTATATTGGGTGGCGACGGGCCTTGGGATCAGCATGGGGTACCATCGGCTGCACACCCATCGCGGCTACAGGTGCCCGGTTTGGCTGGAATATTTCTTCGGCCTCTGCGGAACCCTCAGCCTCGAAGGCGGACCGATCTTCTGGGTGGCCGTGCATCGCGTGCATCATCAGAAATCGGACCAGGCCGGCGATCCACACTCGCCGCGCCACGGCGGCTTTTTCTGGTCGCACATCGGCTGGATTATATTCGGCCCGGGTAACCACAACAATACGAAGTTGATGTCGAAATACGCGCCGGATCTGGCGAAGCACCGCTTCTACGTCGAGCTGAACAACTGGCACTGGGTGCCGCAGGTGGTGCTCGCCGCGGCACTCTATGCGATCGGCGGCTGGCCGCTGATGCTCTGGGGCATCTGCGTGCGTGTCGTGTTCGGTTTGCACGCGACGTGGCTGGTGAACTCCGCGACCCACATGTGGGGACCGCGCCGGTTCGCCACGCGCGACGATTCGCGGAACAACTGGTGGGTTGCGGCGCTCACCTTCGGCGAAGGCTGGCACAACAACCATCATGCCAATCCGACTTCGATCCGGCACGGGCTGGCCTGGTATGAAGTTGACCACTCCTGGATTCTGGTCAACATTCTCAAACGTCTCGGCTTGGCGTGGGATCTAAAGGTCGCGCGAATCGACAGTCCTCTCGCGGAGCGCGAAGCGGCTTAGCGCGTATTATTAACGGGGCCCGCGACGCGGGCTCTTAATAATCGGCCCCACACGCGCCGAGTGCTCCCCTACAGCGGCGGACCCGCGGCGGCTCCCAGCATTGCCTGTCGCACCAGCGGGATCGGCGGCCCGCCATAATCAAGGAACCGATCATGGAAATCGTGCCACGCCTGACGGCCTCCGCGGGATGCCGTCCAGTCCTCGCGTAATTTGCGAATCATCAGCTTGCCCATCGTGTAGTTCAGATATGCCGGATCGAAAGTACCGCGCGCAGCCTGCTGGCGCGCGTTACCCTCGTCCGCGAAAGCGACTTCGCGGAACATCTTCTCGGAATCGGCAACGCTCATCTTCCCGGTATGCAATCCAATCGCGGAGAGGAATCGTACGTTGCGAAGCAGGGCTTCGGTCAACTGCCCGACGTGCGTTTCCGGATCGCCGCCGAGCCCCGCTTCCCACATCATCTCCTCCGCGTAATGCGCCCAGCCTTCGGCGAAGGCATAGCCGACAAACACCTGGCCGAATTTCGAAGGTGAGCGATTAGCGTGCAGAAACTGCAGGAAATGGCCCGGCATCACTTCGTGCGCCGAGGTAAAGAGCAATGTCGCTTTCCCCGGCAGGTAGGCTTTCTGCTCGGCCGCCGGCCATTTCGGATCCGGCGGCGAAATGTAATAGACCGAAGGCAGGCCTTTCTCGTATGGTCCGGGAATGTTGATGTAGGCGAAATTCCAGCGCGTGTAAGGCGGAGCTTCATCGACCAGAGCCTGCTCGGTTCCGGGTATCGTCACGAGGTTATGATCGGCGACGAAGGCGCGCAGCTCTTTCAACTGTTCGCGGGCGGCTTCGACGGGTTTGCCGCGCGGCTTGTCGGCGGCCTCTTTCAGAACGCAATCCCCGAGCGGCTTGCCCGGCGCGAATACTGCGCACGTCTCCTTCAGCGCCGCCAGATTGCGGTCGAGATCGCGCTGGCCGATCGCTTCCAGTTGTGTCAGCGGCGTGTCGACGCGCTCGGTGGCATGAAGCATCTTCTGAAAAGTGTCGCCGCCGATGGCGAAGTTCTCGCGGGCGGTGGCGCGCTGCGATTCGAACCACGAGTCCAGTGATTTCAGAACGCGCACCGCGCCCTCATTGGCGGTTCGGAAATCATTCTGCAACTGGCGATCGGCTACGGACGCGAAGATCGGGGGCACGTCGTGCTCGAAATACGTGGCGAGCCCGCCGAAGGTGGTTCGGCCGATATCCACATACGTGCGTGGCATCGGCGTTCGCAGATTGGCCTCGATCTGACGCAATGCCACAGGCAAGGCCTTTTCGTAGTCGACGAAGGCGCGCATACGCCGGTCGAGCGGCGCGTAAGGACGCGTCAGATACACCGTCGGATCGACGGCGTTGCTGTAGTAGTAAGGGTTCACCCACGGCCATTGAGCCGTCTCCACCCAGAAAAGATCGGAGTCGATGGAAGCAACCAGGTAGTCGCGTTCGAAACGCTGGCGATCGTTCAAACCGGCGTCGAAGGCCGAGGCGCGCGCGCGTTCGCTGTGGAGGCGGGCGATTTCGGCGTCGAAGGCCGTCTTGCTGAAATCCGGAAGCTTGCCGTCGAACTCGTGGCGCCCGGCGCCGACCCCGATGTCGGGATGCACTCCGAAGTACGCAGTGAGATAAGCCTCGACATACTGATCCCAGTTGGTTGCTGCCGAATTGGGAGCCTGCGATCGGGTGCAGGCAGTCAGGAGCAACAGCGGCGCAAGCCACGGTATTCGCATGTACGGAAGAACTCCAGGGCATATGATACAAAGTAATCCCGGCCGTCCAATCAACCCGTGAACGTCCACCCACACCAACAGAGCCGCTTTCGCTACTACGAGCTGATCGTTCTGATGGGCGTGCTGCAGGCGTTCGCACCTCTTTCGATCGACATGTACCTGCCGTCGATGCCGCTGCTCGAAAAAGTTTTCAGCGCGACGACCGCCCAGGTACAGATCACGCTCGTGACGTTTTTGCTCGGATACGCGCTCGGGCAATCGCTCTACGGGCCGCTCACGGATCGCTTCGGCCGCAAGCCTCCGCTTTACGCGAGCCTCGGGCTGTTTGTGTTCTCATCGGCTGCCTGCGCGATGTCGAAATCGATTGCCGTGCTGGCGGTGTTCCGGCTGCTGCAGGCGGTTGGCGCGTGTGGCGGCGCGGTGGTCTCGCGAGCCATGGTGCGCGACCTGTTCCCGCCCGCCGATCTGCGGCGGATCTTCTCCCTGCTGGTCCTGGTGCTGGGCGTTTCCCCCTTGATTTCCCCGTTCATCGGCGGATATCTGCTGGTCTGGTTCGGCTGGAAATCGATTTTCTTCACACAGGCTTCTCTCGGGGCGATCACATTGCTTGCGATGCACTTCCGGCTGGCGGAATCTCTCGCGCCGGAAAACGTCCGTCCATTGCATCCGGACCACATTATCGCCAGTTACATGCACCTGCTGCGCGACCGGACATTCCTCGGCGCATCTCTCGTTTGCGGGTTCAGCTCCGCCGGGATGTTCGCTTATATCGCGAGCGCGCCGTTCGTCTTCATCAATCTCTACAAACTTCCGCCGCAGCAGTTCGGATGGCTTTTCGCCGCCATCGCCGCCGGACTGATCGGCGCATCGCAGGTGAACGGCCGCATGCCGCACGGCATTCCCATATGGCGGATATTGCGCATCGCGAATTTCGCGCAGCTCGTCTCGGGTGTGCTGGTGCTGGCGACCGCGGCGACAGGCTTCGGCGGAATGGTAGGCATTTTCGCGCCGGTGTTCATCTATATGTGCGCGATCGGATTTATCTTTCCCAACGGCAATGCGGTGGCGATGATGCGGCACGGCAACATGGCGGGCACGGCGTCGGCGCTGCTGGGCACGAATCAGTTTGTGATCGCAGCCGCGACAACGATCGTGCTTGGGATGATCGATAACTCATCGGCGATGCCAATGGCGATCGTGATGGCGGCTTGCGGGACGGCGGCGACGGTGCTCAATCTCATCTCGCTCGGACCGAAGCTGGAAGTGGCTCCGCCGGCGGCGGTAGCCCGAGGCGCGGGGTAGCGGATGCCACGTGGGGCGGAATCGCATCCTGCGCGGATCCTGACAGGCGCTGAAGAGTCCCCGGCGGTGATATTCTGGCGGCCATGATCGATCGACTTGCGCGTCCCATAGTTCGGCGCATGGTTCTCTTTGGCTTGCTGGCGCTGGCGCCGGCTTTCGCCCGGACGCCGAAGCCCGCGCCACCGAAATCCCTGCGCCTTTACGTGCTCGATTGCGGAAAGATTACAGTGGCCAACGGCGACTCGATGGGATTCAAACCAGGCGAGCTCGCGACCAGCAACATGGTGACGCCGTGCTTTCTGATCGTGCACCCGAAAGGCACCATGATCTGGGACACGGGCGAGATTCCGGACAGCGCCTTCGCGTCGGGCGTGTCGCCGCAGACGCAGGGCGCGTTCACGGTGGATCGTCCCTTGCTGCCGCAACTCGCCGCGATCGGCTACACGCCGGCCGACATCATGTATCTCGCGCTTTCGCATTATCACGGGGATCACGTGGCCAACGCAAATGCGTTCGCGGGGTCAACGTGGATCGTGCAGCAGGGCGATCACGATGCCATCTTCGCACCGCGGCCCGCCAACGCGCCGCGGTTGGGAGCCGTCCCGCCGCCGGCATTCTTCACCGAACTTGCGAAGAGCAAAGTAATTCTGCTGAAGGGGGAAGATCACGATGTGTTCGGCGATGGAAAGGTCGTGATCAAGTTCACGCCCGGCCATACGCCCGGACACCAGTCATTGTTTCTGAAGCTCGCGAAGACCGGACCGGTCTTGTTGTCGGGAGACCTTTATCATTATCCGGAAGAGATCACTTACAGGAAGATTCCTCCGTTCGATACGGACAAAGAGCAGACGGCGAAGAGCCGCGAGCGCATGGCGGAATTCGTGAAGAAAAACAAAGCGCAGTTGTGGATACAGCACGACTACACGTCGGGGATCAAGAGAAAGATCGCGCCGGAGTATTACGAGTAGGGCAACCGCCACCGAAGAGTGTCCGCACTTACGCTCGGGAATCGGACGGCCGGTATGAATTTTTTTGCACGCCTCGTGGCGCGGGCACTCCTGCCCCCAGCGCCCGGCATCCCCTTCAGGGGTGCCGCCTCGCGATTCATCCCGGCTCTTCGTTCGCGAGAAAACGTGACCATATTTGCGAAATCGCGGGCTTAGACAGCCGATCCGCGCAAGCCAATCCGTTTGCGCAGGAAGTGCGTCCGCTCGTTCATCGGCCTTGCAAGATTCCGCCGGATCTGGTCGATGAGATTACGCTCGCTTTCCGCCCTCAGGGCCTCGAGCTGCTTCTGTTTCGCGGAGGGTCGTTTCGAGGACATTCAAAACGGCGCGATCGCGCGGACGATCCGCCGACCGCATACTGGCGATGATATCAGCCAGGGCCGCAATGGTGATTTTCTCCCCTTCGATCTCGACCTCGCTTGCGCGGCTGCGCAGGCCGTTGAACGAGCGAACCCCGTGGATTCTGGTCATAAAATCCAGTTGCAGACCATCATCGTCGCGAATGAGCCGAAACAGGCCTGAGACCGGATAATGCGGAGTGAAGACGACTGCGCCGAGCGCCTTCGCGATCGCCCTGAGCTTGCGAAGATTGACCGGCGTGCGCCGGATCAGGAAGTCGAGGTCGACCGTCGTTACCGGCGCGCCTTGTAATGCAGCCGCGGCATTGCCGATCAGGATTGCTTCCAGATCCTGTTCATTGAGTGCGCGGGCGACGGCGGCGATAATCGGTTTCGCGTCCAATGTCCGATCATAGCCGCAAAAGAAAAGCCGCGGCCCTTTCGGAACCGCGGCTTCCTTTTTTCGCTGCTGAGAGCGCCGGACCTTAGTAGTCCATGCCCTCGGGTCCGCCATGTCCCGGACCCGCCGGAGCGGCCTTCTTCTCCGGAATTTCGCAGACCATCGCTTCGGTCGTCAGCATCAGGCCGGCGATCGATGCCGCGTTCTGCAGAGCCGAGCGCGTCACCTTGGCCGGATCGATCACACCCGACTCCACGAGATCTTCGTAGACATCGGTCTGCGCGTTGTAGCCGAAGTGCGCGTTGTTATTTTCGCGGATCTTGCCCATCACGATCGCACCCTCTTCACCGGAGTTCTGCACGATCTGACGGATGGGCTCTTCGCAGGCGCGACGGATGATGTCGACGCCGATCTGCTCGTCGCCGGGCGCCTTGAGTTCCTTCAGCGCCTTGGCCGCGCGCAGCAGCGCCACGCCGCCGCCCGGCACGATGCCTTCCTCGACCGCCGCGCGGGTCGCATGCAGTGCGTCCTCGACACGGGCCTTCTTTTCCTTCATTTCGGTCTCGGTGGCCGCGCCGACCTTGATCACCGCCACGCCGCCGGCAAGCTTCGCGAGGCGTTCCTGCAGCTTTTCGCGATCGTAGTCGGAGGTCGTTTCGTCAATCTGAGTGCGGAGCTGCTTAATGCGGCCTTCGATGCCCTTGGCCTGGCCCGCGCCATCAATAAGAGTCGTGTTGTCTTTGTCGACAGTCACGCGTTTGGCTTTGCCGAGGTCTTCGAGCTTCACGCCTTCCAGCTTGATGCCCGTTTCTTCGAAGATGGCGCGTCCGCCGGTCAGGATTGCGATGTCTTCCAGCATCGCCTTGCGGCGATCGCCGAAGCCGGGAGCCTTCACCGCGCAGGCATTGAGCGTGCCGCGCAGCTTGTTGACCACCAGAGTCGCGAGCGCTTCGCCTTCCACTTCTTCCGCGATGATCAGCAACGGACGGCCGGAGCGCGCGATCTGTTCGAGCAGCGGCAGCAGGTCCTTCATGTTGCTGATTTTCTTTTCGTGGATCAGAATATACGGATCGTCGAGGGCCACTTCCATACGCTCGGGATCAGTCACGAAGTAGGGCGAAAGATAGCCGCGGTCGAACTGCATGCCTTCCACGGTCTGAAGCTCGGTCGCCATCGTCTTCGATTCTTCGACAGTAATGACGCCGTCCTTGCCGACCTTCTTCATCGCCTCGGCAATGGTGTCGCCAATCGTGTGATCGCTGTTGGCGGAGATCGTTCCGACCTGCGCGATCATGTCGCCCGAAACCGGCTTCGACATTTTCTTCACTTCTTCGATCGCCACTGCAACGGCCTTGTCGATGCCGCGCTTGAGCGCCATCGGGTTCGCGCCCGCCGCCACCGACTTCACGCCTTCGCGGAAGATGGCCTGCGCCAGAATGGTCGCGGTCGTGGTGCCGTCGCCGGCGATGTCTGACGTCTTCGAAGCCACTTCGCGCACCATCTGCGCGCCCATGTTCTCGAGCGGATCCTTCAGCTCGATTTCCTTCGCGACCGTCACACCGTCTTTCGTGATGTTCGGGCCTCCGAACTTTTTCTCGAGGACGACGTTGCGTCCCTTCGGTCCGAGCGTGACCTTCACCGCGTCGGCAAGCTGATTCACACCGCGCAGGATCGCCTGGCGGGAGTTTTCCGCGTAAATAATCTGTTTAGCCATGGATTCTGATATTTCTCCTGTAGAAAGTGATGGGGAACTTAACTGGCCTTTTTGGCCGCTTTGGGTTGCGCTTCGAGAATGCCGAGCACCTCGTCTTCACGCATGATGATCAGCTCTTCGCCGTCGATTTTCACTTCGCTGCCGGAATACTTGCCGAACAGGATGCGGTCGCCAGCCTGCACATCGAGCGGCACGATCTTACCGTCTTCGAGGCGCTTGCCTTTGCCCACAGAGACGACTTCGCCTTCCTGCGGCTTCTCTTTGGCGCTGTCGGGGATGTACAGACCACCGTGGGTCTTCTCGGCCTCGGCTTCAAGGCGCCTGATCACAATACGGTCGTAAAGCGGACGAATGTTCATTCAACGAATCTCCTTGGAAAATTTGGGGAGCGTCGCAGCGCGTTGGCTGCGGGCCTATATCCCAAGGATATTATTAGCACACTGATTGGATGAGTGCTAACGGGAAAGTGCCATGTTGTTGAAAATACTATACATTAAAACTATTGACAATCCTCCGCTCAGATAATTTATGCCTTGCTGGACTTGAGGTGCTCGATGAGCTAACTTGTTCTCCTGCCAGCCCTTGTCAGTAGGCGCACGGCGGCGCCGATCATCACCGATATCGGCCCGCAGCCCGCAATGGCAATCTGATACCAGCCAGGTCGGTCGATCCCGGCTTCCCGCATTGAGGCCACGCCCATTCCGACAATGCCCATCCCAACCGTGGCTGCCCAGGGAAACTCGTGCGACCCGGCGACTAGTCCAGCGATGTATCCGGCGATAGCTCCCGCGGCGATCGTCGCGGCAAGGCTCGGCCACAGACCGATTCCGGAAGCCGCGAGATAGCGGGCCACAGTGTAGAAGAATCCGAACCCCAAAAGGACGCCCGCGATGCCGCGGACAGCCTTCACTTCCCGACCTCGTTCTGGATCGCCTCCAGCTCGCGCGCGGCGTCAGCCAGCTTGCCCTGCGCGCTGAGGTCACGATAGCGCTGCATGTGCTGCCGGATGCGCTCGATCCGCGGGTCTTCGGTTTTTGCCGGGGACGGGGCGGCCGCGGGAGCCGCCGGTGCGCTCGGCGGCGGACTCGGATTCGCCTCGACGGCCGCCGCGCCGCCTCCCGACCCAAGCTGAGCCAGCGCGGCTTCATAGGTGTCCGCGTAGATGAGCCTGTTTCCCACCGCAAGCACGACCTTTTTCAACTGCGGCATGCGGGCCTGTACCGCCTGCAGGTAAATAGGAGACACATAGAGGAACGTATCGCCCACCGGCAGCACGAGCGTCTGTCCCTCCAGAACCTGCGAGCCCTGCTGATTCCACAGCGTCAGGTCTTTCGAGATGTTCTGGTCCTGATTGATACGCGCGTTCACCTGCATTGGCCCGAGCGTGAGCTCCTGCTTCGAGAGCTGCAGCACGACCATCTCGCCCAGCTTGTCGCCGTCGCAGCGCGCCAGCATTACGCCGATGAGATTTTCCTTCGAGAGCGGCGTGAAGGTCGTCATCAACAGAAATTCCGGTTTCGACTCACCGGGCAGCGTCGCGAATACATACGTCGGGCTGACCGGCCGCGGCTCTGCGTTCTGGCCTGACGAGTACCTGGCCAGCTCCCACACATCCTCGTTGTTGTAAAAGGACTGCGGATTGCGCATGTGGTACACGCGGTACATGTTCGCCTGCACGTTGAAAAGCTCTTCGGCGTAACGGGTATGGGCGCGCAGTCCGGCGGGCATGCGGGCCGCGTCTTCATAGAGCGTCGGGAACAGGCTCCGATAGGCCGCGATCACCGGGTCGGCGGCGTCGAAGACGTAGAGATGCGTCTCGCCATCGTAGGCATCCACGGTCGCTTTGACAGAGTTGCGGATGTAATTTATGCCGCCATAAGCCTCCACCTCGCGTGAGAAGGGATGCGATTCGGAGGTGGTGTAGCCGTCGATCATCCAGACGAGCCGGCCTTCGGGGGTGACGACGATGTACGGATCGTTGTCCCAGTTGAGATAGGGCGCCAGCGTCTGAACGCGTTCGCGCACGCGCCGGTGAATCATCATGCGGCTGTGGTCGGTGAGATAGCTGGTCAGGATGATGTTGGAATCGCCGAATTCGAGCGCCGCCGCCGCCCGCATCAACAGCGAGGAAACGGGGAAACCACCCTTACCCGCATAACGTGTGCGGGCGTTATCGGAGCCTTTGGGATAGTCGAACTCCTCCTGTGCGGTATCGACGAATACCGGCTCATGCTGCAGTTCGCCGTAATAAAGCTCGGGCCGCGCGATCTTCAGCGACGGCGTTTTGACTACCGGCGGCATGTCCTCGACCAGATAAACCGGCTGGCCTTCCGGCGTGATGCGGCTGACTTCCGCCAGCACCAGGCCGTAGCCGTGGGTATAGATGAAATGCGGATTGATCCAGCTCGATTGGTTGCCTGGGAGCTGCGTGATGTCGAGCTCGCGGGAAGAGAGCAGCACCTGGCGGTATTGGCCGTCAATCGTGTAGCGGTCGACGTCCGGCGGCTCATGGAATGCGTAATAGGGCCGCAGCGCCTGCATTTGCGTCACCGTGTCGTGAAAGGGCTTCCAGTCCCAGAGGCGCACGTTGTCGAGCAGCGGTTTATGTTTCGCGGTGTCGATGGTGGCGTTCGCGTCGGTGTGAATTTCAATCTCGCGCACGTCTTTGGGTGAGCCGGTTTCCAGTCCATACGCCGCGCGCGTGGCTTCAATGTGCGATTGGATGTAGGGGCGCTCGAGTGAGATTTCGTTGGGCTTGACGTAAAGTGCGCCGGCGATCGACGGCACCACCCACAGCAGCACGAGGCTTCCGCCGACGACTGCCGCCGTCGCGATCCAGCGGCGGGCGATCACGAGCCCCGCGCCCACTATGAGCGCCGCGATGACGAGCCAGTAGAGCGGCAGCGCGAAGTGATCGTCAGTATAGTCGATGCCGACCATGAAGCGGTGCTGGTTCCACACCATCTCGAAACGCGCGAGATAGAAGCGGGCCGCCAGCGCGATCAGGAAGAACGCGAGGGCGCCGCGCAGGAAGCGCGATTCAAGCCCCCCGCTCAATCGCAGCAGCGAGAGATCGATCGGACCCCGCGAGATCTCCGGCAGCGTGAATCGAAGTTGCCAGCCGCGCGCGGTCAACCAATAGACCAGGATCGTGAGAATGACGACGGCTAAGATGAAGCCGCGAAGGTCCGACCAGAAAGGCAGATCGAACAGATAGAAGGTGACGGGCTTGCCAAATATCGGCTCATGGAATCCGCCGGCGCCGCTGAGCGCGCGGCTGCCGGCGAACCGCAGCACCGTCCAGTTATCGATGCTCGCATCCGAAACGAGGAATGCCACGAACAGCAGGGCAACGCTCGATATGCGCGAATAAATCGGGTAGTCGCTGACCTGCCCGCCGGCGAACTTGACGCCGCGCGCGTGGGAGACAAGCAGCACGATCCACGTGACGAACGTCGCGAGCGCCACCGGCAGCGTCGAGTAAGCATACAGATCGATCCATGTGTTGACCTGGCCGACCTCTTTCCACCATGAATAGCCGATGAGTATCGACGCGGCCCAGCGCGCGCCGATCAGGACGACGAAAAGCAGGATGATGATGCCGATCACTCCAAAGCGCAAACCACGCCGGGGACGATACGGACGTCCGCCAGAGATGACGCGAGGGTCTTTCCTTGGCGATTCGCCAAAAGGCGGTTCGTGACTCAGGGGCGGTTCCATACGATTTCGCCGCCAACTATCGTCGCGACGGGGCCTCCGCGGAAGCGCCGTCCGCCGAATGGGGAGTTGCGGCTTTTCGAGAGTGACTGCTGAACATCATACGTCCATTCGGTGTCGAGGTCGAATATCGTGACATCGGCGGGGGCGCCGGGCGCGAGGGTGCCGCGGTCGAGTTTGAGGATATTCGCCGGTCCGGTTGTGAAAAGCTCCACCATTTTGGCGACTGGGATGCGGCCTTTATGCACAAGCTCCGCAAGCGAAAGCCCAATCGCGGTCTCGAGGCCCGTGATGCCGAACGGGCATCGCTCGAACTCCTGCATTTTGTCGTTGCCCGCGTGGGGCGCGTGATCCGTGGCGATCGCATCCACCACGCCGCTTGCGATTCCCTTTACGACCGCGTCGGCATCGTGCCGGCAGCGCAGAGGCGGCTTCATCTTGTAATTGCTGTCATAGGTCGCAAGCTCCGCGTCGGTGATGGCGAAGTGGTGCGGCGTGACTTCGCAGGTGACTTTGATCCCGCGGCTTTTCGCGAAACCGACCATTTCGACGGACCGCAGCGTCGAAAGATGCGCCACGTGATAGCGCGCGCCGGTGAGTTCGGCGAGCAGGAGGTCTCGCGCCACCATCACGTCTTCGGATGCGGAAGGGATGCCGCCCAGCCCGAGCCGCACCGATTCCACGCCTTCATGCATGTCGCCGCCCGCGCTGAGGTTGAGATCCTCGCAATGGTCGATCACGGGAAGATCGAAGGCGCGCGCGAGTTCCATGGCGCGGCGCATCACGCGCGCATTCATTACGGGGCGCCCATCGTCGGAGATTGCCACGATGCCGGCCGCGTGCATGGAGCCGATCGCGGCCAACTCGTCCCCGAGACTGCCTTTGGTGATCGCGCCGATGGGAAATACGTTCACCTGCGCGACTTCGCGCGCGCGCTGCACGATGTAGCTCGTCACCGTCGCGTTATCGTTCACGGGCAACGTGTTCGGCATACAGCAGATCGACGTAAAGCCGCCGGCCGCGGCGGCGCGCGCTCCGGTCTCGATGGTTTCGGCGTGTTCGATGCCCGGCTCGCGCAGGTGCACGTGCATATCGATGAAACCCGGCGCCACGATGCAGTTGTCTGCATTAAAGACGCGTGCATGGGGATCGCTCAATCCCGTGCCGATCGATTCGATGCGTCCGTCACGGATAAGAACGTCCGCGCGTCCATCGCCTCCGGAACCCGGATCGATGACGCGTCCGCCGCTAATCAGCAGCGCGCTCATGCCGCGTTCCCCAGAATTCGTTCGAGGACGGCCATGCGCACCGCGATGCCGTTCTCCACCTGATTGAGGATGGCCGACCGCTGGCTGTCGGCGACTTCCGAGCTGAGCTCGCGTCCGCGATTGATCGGGCCCGGATGCATCACGATCACTTCGGGCCGCGCGAGCACGAGATGTTCGAGTCGAAGGCCGTAAAAACGAAAGTACTCGCTGGCCGGGATGGGTGCTTCATGCTGCCGCTCGAGCTGCACGCGCAGCATCATGATCACGTCGGCATCGCGGATAGCTTCGGTCATTTCATATGTGAGGCTGACGCCCGGCGCGATCTCTTTGAACTCGGAGGGCAGGAGCGACGGTGGTCCGCAAAGCACAATTCCGGCGCCGAATTTCGAAAGCAGATGGACGTTCGACCTCGCCACGCGGCTGTGCGCGATGTCGCCGATGATGGCAACGCGCAGATTTTCAAGAGTCGGCCTTTGATCGAGGATGGTGCGCGCGTCGAGCAGCGCCTGCGTGGGGTGCTCGTGCGTTCCGTCACCCGCGTTGACGATCGGAATCTGCAGGTGCCGAGCGAGAAAGTGCGGCGCGCCGGAAGCGGCGTGGCGCATCACAATCGCATTCGGACGCATCGCTACCAGCGTGTTGAGCGTATCGACCAGCGATTCTCCCTTGGATACGCTCGAACCCTGCGCCGCAATTGAAACGGTATCGGCCCCCAGACGTCTGGCGGCGATCTCGAAACTCACCCGTGTGCGCGTGGATGCCTCGAAAAAGAGATTGACGATGGTGCGGTTGCGAAGCGTCTCGAGGCGCCGGAACGGCGCTCCATCCTTCGGCTGAAAATAGTGGGCGCGATCGAGGATGGCCTCGATCTCGGCTCGATCGAGACTCTGGATGTCGAGCAGCCCGGCGGGTTTTACGCCAGAGATTGTCATCGAAGAGCCATTAAGTGAGCTAAGCGCGCTCGACGACGAGCACTTTCTCCATCTCGTCGATTTCCTGGAATTTCACTTCGATGATTTCGTCATCGGTGGTCTGCACGGTGCGGCCGATGTATTTGGCTTCGATCGGCAGCTCGCGATGCCCGCGGTCGATCAGCACGAGGAGTTGCACGCGCGCGGGCCGGCCGTGATCGAACAGACCATCGAGCGCTGCGCGAATGGTGCGGCCGGTGTAGAGCACGTCGTCCATCAGGATGATTTCTTTGCCCTGCACCGGAAAAGTGATTTCGGTCGCGGTGAGTACGGGCTTGAAATCGACCGTGCTCAGGTCGTCTCGATAGAGATTGATATCGAGGATTCCAACCGGAACCTCGCGCTTTTCCAGAGCGGCGATTTTGGCGGCCAGGCGGTGCGCGAGCGGGACGCCGCGACGGCGGATTCCGATGAAGGCGAGTTGGTCGAGGTCTCTGGTTTTTTCCAGAATTTCGTGGGCAAGACGGACGAGGGTGCGGTCGATCTCCGAAGCGCTCATCAACTGCGATTTGACCTGCGTCAGAGCCATCGAACGGATTGTAACGCATGGCCCACGGAAGGGTTTTCTCTGCGTCTCCTCGCCGGCTCCAGGCCCACGGCAGGTTTCATCCGCCTGCATCCCGATGTGGCGCGGACTCTCAGTCCACGCCGAGTATTACGGCGCTGCGCCAGCCGACGCCGTCAATCCCGCCCTTTCGATCGCCGCCTGAATCAATCCGGAATCGCGGGATCTCGTGAGAAACCGATCGATCGCTTCAACCGCGGCCATATTTCCCTTCGCCACCGCAATCGCCTGGCGTACCCCTGTGTAATTCCCGGGCAGGACGCGTAGATCCGATGCTCCCGCCGCCATCTCGATCAGGCGCTGCCGGTTCGCCGCCCAGACCTCGATTTCACGTGCGCGCAGCAGCCTGACCGCTTCCGCGGCCGACGGGTTTTCATATCGCTTCAGCGCCGCATTCCGCAGCGTTCTCGAGAGGTAGATTTCCGGCGAATCGCCCCGCGCCGATCCCACCCGCACACCGGCGCGATCCATATCCTCCAGGGTCTTCACAGCCGAATCGGTCCGCACGATGTAGCTGCTCCAGGAAAGCAGATAGACGCGCGAAAAGTCCATCTCGGCGGCGATCTGATCGATATTGGCGTTTCGAAGAATCTTGTCGAGAAGTCGGGATCGTGGTTCAGCTACCGGGGTGAACATATCGGTCAGGGCCGCGAAAATTCCCGAATCTACTTGAAAGAACATTCGGAAGTCGCTCAGCGGCTTGATGGAGACCTTCGCGTGTCGCTCGGGATTGCTGCCCCGAAGGCCCAGGCTGCGGCGGTCGCATAACGCTTGCACATTCTCCCAGATGGTCGTATAATATGACCATGGATACCCAATACAAGCTCGCCGACGCCAAAGCCCGCTTCTCGGAGGTCGTGCAGAAAGCCATGCTCGGAGAGTCTGTTGTGGTGACCCGGGAGAATCGCCCGGTCGTGAAAATCACGGCCATCAAACCGGCCAAACGGCTTCCCGGCACCGGTAAGGGTATCTGGATGGCTCCCGATTTCGACGCTCCGCTCAGCGACTTCGCGGAGTATATGTAGTTGCCGGTCCTGCTCGACACCCACACTTTTCTGTGGTGGTGCGAGGACAGCCCGGAACTTTCCCCGAAAGCTCGCAAGACAATCGATTCGCAGGATTGCTTCGTCAGCTTTGCGAGCTTTTGGGAAATCGCAATCAAAATCAATCTCGGGAAACTGCGCCTGCCGGCCGCCGCCGACAGATACATCACCGATCAGATGGCGCTCAACGGATTCGAGCAGCTCGAAATCGGCTTCCGCCAGATCATGCGTTGCGCTTCACTCGAGCGGCACCACAACGATCCGTTCGATCGATTGCTCGTCGCGCAGGCACGCGAAGAGTCGCTGCCGATCGTATCCCGCGATCCCGCGTTCGATCTTTATCGTGTGAAACGCGTTTGGTGATTCTTCGCGGGTCTGCTTCTCTGTCCCCGGATCCAGGCGGGACTTCTGCCGGCTCAGCCAATCAATTGATCGACACAGTCAACGGCCAAACTTATGAAGTTAGCTTCAGCCTGGCCACCAATGACATTTGGGCGAACGCGTTGGCGACCGTCAGGTTTGCGGGACAGTCGGACTCTCGGAAACAAATACCCAGCTCGGGCTTGCCGCTTATCAATTGATGGACTACAGCTTTTTCGCAACCGCCACCGATTCGCTGTCGGAGTTCGCGTTTATCGGTTTCGGAGCGACGGACACCCCGGATTACGCGTTTTACCTGACTGACGTATCGGTAACCGCCGTTGCGAGTTCGCCGGAGCCATCGGGTTTGATTTTGTGCGGTGCGGGTCTGGCGTTCATAATCGCGGTTCTTTGGCATCGAAGGGGCTCTCACGGAGATCGAAGAGCGCCCGCCCATTGATGGCGCTGCGCTCCGCCCATTCAAACCATGCGAAAGTCCGGAAAGACCGCAGGCACCACATCAGTGCTTCGGTTGGGCCATCCGCCTACCATCATTAGCGCCCGCTAAACTAATCGTCGATGAAGGAAGACTCGTCGGCTGTCCAGAACGCCGCGCGCGCAGCCTACATGCGCCACCTCGTCGACACCCTGCGGCACCTCGAAGAAAAACTGCGGGCAGGCGGTGGCACTGAGCGCATCGACAAACAACATCGCGCCGGTAAACTGACTGCGCGCGAACGCATCGCAAAGCTGCTCGACCCGGGCGCGCGCTTCCTCGAAATCGGACTCCTGATCGCTTACGACCAGTACGATGGGCAGGCCCCCGGCGCGGGCGTCGTCACCGGTATCGGCAAAATCGAAGGCCGCGCCGCCGTGATCGTCGCCAACGACGCAACAGTCAAAGCGGGCGCGTGGTGGCCCGAAACGATTACGAAGATTCTGCGCGCGCAGGAAATCGCCATGCGCCACTTCGTCCCGATCGTGTATCTGGTCGATTCGGCCGGTGTCAACCTTCCTTATCAGGACGGCATTTTTCCAGGAAAGTATGGCGCGGGCCGCATTTTCTTCTATAATTCGATCATGCGGCGCAAGCTCCGTGTGCCGCAGATTGCCGCCGTGATGGGTCCGTGCATCGCGGGCGGCGCCTATCTCCCCGCGCTCAGCGACGTCATCATCATGGTCGAAAAAACGAGCTTCATGGGCCTCGGAGGCCCGAATCTCGTGAAGGGAGCGACCGGCCAGTCGATCGATCAGGAATCTCTCGGCGGCGCGCATCTGCACAACGCCACTAGCGGCGTCGCCCATTACGCCGCGAAGAACGACGAGGATTGCCTCGAAATGATCCGCGCGCGCTTCCGGCAATTCCCGGCTCCCCCATCCTCACCTCCACATTCCGAGCCCGCCAAATCCGCCGACGGACTCTACGGCGTCCTCCCCGCCGATCACCGCCAGGCCTACGAGATCGAAGAGGTTCTCAGCCGAATCTTCGACCGCGACGACTTCATCGAGTTCCAGCCGGAATTCGCGGCGGAAATGCTCTGCGCGAATGCGCGCCTCGCAGGCCATCCGGTCGCCGTCATCGCCAACCGCCGCGGATTTCTCAAACCGCGCATAGGCGGCATCATCTACACCGAAACGGCGCGCAAGGTCGCCTACTTCGTTGAGTTGGCCGATCGCGCCGCCACCCCGATTGTCTACGTGCAGGACGTCTCCGGCTTCATGGTCGGCGCGGAAACCGAAAGCGAAGGCATCATTCGCGCCGGAGCCGAAATGGTCGAAGCCATGTCATGCGCGCGCGTGCCGCGCATCGTCCTGACCATCAATCATGCCAGCGGCGCCGGCTACTATGCGATGGGCGGCCAGGGCTTCGATCCCAACTTCACCTTCAGTTGGCCCACGGCGCGCATCGGCGTAATGGAAGGCGACTCCGCTGTGCAGGCGCTTTTTTCTGTCGAACTCGAGAAGCTGAAACAAGCCGGAGTCGAAGTCCCTCCCGATCTCGCCGAATCCATCCAGCGTACCCGCGCCGACTACGAACGTTGGCTCGATTCGAAGTACGCCGCCGCGCGCGGGCACTGCGACGCCATCATCGATCCGAAGGAGACGCGCGAGGTCCTCGCGATGGCGCTCGAAGTGGCGCTGCATACCGGGACGCATCCGCAATGATCCGCATCGCCAATGGCCAGGGCTTCTGGGGCGACTGGCTCGAAGCCCCCGTCCGCCTCGTCGATGATGGACCCATCGACTTCCTTGTCCTCGACTATCTGGCCGAAGTCACGATGTCGATCCTGCAAAAGCAGAAGCAGGAAGACCCGGCTTTGGGCTACGCGCGCGACTTTCCTCCCCTGATCGGCCGCCTCGCCCGCAAGCTCAAAGACCGGAACATCAAAGTGGTCGCGAACGCCGGCGGTGTGAACCCAACGGCGTGCGCGCGCGCCGTGCTCGCGGCCGCGCCCGGATTGAAGGTCGCGATCGTTCTCGGCGACGATCTCTACGACCGCATCGATGAGTTCCTCGGCAAAGGCTACGCGCTTGCGGATATGGATACCGGCCGCCCGCTCACGGCAATCCGAAAGCAAATTCTCTCGGCTAACGCATACATCGGCGCTTTCCCTCTCGCGGAAGCGCTGGACACCGGCGCTGATGTCGTCATCGCGGGCCGCTCCACCGACACGGCACTGACGCTCGCGCCCATGGTCCATCGCTTCGGCTGGAAGGCGGACGACTGGGATAAGCTCACGGCCGGGACTATCGCCGGTCACATCATCGAGTGCGGCGCGCAGTGCGCGGGCGGCAACTGCCAGGTGGATTGGGAGAACATTCCCGATCTCGCCGCCGTCGGTTACCCCATCGTCGAAGCGGAACCCGACGGCTCCTTCGTCGTCACCAAACACGAAGGCGCCGGTGGACGCGTTCACTCCGACACCGTGAAAGAGCAGCTTCTCTACGAGTTGGGCGATCCGAAGAATTACATTACGCCCGATTGCGTCGCCGACTTCACCAGCATTCAGCTCTGCGACACCGGGCCGGATCGCGTCCGCGTCACCGGTATTCGCGGCGGCCCGCGTCCGGCCACTCTCAAGGTTTCAATCAGCTACACCGATGGCTGGAAGGCGATCGGTACGCTTGTCTACTCGTGGCCGCAGGCTGTTGCTAAAGCGCAGGCTGCCGACCGCATTGTGCGCGAACGCCTGCGCGCGCTCGGGCTGGCCTTCGATGAAATCCACACCGAATTTTTCGGACTCAACGCCTGCAACGGACCGGTTGCCCCCCCGAACCCCGATCCGCCGGAAATCCAGGTTCGCATCGGCGTGCGCGGACATGATCGCAAGGCCGTCGACCGGTTCACGCGCGAGCTCATTCCGCTGGTGCTCAACGGGCCTCCCGGCGCGACCGGGTTCGGCGAAGGGCGTCCGCCGGTCCGCGAGATCGTCGCCTACTGGCCGGCTCTGATTCCGCGCGAAGAGATTCAGACGCGGGTCGAGGTGCTTTCGTGAAGAAGCCGCTGAGCACGATTGCGCACACGCGCTCCGGAGATAAGGGCGATACGTCGAACATCGGCGTCATCGCTCTGCGGCCCGAGCATTATCCGATCATTCTTCGCGAAGTCACGGCCGAACGCGTCAAGGCATTCTTCGGCGACATGGTGAAGGGTAAGGTCGAGCGCTTCGAACTGCCCAATCTCGGAGCGGTCAACCTGCTGCTGCACCAGGCACTGGGCGGGGGCGGCACGGTCTCGCTGCGCATCGACGCGCAGGGAAAAACGTATGGAGCGGCGCTGCTCCGCATGGAGGTGGAACTTGATGATTAGACATGTCGAGGAGCACAAGCGAGGCGCCCGATGACCCCCAACCCCCATTACATCGAAGTCACCCAACAGGGCCGCGTCCTCCGCATCACCCTCAACCGTCCGGCGAAACGAAATGCCCTGAACCTCGAACTCTGCCACGAGCTCGTCGAGACCTTCGACAGCGCCGACACCGATCACTCCATCGGCGCCATCGTACTCGACGCGAACGGCCCCGCATTCTGCGCCGGCATGGACCTTAAAGAAACCTTCGAAGCGAATCAAGTCCGCCTCGCGGCGATCCACGAGCGCCTTTTCACGACGATCCATCGGGTCCGCACTCCCGTGATTGCCGCGGTGCAGGGCGCCGCGCTCGCCGGCGGAACGGGCCTTGCCGCCAACGCCCACATCGTCTACGCCACCGCCGACGCACGTTTCGGTCTCACCGAGATTCGCATCGGCCTGTGGCCCGTCCTGATCTTCCGCGCGATTGAGCATGCCATGGGGGAACGCCGGAGCGTCGAGCTCAGCCTCACCGGCCGCGAGTTTTCGGCGGCCGAAGCAGTCACGTACGGCCTGGTTACCGAAATCTCCGACAATCCTCTGCATATCGCCATGGAGCTTGCCGCGCGACTCGCGAGCTTCAGCCCGATCGCAGTGGGCGCCGGACTCGATTACGTCCACCAGATCCGTGGCCGCGACTGGGATCACGCCGGCAGAGTCGGACGTCAGACCCGTGACCGGCTCCTGTCAAATGAAGATTTTAAGGAAGGCGCCCGCGCCTTCCTGGAGAAACGACAACCGTCGTGGCCATCGCTCAAATCATGAGTATTGTCGCATGGAGCACAAGATATTGTGGAGATGATGAGGAAAACACTTTATAGAGTATGGCAGGCACTTTACTTTGACCTGAATCGCGGTTAGTATGGTGACGGTTCAAACGTCAGTTCTGCGCAGGGGGTGCGTTTGCTGAAGCTGAGAAAAGTCGAACTCCAGGGTTTTAAATCGTTTTGCGATCGCACCGAGCTGCGGTTCAACGGCGGCGGTATCGCTGCGGTGGTGGGTCCGAACGGATGCGGCAAGTCGAACCTGAGCGACGCGATCAGTTGGGTCCTCGGCGAGCAGTCGGCGCGTAGTCTGCGCGGCGCGCGCATGGAGGATGTGATCTTCGCCGGCACCAAATCGCGCAAAGCTGTCGGCATGGCTTCGGTGACGATGGTTTTGGTCGACCCGCAGGCGCCCTCCGATGCCAGCGGCGATCAACCAGCGAACGTTCACGAGATTCACTCGGCCACCGGTCACTCGATCGTGCAGCATGCTGGCTCAAAAGCCGGTGAGATTACCATTACAAGACGGTTGTTCCGCTCGGGTGAGAGCGAATACCTGATCGACGGACGCCAGGCGCGTCTGCGCGACATCCAGGATATCTTCATGGGCAGCGGCCTCGGACCCGAGAGCTACGCCATCATCGAACAGGGCCGCATCGGGCAGATCCTTTCCTCCAAGCCGCAGGACCGCCGCTCGGTCATCGAAGAAGCCGCCGGAATCACGAAGTATAAGAGCCGCCGCCGCCTCGCCGAAGCGAAGCTTGAAAGCTCGAAGCAGAACCTCGCGCGCGTCTTCGACATCCTTGAAGAGGTCACCCGCCAGGTGAATTCGCTCAAGCGCCAGGCCGCCAAAGCGAAGCGCTATCAGGAGCTGAAAGGCGAGCTCGAAAGCCAGTTGCGCACCGTGCTCGCCGGGCGTTACGTGTCGCTCAAGGCGGAAACCGAGCGCACGTCCGCCGCACTCGATGCCGCGTCGGCCGAGCTCAAAGATCTCACCCAGCAGGCCACCGATAACGACGCCGAGCGGCAGAAAGCGCAGGAGGTTTTCTACGCGCTCGAAGCGCAGTTGACCGAAGGCCGCCGCCAACTCGCGGAAATGAATCTCGAGGCCGAGCGCACGAAGGGGCGTCTGGAATCGCAGGTCCGCGAAGCTTCGACTATCGAGCAGCGCATGGCGGCCGCCGATCAGGAAACCGCCGATCTCGAAGGCCGGCTCGCACAGAACGAAACAGAACGCACGGCGCTCTCCGGAACGGTGGGCCAGCTCGAAGTGGAGATGCAGGAAGTCCGCACGGGTCTTCTCGAAAAGAATCAGGCGCGCGATGCAATTCAGGCACGTGTGCGCGAAGCCGAGAGAACAATCGAAGCGTCACGGACGATCATCCTCCGGCTGCTCGGAGAGGCATCGACCATCCGCAATCAGATCGCGCAGGCCGATACCTACCTCGCGGGCATCGAGCGCGAGCGGGCGCGCGTTCAGAAGGAAGAAGAGATCGCCTCCGCCGAAATTGCGCGGCTGGCCGGCGTTAAGGAGCAGCTTTCCACAAAAATCTCCGAACGGCAGATGGAACTGCAGAGCGTCACTGTGACGCGCCTCGAGACCGAAGAAGGTCTCGCCGACCGGCGCAAAGCCGCGGCCGAGCTTCGTCAGCAGATCGATCAGTTGCGCGCCGAGTGCTCGCGGCTGCGCGCGAAACGCGAGTCGGTCGAGAATATTCTTTCGCACCACAGCTACACGACCGAATCGACGAAGAAACTTCTCACGGCCCTCGAGAGCGGGCGCGCCGGTGAGTTCCGCCCCGAAGGCGTGCTCGCGGACTTCATCGAAGTCGACGCAACCTGGGAGCGAGCGGCGGAAGAGTTCCTCCATGACGAGCTCGAATACGTCGTCGTGCAGGATTGGACGCAGGCCGAGCGCGGCATGAACCTGCTGCGCGCCGAGCTCGAAGGGCGCGCCACGTTCCTCGTCGAGAGTGGACCAACTACGGAAGAACCGGCGAACTCGCAAGGGCTCGATCTTCCCCGCCTGTCCGACCAGATCAATTTCACCAACGGACTCTCCGGCCAGACCCGCAACCTGCTGCCGCGGCTCTCCGGCTGCTATCTCGCGAGCGACAGCGATCAGGCGCGCGCCATGGCTGACGCGTATCCCGACCGCTACTTCCTGCTCGCCGATGGCCAGTGCTACAACGGCCGCATGCTCACCGGCGGACGGAAGAAGGCCAGCGGACCACTCGTCCTGAAGCGCGAAATGCGTGAGTATGCCGCGCAATTGCGAACGCAGGAACAGATCCTCGCCGGGAAGGTCAGCCAGCAGGAAGCGCTGCAACGCGAAACGACGGCTCTCGAAGCAGAGCTGGAGCGGCTTCGTCAGTTGCAGCAGACGAGCGAAAAGGATGCGGTCTCGCTCGATCACGACATTCGCCGTACGACTGAAGAAATCAATCGCGCGAACTCACGCATCTCCGTCTCCCGTCTCGAGCTCGAACGCCTCAGGAGCGAAGAGCAGCGCGCTCACGAGAAGCGCGCGCAGAATCAGACGCTGGTCGAACTGCGAGATGCCGAGCGCGCCGACCGCGAGACCGCTCTTGAAGCCCTGCGCGAGCAGCTCGACGGCGCGCAGGCCGAAGCGCAGAAGATCGGGGAAGAGCATTCGGTGCTGCGCGCCCGTCTCGCCGCGCTCGAAGAACGCCATCGCGGAGAGCGCGCGGCGCTGGCGCGCCTCGAGAATCAGGCCCGCGAGATGTCTGGTCGCCGGGAGCAGATCGCCGGAGAAGTTGCGCGGTGGGGCGAGACGCGCGCCCGCATCCTTGCTGAAAACATCGAGCTGGATCAAAAGCTGACCGCGCTCTCCGAGCAGGTCGTGGCGGCGGAGCGCTCGGTACTCGAGCTTTCCGAACAGGAAGCGCGGCACCGCGAAGCGCTGGCGGCGGCGGATGAAGTCCTGCGGGAACTGCGCGCGAAGATCGAGACGTGCCACGCGCGGCGATCGGAGATCGAAATCGAGCTGACGCGCCGCCAGTCGGAACTGCAGTTCCTCGACGAAACCAGCCGCAAGGAGCTGAACGTGGCCGTCGCCGAGTTGGAAACGCCTGAGGATACTTCGGCCGAAGTCCTGCAGGCGGCCGAGACCTCATATCAGGAGACCAAAGCGAAGATTGAGAACCTGGGCGCGGTGAACGCCACCGCGTGGGAGGAATTTCAGGAGGCCCAGCAGCGCCACGACTTCCTCACCGCGCAGCGGCAGGACTTGCTCGACTCCATCCGCGACACCGAAAAAGCGATTCAGGAGATCGACGAGTATTCAAAGAATCGATTCACCGAGGCGTTCCGCGCCATCAACGAGAACTTCAAGCAGGCTTTCCAGACGCTGTTCGGCGGCGGCTCGGGCGAGATGCGCCTGACGGATGAGACCAACGTCAACGACAGCGGCATCGACATCATCGCGTCGCCTCCGGGCAAGAAACTGCAGAACGTGCTGCTCCTTTCGGGCGGCGAGAAAGCCCTCACGGCGTTGTCGCTGCTGATGGCGATTTTCAAATACCAGCCGAGCCCATTCTGCGTGCTTGACGAAGTGGATGCCCCGCTCGACGAAGCCAACATCGGCCGTCTGACTCGCCTGCTGACGGAAATGGCGATCGACACCCAGTTCATCGTGATCACGCACTCGAAGAAGACGATGGAAGTGGCGCAGGCGATGTACGGCGTTACCATGCAGGAGGCGGGGGTCTCCAAGCTCGTCTCGGTGAAGTTCCACCACGCCGGGCAGACAGCGAACGCCGCCGCGTAGTCACAGGCTGAAATCACAGGCTGAAGCCTGTGCCACCATCATGAAACTCCGAGACCTCGCGGATGCGTTGGGTTGTGCGGTTGCCGGCGCGGGCGACATCGAGATCACCGGGGTTCGCGGCATCGAAGCGGCAAGCTCCGGCGACATCACGTTTCTCTCCAATCCGAAGTACTCCCCAAAGCTGAAATCCACGCAAGCCAGCGCGGTCATCGCGGCCCAGCCCAGCGGCCGCATCCCGACACTGATCTCATCCAACCCGTATCTGGATTTCGCCCGCGCACTCGGGCTCTTCTACCACCCGCCGCGGCCAAAGCCGGAAATCCATCCATCCGCCGCAATATCGCCATCCGCGCAGATCGGCGAAGGCGCATCGATCGGCGCGTTCGTCTCCATCGGCGACAACGTGACCATCGGGCGCGAGGCCGTCCTGCACCCGCATGTCGTCATTTACGAGGGCGCGTCGATCGGCGATCGCTTTACCGCCCACTCGCACTCCGTGGTGCGTGAATACTGCCGCATCGGAAGCGGCGTGATCCTGCAAAACGGCGTGGTGGTCGGCGGCGATGGCTTCGGCTTTGCCAAACGCGCCGACAATACCCATCACAAGATCGTGCAGTCCGGCGTCACGGTTATCGAGGACGACGTCGAAATCCAGAGCCTTACTTCCATCGACCGTGCGACCTTCGGCGAAACGCGCGTCCGCCGCGGCGCCAAGATCGACAGCCTGGTGCAGGTCGGCCATAACTGCGTCGTCGGCGAGGACAACATCATCTGCGCGCAGACCGGGCTCGCCGGCAGCTCGGTCACCGAAAAAAATGTGCTGCTCGCCGGACAGGTCGGGCTCTCCGGACATCTCACCGTCCACGAAGGCGCGATTGTCTATGCCCAGAGCGGTATCGGCGGCGACGTGAAACCGAACGCGCGCGTCTCCGGATCGCCGGCCTTCGATGCCTCGGAATGGCTGCGCGCCATCACCGCGTTCCAGAAGCTGCCGGAAATCCTGCGCGCCGTGCGCGAGCTGAAGAAGAGAATTGAATAAGCATGAGCGCCAATTCGCAGTCCCGCCCGCCGCTGGCCTACAAAAACGACAACTTCCTTAAGGGACCGGATTCGCGCCCCCTCCGGATTCTTTCGGAATATCTCGAACCGTTATCGCACTTCCGGCGCCAGAGAATCCGCGACACCATCGTGTTCTTCGGATCGGCGCGTATTCGGGAAGAAGGCCCTCTCGCGGAGTATTACCGCGACGCCCGCACTCTTGCGGCGATGCTCACCAAATGGGCGAAGACCCTGCGCGACCGGACCTATCGTTATGTCGTCTGCTCCGGCGGTGGTCCGGGCATCATGGAGGCGGCCAACCGCGGCGCCGCCGACGCCAGGGGCAAGACGATCGGACTCAACATCGGCCTTCCCTTCGAGCAGTTTCCCAACCCATACATCACGAACGAGCTCAACTTCGAGTTCCATTACTTCTTCATGCGGAAGTTCTGGTTCGCGTATCTCTCGAAGGCGCTCGTCGTGTTCCCCGGCGGCTTCGGCACGATGGACGAGCTGTTCGAAATCCTGACGCTCGTGCAGACACGGAAGCTGGCCAAGAAAATCACGATCATCCTGTATGGTTCCAGTTTCTGGAAGGAGGTCGTCAACTTCGAAGCGCTGGTGAAATACGGGACAATCTCTCCCGAAGACCTGAACCTCTTCCACTTCGCCGACACGCCCGATGCGGCGATGCAGATCCTCAAGGACGCGCTGGAGCAGCAGGCCCCGGCGCCCGAAGGGGAAATCCCGGCGATCTCGCACAGCGTGAAGCCCGACGAGCCGGTCAGGAAGGACGACTTACCTTAAATATCTCTGACAACCAGCGTGTTCAGATTACAGTCCGGCCGTCGTCGGTCAGCTCGTTGCTCACCGTAGCAATGGGCTCGCGGTTTTGCGGCGCGACGCTTTGGGCCCGCTTTCATGCCACAAGCCCCTCCTGCTATTCCGGAGGACCTTGCGTTGAATTGGAGTAGCATGAATACGGATGTCGGATTGGCAACCGCGACGGTACAAAGATTACGAATGGATCGTTGCGGACCCGGAACTGTTGGGCGGTAAGCCAGCGATCCGTGGCACGCGATTGTCGGTTGCACTCATCCTGGAGTGTCTGGCGAACGGAATGTCGCTCGACGATATCAACGAGGCATTCCACGGGGATTTTCCGCCTCGGGCACTTTCGGAGGTTTTGAAGGCTGCATCGGAGTTCGCCGACTCCTTCCATGTGGCTGCTTGACGCAAACCTTGACGTTCACCTCGTCGAATTACTCAAAGCCCATTCAATCAACTCAAACACAGCTGAGAATCGCGGATGGAAGGCCCTGCGCAATGGTGAACTGATCGCGGCAGCCGTGGACGCCGGTTTTGACGCGCTTTTGACCAGAGACCATCTGTTCGCTGAGTCAGCGGCGAGAATCTGGCGTCTTCAGCCGAAGTTCGCAATTGTTGTGGTAGACATCCCCAATTACCATCCCAACGGTATCTTGAGGCATTTTGCGAAAGGTGGGCAGCGAAGCCGATTGAGCCAATTCCAGGACAATCGTGAACTGGCCCTGAACGCAGGCGCGCTCGCGATCCGCGTGCAGCGCAGACTTGAGCTACTCGCCGTCCGAGGGCGCTTCCACTGTTTCCGGCTCCGGTTCCACTTTGGTCGCTTTATCGAACAGGAAGTTCAAGGTCTTCTCCGTCTGGATGTGCGAGGCAATGCGGCCGATTGTGCCATCATCGGTCAGCTTCTTGCGCACCGTCGCAATGGGCTCGCGGTTTTGCTGCGCGACCCGCTGGACCTCACGATCGACCTCGTCATTGGTGACCCCGATCGCCTCCCGCTCCGCAACCTTGCCGAGAATCAACGACG
>DASZLP010000260.1:0-24357 GCA_035552355.1 Bryobacteraceae bacterium | reverse complement strand
TGTAGGCGAAAAATATGTAGGCGGCGCCCGCGCCAATTCCGGAGAAGCCGAACGGCGCGAACGTCGACCAGTCGGTGCCCCAGTTGGCCTTGCTGATGTAGGCGGCGCCGAGACCAATAACAAAGAGAACCACGGAAACTTTAACGACGACGATGAAACTGTTGAATTGCGCACTCTCTTGAATACCGACAGCCAGAATGGCGGTAATGACGAGGGCAATCAGGAAAGCCGGCAGGTTAAAGCCGATCTCGACGCCGAAAAGACTGGGCGCGTTCAGCAGGTCATGCGCGCGCCGGAGCAACTCGGGGGAGCCGGCGGCGACAATCGCCGCAACCTTCTCGAGGAAGGCCTGGGTTCCGGGCGCGAGCGAAGGATCGGAAGCCTGCGCCATCTGGCGGGCTATCTCAGCCTGTGCCGTACGCAGACCGGTCCAGTGATCGTAGGCGAGCCAGAGGGGCATCCTGATGTTAAAAATGTTCAGGAGTTCGATGAAGTGATTTGACCACCCGGAAGACACCGTGCTGGCGCCCATCGCGTATTCGAGAGTGAGATCCCAACCGATGATCCAGGCGAAGATCTCTCCGAGAGTGGCATAAGCATAGGTATAGGCGCTGCCCGCAAGAGGGATCATGGCCGCGAACTCCGCGTAGCAGAGCGCCGCGAAAGCGCATCCCAATCCCGACAGGACAAACGAAAGCATGAGGCCCGGGCCCGCGTAGTGGGCGCCCAGACCCGCCATCACGAAGATGCCCGCGCCGATTACCGCCCCGACTCCCAGAGAAGTTAACTGGAAGACGCCCAGCGTGCGCTTCAGGCTGTGTTTGCCTGTGTCCTTCGCTTCCTCCATAAGAGCTGTCAGCGGCTTGCGAGCCAGTAGACTTGGCATCTGTATTGTTAGACTCCCCGTTATTCCGAGACCTCAGAATTGCTTCGCCAGAGAAAGTATACAGGCACTCCGATGAGCACCAGTATGAGCCCTCGTACGGAGAAGGTAGGTTTGTTCCACAGCAGAAAAACTTCAATCAGTCCTGCCACCAGAATATACAGTGCAGGGAGGACGGGGTAACCCACGGCGCGGTAGGGGCGATCCAGATCCGGACGTGTGCGGCGGAGCCGGAAGAGCCCGCCAATCGTCAGGATGTAGAACAGCAGAACTGCAAAGATAACATAATCGAGCAGGTCGCTGTACTGCCCGCTGAGCGTAAGCAGGACGGTCCAGATGCACTGGATCGCGAGCGCGAAGACGGGTGTGTGGTTGACCGGGTCGAGCTTGCCGGCGCGGCGGAAGAAAAGGTTGTCCCGCGCCATCGTGTAATAGACGCGCGCGCCTGAGAGAATCATGCCGTTGCAGCATCCGAAAGTCGAGACCATGATGGCGATGGCCATGAGCTTCGTTGCAACAGGTCCGAACATCACGGAGACGACGGCGGTGGCGACGCGGTCTTCAGGAGCGGTTTGGATCTGCTGCAGCGTGAGCACCGACAGATAGACGAAATTACAGCCGATGTAGAGGAGCGAGACGACACCCACGCCGAGTCCGAGCGAGAGCGGCAGGTTGCGTTTGGGATTGCGGACCTCGCCCGCCGTGAAGGTGACGTTGTTCCATGCATCGGAGGAGAACAGCGGGCCCACCATGGCTGATCCGACGAGCGCGATGGTTGCGAAGTTCCAGTCAGCGTTGCGCCAGAAATCATGGAAATTCGCCGCCACGGCGCCGGGATTACGGCCGAGCAGGAAGCCGAGGCCGACCAGACCCAACAGCGATGCCACTTTCGCGAAAGTGAAGACGTTCTGGACGAACGCGCCGGTGCGGACGCCGCGTGTGTTGACGAGCGTGAGCAACACAATGATCGCGATGGCGAGAAGTTGCTGCGTCGTGAGCCCCACCTTGCCGGAGCCGAGCAGATAATTGCGGTCGGAAATGGAGGGCCAGAACACGCCCGAATACTTGGCGAAGGCAACCGCGACGGCGGCGATGGTGCCGGTCTGGATCACGAGGAAGAGGGTCCAGCCGTAGAGAAATCCCCAAAGACGGCCGAACGCTTCACGGAGGTAGACGTATTGTCCGCCGGCGTGCGGCATGGCGGCGGCGAGTTCTCCATAGCTGAGCGCGGCGATGATTGTGAGGGCCGCGCCGACCAGCCAGGAGAGGATGAGAAGTCCTGGGGATTTGACCTGGCGAGCGATATCGGAACTGACGATGAAGATGCCCGAGCCGATCATCGAGCCCATCACGAGGGTGGTGGCCGAGGTGAGTCCGAGGCCTTTGACGAAGGTTTCGGAGGGCTTGGCGGGTGTCATCGATTATTTTGTGAGTATGGCAGGTCGCATGCGCTACGCTCCGGGATTCTCGACTTTCGCTGGTCTGTTTGCGGCGACTCTATTGCTCCCGCTCGCCGGGAACGCTGTCGACGGCTCCAGCGCTGCTACTTCCGCTCTTGAAGGCTGGTGGGCAGGGACTTATCAGGATCAGCCCACGACGCTTCGCGCGGATGGCACTTTCCCGGAGAATGTGGTCAAGTTCGAACTCCGTTTGCGTATCAGGAAGAACAGAGTCGTTGGGAAATTTCGTTCCGGCAATGCAATCGCAGCGCGAAAGATCGTCAATGCGCGGTGGTTTGACGATCACTTTTGCTTTGATGTCATTGTCGACCGTCATGACATGCGCTGGTGTGTGGAGGCCAAAAACAATCTCCTGATTGGCAGTTGGAATGGTGGGCCAGAGGGCGGTCCCGCGCTCGGAGGAGCGGGAGTTGGGGCACGGGTTTTCGGGCTCGAGGGACGCCGAGTTCCTCAATAGAGCCATTAGCGACAAAGTTCCAGCCACTCTTCGGTGCGCGCGCGAACGGATTGCGGCGTGCATTCCGCGGGCAACATTCCGGCGATCACGGCAACGGAATCGGCTCCGGCGCGCCAGCAAAGCTCGGCGTTCTCCTGCGTGATGCCGCCGATGGCGACGAGCGGGCGTTTCGTGAGCGCGCGCACGCTCTCCAGTCCTCTGAGTCCGACTGTCGGATCGGGGCGTTCCTTCGATGCGGTGGTGAAGATCGGACCGAAGGCGACGTAGTCGACAGGCTCGCTTTCGGCGGCGCGCATTTGATCCACGTTGTGCGTCGAGAATCCAATGATGGCTTTGTCGCCGATGACCGTGCGGGCGTCGCGGGGAAGGAGATCATCCTGCCCGAGGTGAAGTCCGGCCTCGAGAAGCATCGCGTAGTCGGCGCGGTCGTTCACGATGAAGAGCGCCGCGGCGGACCGGCAGAGAGCGGCAATCTGCTCGGCCTCGGCGAAGACATCGCGGCTCCAGAAACCTTTGTGGCGAAACTGGAGGATCTGCGCGCCTCCTTCGAGCAGCGCGGCGGCGGCATGGACGGCGTTGAAGTTTCGGTGTTCGAGCGTCGCGGTATCGACGATGGGGTAGACGCGGGGAAGACTAACGCGGGCCATAATGCGGAAGCGGACGGTCCAGCTCATACGCCCCGAGGTCCGGCGCGCGCCCGGAGAAATCGTCGGTGATGGTCGGCAGCGTGACACCGGCATCCACGGCCGCCGATGCCGGCTTCAGGCGGAAGTCGAATTCTTCGGGTTTGTAAAGGCGCTGCGGGTCGGACTTGTCGGGAATCCGCACATTCATAAAAGCATCGTAGTCGACGAGCACGCTGTGCTGCTCCTGCTTCGTCGAGTCGGCATATTCCCTGAGCGACTTGAAGCGGCGCGCCAGAGGCTGGGCTTTGAAATCCGCGGCTGTTTCAAAGGCCGGGGAGTTCCACTCGAAGGCGTCGGCGACGCCGGGATTGGGCCGGAAGCCGTTGTAGTCCGAACTCGAGTAGTTGGTGGACGTGCGCAGGTTGAAGACTGGATCCGCCCAGCCGTCTCCGAGAATCAGATTGTTTCTGTAGTGGACGTTCGCGGCGGGCCCGGTAAATCGTCCCTGTCCGAAGAACGTGTTCTGGTAGACGAGAATACCGGCCGGCGTGTCGACGAACTTCAGCGGGCCGCCGGTCGTGGTGTCGTAGGCAAGATTGCGGTAGAAATATGCCGGACCGCCGAAGATCGGCTGTGCGCTGAACGCGCCCCCCGCCGAGTTGAGGCAGCGGTTTTGAAAGACGCGGATATTGCGGGCGCCGCCGTCGGCTTCGATGCAGTTGTCCGCCATGTTGGTGAAGTCGTTGTTGTAGAAATCGATCGCGGAAGGCAGGCGGTCGGCGATTTCGTTCGGAGTTCCGTCGGGATCGCCATAAGTCGCGATATCGATGCCGTCGTGCCAGTTGGCGACATAGTTGTAAGCGACGACGTGTCCCTGGCCGTAGACCTTCACGGCGAATTCGGATGTAATCAGTGCGGGATAGCCAGGAAATTTTCCCCAGACATTGGGAGTGAACCAGCTCTGCAGCTTATTGGGGTCGTGGCGCCCGATGAAGATGTTGTCGGCGATATAAAAGTTCTTCGAGCCGGACCATTGGCCGTCAACGCCGCGGCCTACATTTTCAAGGCGGCAGTGTTTCAGGGTGAAGCCGCTGGAACCGGCGATGTTCTTTTGTCCGAGCAGGAAGGCGACGTTGGTGTTGCGAATCGTGATTCCTTCGAAGTAGTTGTAGTTCGCGCCCATCAGGTTGAAGAGCGTCTGGTTGCCGTCGCCATCGAAGACTACCTCGCCGTCGCCCGCGGCGCGGATCACTATCGGTTTGTCGGGCGTGCCGCTCTGCGTCAGATAGTACGTGCCATCGAAGGGCGTGCCGTAAGCGGCGAGCGTGGTGTCGAAGCCGCTGTAGACGAAGCGATTGTCCTTATACACGCCGGCGTGGATGAGGATCGTGTCGCCGGGTTTCACGCGCGGCTGTGACGCGTTCGAATGGTCAGACTGGTCCGAGCCCATATAGTAAGCGGCCATCAGGCCGGTGAAGCCGGGCGTTTGCTTCGTCCCTTTGTAACCGAACGGATAAACATGGTAGACGCTTCCACCCGGTGCCGGCTGTGGCTCTTTCCGCGTGCGCAGGGTGACAGTCTTCTCGGATTTCCCTTTAACGCCGTCGGGATCGGTGAGGACGAAACGGCATTGGTACTCAGTATCCGGATCGAGATTGAGGATGCTGCCGGCAAACTCGTTCGGCGCAGTGTAGTTGTAGAAGTGGCCGCCGCCATCCCGCGGCGCGCCGCCTGGTACGTACTCATGCTGCAGACGCAGCAACGGCAGCGCCTTACGCCACGACTGCTCGCCGGCTTTGCGATAAGTAACGTCAACATGGGCGCTGCGGTTGTCGTCGCCGGCGATCTTCCATTCGAAGCCGAGCGAGACAAGCGTCGGCAGTTCGGTAATGAACTCGCCGGGAACCGTGGTGTTTTGCGCCTGCGGCGATCCGGCAAACAGCATCAACGGCAGGAAAAGCAGGAATCGGGACATGCGAGCACTTCAATCCATCCAGCAGCCTGCTGAAAAAGCGCTGCGCGTTGCCGCTTGCCGATGCGCGCGGTTCAAAAACTGCTTCAGAATCAGCAGCCATTTTTTTGAACCGTGACCGTCAGGGAGCGGCAAGTAACGTTTTTCAGCATCCATCTACGGCAATGCGAAAACATAGAGGGCGTTGTAGTCCGGCTGGATTTTGATTTCCGGAAATTCGCCCAGCAACTCGGGCACCTTCGGATTGTTTCCCGTCATCACCGCGATGTATTGCTTGCCCTTCACGGCGTAGCTCATCGTGCTCACCGAGACGTTTCCGCCGAGCACGGCTTCCCAGAGCTTTTTGCCGGTGGCTGCGTCGAAAGCGCGGAAGCGGCGGTTCATGTCACCGTGAAAAATGAGGTCGCCCGCGGTGGCGAGCACTGCGCCGTTGCCGGGCGTGCGTCCGACGTCGAAGCGCAGCATCTCCCCGGTCGAAAGGTTGATCTTCGCAATTCCGGTGAGAGCGTTGGGGTCACCGCCTGGCCGCGGAACCACATGCCATCCACCGCGGCCCGCCGGTCCCGGCGTCGTGAGATCGCGGCAGTTGTCGATGTAGGGAACGTAGAGCGAGTTGGTATTCGGCGAGTAAGCGGTCGGCCAGTAGCTGCGCGTGTTCCAGAAGCAGATGACGTGGTGCTCGCCTGGCGTCTTGAAGACGTTGTTCCAGTTGATGCTGGTTTTGCCGGTCTTAACGTCAATGTCGGAGATCACATAGTTCGGATCGTCGAACGGAAAAGGATTCGCCCAGAGAAACTGTCCGGTTGCGCGATCAAGCTCGAAAATTCCGCCGGCCTCGCCGACGGTGACGGCGACGTCGCGCTCCGCGCCTTTCGCGATCGCCGGATTGATCCACTTCACGAATTTGGGATCCGGCGCGACGCGCGTGTGCAGCAGGGTGCGCTCGTGCGTGTAGTCGGAATCCCAGTCGTCGCCGGGCAGATGCTGGTAGTACCAGGACAGCTTGCCGGTATTCGCGTCGATGGCGACCGTGGAATTGCTGTAGAGATCGGCGGGCGCCGTGCGCGAAACCGCATCGGGATTGCCATCGTGGCGCAGAATGCGCTGGTCGGGCATGGGATTGGCGATGCCCCAGTAAATGATCTTGCGCACGGGGTCATAGGTTCCGGGAAGTCCCCACGTGGATGCCTGCCGATTCTTGACGTCGGCGCCGCCCCAGGTCTCGTCGCCGGGCTCGCCGGGCGCGGGCGTCGTGTAGAAGCGCCAGACTTCCTTCCCCGTCAGAGCGTCGTGCGCAGAGATGTAGCAACTGTCGCGATTGCCTGCGCAGGCGCCGCCGCTGATCATTTTGCCCTCGACGGCGATTCCGCCGGAGGTATTACCGCGCTTGTCGACTTTGGTTTCCCAGCGCTGCTCGCCGGTGCGCGCGTCGAGTCCGACGACAGCGCTGTCGGGCGCGGTGTAGAGGATAACGTCCTGATAAATGGCGAGCGCTTTGGGCCGCGCCTGGGCCGCGACGTTGTTTGGAACCTTGCGCTTGTACTCCCAAATCAGATCGCCGTTGGTCGCGTCGAGCGCCTGCACGAGCGCACCAGGCGCAATGATATACATAACGCCGTTGTGCACCAGCGGGATGGTTTCAGTCTGGCCGGCGCCCATGCCGCGCGTGAAGACCATGCGGAGCTGCGAAACATTCTGCTTCGTGATCTGTTTGAGCGGACTGAAGCGCTGGGCGTCGTAGGTGCGGCTGTACATGAGCCAGTCGTCGGGGCTCGGGTTTTCGAGCATCTGCTGGGTGACCGGCTGGAAATTGCGGACCTGGGCGGCGAGAGCGAGCGCGGTCAGGCTGGCGAGGAATGCGATTTTGGTCGGCATGAGCTTGCTGCGATGCAATTATATAGCGGGCTTCTGACACCTATTCCGCCGGCGCGGCGCTGCTCACCATCATTCGCCAGGTCTTCCACGTTCCGTCGGGCTGGCGCTTGAGGATATGAAGATGCTTGTTCGTGGCGTCCTGCAGGATCTTGCCCGTAGCTTTATCGGAGATTCGAAGCGTGTAGGTTCCGCGCTCGTACGCGAGATCGCCGGCGATTGCGACTTCCTCCGTCGAGAAGTGAACGGTCATCGAGTCCTGCTTCATGAGTCCCTCGTACATCGAGCGGATGGCATCGTAGCCGGAAATGTCCGGGGCCGACGGGGCGATGATGACGGCATCTTTCGCGAATACGGTCACGAAGCCGGGATCGTCCTGATTGATGCGGTGCTCGGTATCGGCGAGCGTGCGGCGGACAGCGGCCTCGTCGGCGCTACGGGAGTGCGCGGCTGACTTTGTGCATGCGCTGAGAGCCGCGGCGATCACAATGACGAGGGCCAGGCGGAGGTAGTTTGTTTGTGTCATACCTGCAGGATGATCACGCGCGCGGACGGTGTTGGCGAGTAAAGATCGTCGACCAGCGCCTCGCGGTTACTCAGCACGGACCGCTGGTTGATCGATCCCTTGTCGGTGATTTCATTGGAGTCGGCTGACAGCGCCTCGTGGAGCACGATCGCGCGCGTGATCCGGTTCGAGCTGCCCGTGCTTTCCACAGCCATCTGTTCGAGAACCGCGCGGAACCTGGCGGTGGTCTCGTCTTCACTCAGGCCGAGGCAGGCTTCGCTATCGGGAATGATCAGAGCAGTGATGTCGATGCGGTCATGACCGGCCACGACGATATCCTTCACCAGCGGCGCCCCGTGATGAATGAACTTCGCGCGCAACGGACCGACGCTCACCCATGTGCCGGATGAAAGCTTGAAGTCCTCCGCGAGGCGCCCGTCGAAGAGGAATCCGCGCTCTGGATCACACTCGTCAATGAAACGCAGGGCGTCGCCGAACTTGTAATAGCCTTCTTCGTCGAAAGCCTCGCGCGTCAGCTTCTCCTCGCGCCAGTAGCCCGGCGTAATATTCGGCCCGCGTACGCGCGCTTCGAGTTTGCCCTCGTTCGGGACCAGCTTGAGCTCGACACCGGGGGCCGGCACTCCGACCATACCGGCTCGCTCAACCTCACGGCGCGAGGCGAGGGCGAAGGGCGCTGTCTCGGTAGATCCAAGTCCCGTCAACATCAACACGCGCTCGCCGGTAGTCTCAATGGAAAGTGCATCGAGCTCATCCCAGACGGGTTGCGACAGGCTCGCCCCCGCATAGAACATCAGGTTCAGTCGGCTGAAGAAGACTTCACGGAGTTTTTTGTCGGCCCGCAGAAAGGGCACCAGGCATTCGTAGCCGCGCGGCACGTTCAGATAAAACGTCGTCGGAATCTCGCGCAGGTTGCGCACCGACTCTTCGAACAGCCCCGTCACGGGGCGTCCGTCGTCGATGTAGAGGGTGCCGCCATTGTAGATGGTGAATCCGACGTCGTGGTTGCCGCCGAAGGTGTGGTTCCACGGCGTCCAGTCGACGACAACCGGCGGCTCGTCCTTCAGGAAGCGGAAGCAGGTCGCGATTTGCTCCTGATTACTGCACCACATACGCTGCGTGTTAATGACGCCTTTCGGCATTCCCGTCGAGCCGGAGGTAAAGAGAAACTTGACGATCGTATCGCCGTTCACGCGTGCGTAAGCATCTTCGAGCGACGATCCGGCGAGTGTGTTGACGAGATCGCTGAAAGCGGTCGCGCCTGGGAGATGGTCGTCAACGCAGACGATCTCGGTTCCCGGCGCGACAGTGGCTTCGATCGCCTTCTGAAACTTTTTTCCGTTGGCGGCAAAGATCAGGCCCGGTTTGACGAGATCGAGGATGTACCGCAGCTTGGCGAAATCGGATGAGACCGTCGAGTATGCCGTCGAGATCGGGGCGAAGGGCACGCCCGCGTACATCGCGCCGAGATGAAGCGCCGCCTGGTCGAGGTCGTTGCCCGAAAGGATCGCGATCGGCCTCTCGGGCGATAATCCGCGATTCACGAGGGCCTGCCCGATATTGCGCGCCGATTCGCGCGCTTCGGCGAAACTGAGCCGCCGCCAGTCGCCGCCGTTTACTCGTTTCGCGAACAGCGTGCGAGTGGGAGCGCGGTCCGCCCAGTACTCGAGCCGCTCATTCAACCTCACGGGAAAGGGGCCAAGCGGTTCGGTCGGCTCGACGTAATACACGCCGTCCGGGGTCTTCGTAACATGCGTTCCGCATGGCCCGAGGTGCACTGGCCGCACAGGGGGCTTCATGCCGGCACCCGCTCTTTCGCTTCATCGAAGCTGGCGAATGTCTCACCGGCGAGGGCAAGACGTTTCAGCAGCGGCGCGGGCTCCCAGAGTTCTCCGTGTTTGCGATGGAATTCTTCAATCTTTTCGTAGACACGGCGGAGGCCAACGCTGTCGGCGTACCACATCGGTCCACCGCGCCATGCGGGAAATCCGTAGCCGGAGAAGTAAATGGCGTCGATGTCGGAAGCGCGCGAGGCATGACCTTCTTCGAGGATGCGCGCGCCTTCGTTGATCATCACGTAAATGCACCGCTCGATGATTTCCTCGCTGGAGATCGCGCGCCGTTCAATGCCGGCTTCCGTCGCCGTCTTCTCGATCAACGCTTCCACTCCCCGATCGGGCGTTGCCTTGCGATTCTCGTCGTAGACGTACCAGCCGCGTCCGGTTTTCTGTCCATATCGGCCCATCTCGAACAGCTTCCGCAGTATCAGCGGACGGCGAATTCCCGGCTTCACCAAATGGGCGTATTCCTGCTGGACGCGCCAGTTCAGATCGATGCCGCCCATATCGTCGACGGCGAAAATCCCCATGGCCATGCCGAAATCGGTGAGCGCGCGATCGACCTGGGCGGGCGTCGCTCCTTCTTCGATCAGGAACTGCGCCTCGCGCATGTAGGGGAACATCATGCGGTTGCCGACGAAGCCCATCGAGTTCCCGACGAGCACGCCGACCTTCTTCAGAGTCTTCGCAAGCGCCATCGCGGTGGCGATCACGC
This sequence comes from Bryobacteraceae bacterium, assembly GCA_035552355.1. Taxonomy (GTDB): domain Bacteria; phylum Acidobacteriota; class Terriglobia; order Bryobacterales; family Bryobacteraceae; genus BOG-234. Next base: position 14,011 of record DASZLP010000260.1, on the reverse strand, counting down.
GATGGCCGGTGGCTTCACCCCTGACGATCTCCACCAGCCGCATCACGTGCGCCGGGCTGAAGAAGTGTGTCCCGATCACCATCTCCGAGCGCGACGTGACGCTCGCGATCTCGTCGATGTCGAGCGTCGAGGTGTTGGTCGCAAGCACGCAATCCGGCCTGGCGATCTTGTCGATCTCGGCGAAGAGCTGCTTCTTGACCGCCATGCTTTCGAACGCCGCCTCGACGATGATGTCCGCCTGATCGAACCCGGCGTAATCGAGCTGTGGATGGATCAGAGCCATGCGCTCATCCATCACGGACTGCGGAAAGCGGCCTTTGTTGACGGAGTTCTGATAATTCTTCCGCACTGTGGTGAGTCCGCGATCGAGGGCGTCCTGGGCAGTGTCTTTGATGCGGACCGCGATACCCGCGTTGGCCAGCGCCATCGCGATGCCGCCGCCCATGGTGCCCGCCCCGATAATTGCGGCTTTGCGCAGAGGGTATGGCTCGGTATCTTTGGGGACTTCCGGCACTTTGGTCACGGCGCGCTCGGCGATAAAGGCGTGGATCAGAGCGGCCGCCTGCTCAGTCGTTAGCGCGCGTGTCGAGATCTCGCGCTCTTTGCGGATGCCGTCGTCGAACGCCAGCGCCGTTGCGGCTTCGAGCGCTTCGAGCGCCATCGGCGGGGCCGTCTGATTGCGCCGGATCTTCCGCGCCAGCTCTCGCGCCGCGGCGAGGGCTTCAGCGTTGGAATCCGGCGTACCGGTCTTGTCATTGCGATCGCGCGTCTTCGGAATAGGACGGCGCGCCGCAACTAGTTCCGCGAACGCGACGGCTCCGGTGCGCAGATCGCCCTCGATCAGTCGATCGAGCAGCCCGATCTCGAACGCCGCCGGAGCCTTGATGATCTGTCCGGAAACGATCATCTCGGCCGCTTTCGCCATACCGACCAGGCGCGGCAGACGCTGGGTGCCGCCAGCGCCGGGCACGATGCCCAGATTGGCTTCGGGGAGTCCGACGTTCGCATCGGGCGAGGCGACGCGGTAATGCGCGGCCATCGCAAGCTCGAGTCCGCCGCCGAGGGCAGCGCCGTGAATGGCAACGACGACGGGCTTCGGCGATTCTTCGATCGCGGTCAGCAACGGGGTGAGATCGGGTCCGCCACCTTTGCCGGCCGCGATCGACTTCGCGAATTCGTTGATGTCGGCGCCGGCGACGAAGGTACGGCCTTCGCCGATGATGACGATGGCGGCGATGGCGGGGTCGCGCTGCGCGGCGTCGAAAGCCTGCGCGAGGTCTTCCGGAACACCTGGGCTTAGAGCGTTCACGGGCGGATTGTCGATGCCGATTACGGCAATCGGGCCATAGGCGGCCTCTGTGATCAATGGATTCATTTCGTTTGGCTGTTCGTTTCGAGCAGCATCGCGCTGACATGTTCGGAGCGCGGCTGCTCCTTCACATTTTTCAATCGCGCGAGGCGGCGGTAGATTTCGGCGTTGGCGAGAAATCCGGATGGCAGATTGGCGGCGTCAAAGCTGGCGGCGATCTCTTCCATCTCGCCAACCCACCGCCATGCCTTCCACGCGCGTTCGACGATGTGTTCGGATTGCTCGGCGACGCCGGGCATGGAGCGGCGCCACTCGTCCATCAATGTACCGTCAACGCCTTCGAAGCGGGCCAGCGCGCGGATGCCGCCGAGGAGGGCGGTCTCACCTTTGCTCCATGCGGCGTAGCAGACTTTCAGGGCGGATGCGGCGCCGGCGGACGCGTCCATGACGACGCTTTCGGTTTGCGTGCCGGTGAAGAGGGCCGCGATCGTACAGGCTTCGGGTCCGCAGAGATAGAGCCGCGTTGCGCGGTTCGGGGTGGGGGGAAGTCCGATGATGCCGCCGTCGACGAAGCGCGCGCCGGCGTTCTCCACGAGCGTTCCGATTTCACGCGAGTGCGCGGGCGAGATGGCGTTGGCGTCGACGTAAATGCCGTTAAAACCCATCGCCGCGACCTGGCGAGCGAGGTTGAGCGCGCCGCTGGGTACGCAGATCGAGAGGACTGCGTCGGATTGCGCGAGCGCGCCGGCGAGGGTTTGGAGATCTTCGAATCCCGCGTGGGCGGCCCTTTTTTGGGATTCGGCGCTGCGGGTTTCCGAGGCCCAGACGACGCGTGTGCCGCGTGAAACCAGACAGGCTCCGACGGCTGCGCCCATTTCGCCGGGGTGCAGGATTGCGATGGTCATTGGCGTGAGAGGAAGTGCTTTAAAGATCATAACGAGCTACCGGGCGAAAAGGGGCCAGGCGCCGGGACGATTGCGGAGTCTGCGGGAAACAGCACGTAAATCACGGTGGTGGAACAGGCTTCAGCCTGTGGATTCAAGAACGCAGGCAACAGGCTGAAGCCTGTTCCACCATCATGGCGATACCCAATAGAAATCGGGTTAGACATAGACCGGGGGGAGGGCTCGGCGGCGGGCTCGCCAGCAAGCCAGGGCGAGGGCAAATGGCAATGTCGTCATGTTCTCCGGCACCATCGGCGCCGATGCGGACGGAACCGTTTTCGCGGCGCGTCATGCGAATGGCGGCGAGCTCGCGGAGCAGCCAGCCCATGTCGATGCACTGAGATTTCGGGGCTAAGCTCTCAGGGCGTTGTATTGGTCCCTATATTCCGCTCCAGCTTTTTCGCCAACCACAGGCTAGCCATGCAGAAGCCGACAAACAAGTAGAATCCGGGCAGTATTTTTGAGCTGTCGGTCGGGATGACAAGTTCCACACCTGGACTGTTGGCACCGCTCATGGCGCTGCCGATGACACCGTTGAACGCCACGAATGCCATAAAAATGGCCAGCGCCATGACGTCGGCCATCGACCATTTGGAAGACTCCAGTGCGAAGAATCTCGCGAGCCGGAAGTTTTTTAACAATGACGGATCGCGCAGGCACAGTGCCGTGCTGATGAGTTTGAGCACCGGGAAGACCACGCTGAACAGCAGGACGAGCACGGCTACGATCACCATCTCCGGCCGGCCCATGGTGAGAAGCGTCCGGAAGACTTCCAGTACTGACTTGCTCTGGTAGTAGAGCACCTGGTCCGGGAAAGAGATCGGCTGTCCGAAGAAGGTCAGGGAGATCTTCGAGATCTTTGCCTCCACTTCGATCATCGGGGTGAGAATGCCGCCCACCAGCAGGGCGATACAGAACAGCATCTGAACCGTGATCGCGGAGCGGCGCCCGTTCAGCAACAAAAACGCGAGCGCCGTGGCCACGAGCACCAGAATGTAGTGGAAAGCGGCTCTGGAATCCAGCTCCCGGATCCGGCTGACCAATTCGCTTTTGCACGCGGCGGCGTCTGGGCAATCGTATTGCTTCAGGATCGCGTTGTAATACTGTTTATCCACCGTGCCGAATGTGGCTTTGGCGCCATCGGTAACCGCGGCGCGGATGTAGTCCCTGACGGCCTTTTTATTTTCCGGATTTGCGAGTTCCCGAAGGACCATGTCGGCGTATTCGGGAACGTGCGGCTTCAGGCCGGCCACCATGGTGTTGATAATCGCCGCCTGGGCAAGGGCGGCGAAGCCGGCGGATGCTCCTCCGGGGGCCGGTTTTGGGGCCAACTGTTCTTTCACCTGGTCCAACACGCGGTTGAGGGATTTGATCACCATCGGCCGGAGACTGGCGCGGTTCGCCGCGGTCAGGTCGAGCGCGTCGATCTGCGCGTTCAGAATGGGCACGATTTTTTCCACCCAGCGGTCCGCGTTCAGCAGGCCGTAACGCACATGGCTGATCTCGGCGAGTTCCATGCGGCGCATGCGGCGCGACGAGAGGATGTCGATTGTCTGCCAGACGGAATTGGCGGCGACCGCGAGCAGCAACAATCCGGCGGCGAGGCGGAGACGGGAGTTGATTTCGTCAGAGGTCAAGATTCACCGGGCAATCATCAATCTACACGCCGCCCAACGGCCGCCCGGACATCGCCCTGCTGGCCTGCGAGAGCGATTCGCAAGCCAGTACCAGGTGGTACTCGACCAGGCGCTCGAATATTGAAACCGGCGGGCCGGTAGCGCAATATCGAGATGCGGTCCTGGTGTTTATTTCCCGCCTGCCCGAACAGGCGGCCATTCGTGGCGGGGATCGCACGAATTACAGCATGCCCGATCCCACGGAGGATGCGCCGCCTGGATGCGGCCGAGATCAATGAAGGCGTCGCAAGGTCGGTGATGCCACCTGGAATTTGTTTACAGCTGCCACCGGCTGATTCGATCCAGTTGTGTCTGCGAAGTGCGGCTCCGAGAGGCTCCGAGCCATTTCCGCGATCATTCGCCCGGCCTGACTTCGGACAGCGGAATCGTGACGGTGCCGCTTTTTCCGGTCGCGAGGTTGCGACGAGAATTTTGAACTCTACCGGGCTGGCCGGGATCTTCAGCTCATTCCGGTAAAGAAGGCCGCGTTGCGCGCCGGGATCTCTCGTCGGGACGACACTGCGGGCGCAAAATGCCGATGTTCCGCCGGACCCGCCCGGAGGTCTCGGCGGTCCGACGATCTTCACCGCGGTGGAAAAGCAGCCTGGACTTCAATTAAAGAAGACCAAAGAGGTTCCCGTCGACCTGCTCGTCGTCGAGCACGCTGACAAAACGCCAGTCGAAAACCGAGACTTATACGTGTCAAGGACCCCCGCCAGGCGCGTCTTCGCGCCACATTGGCCGGCTCCCCGCGCATCGCCTGCTCATCGCATTTTCATCGACATCGACCACAATAGAAACAAGGTCTTTCCCGTGCACTCGGTTTTCGAAATGAACGCCGGTCTCCGCCTGATCTGCGCCGCCGCTCTGCTCGCTCCGCTGGCGCGCCCGCAATCCCTTCCCGCTTTTCAGTGGATTAAGGAAATCAACGAATCCCACACCGACGCGCTCGCCGGGCTCGGGACCGACGCACAGGGAAACATCTATATCGCGGGGAGCACGTTGTCGCAGACCTTCCCGACCAGGGCGGCCATTCAGAGCCGCTCCGGATCCGACGGTCTGTTTCGTCTCGACAGCGCATCGACATGGACGCCGCTCGGGCTCTCCTCCGCAAACACCATCGCGGCCGATCCGCGGAATCCAGTCGTGCTCTATGCCGCCGCGAACGGCCAGGCTCTTCGCAGCACGGACGGCGGCCAGACGTTCTCGCCGATGCAGACGCCGGGTTCCGGCGTCGTCCAGGTCGCGGTCGACCCGGGAAACTCGCAAATGATTTACGTCGCGTCGAACGAGATGGGCTTTCTGAAAAGCAGCGATGGCGGCGCTACCTGGACGGCCAGCAACAGCGGCATCGCAGCGCAGGGCAATGGCCAGGTTGTCATCCAGACGATCTGGATCGACCCCGTCAAAACCAGCAGCATCTACGCAGCCGGACAGGTTCTCGCGCACAGCACCGATGCGGGCGCGACATGGAAAACGGTTTACACCGGCAGTCTCGCGCTGAGCCTGAACTTCGACACACGGCGGCCGGGCGTGGCGTATCTCGGTATTTCTCCGGACAACGTTCTGGTCAGTGTGGATGGCGACACGTTTGCTCCGATTGCGGGCGCGCCGGCGGGCGTCTTTGAAGTTCTTCCCGATCCCAACCACGCCGGCCGTCTGATTGGCGTCGCCGGCAACAGCGTTTACGAAAGCACGGACAACGGCTCGTCGTGGACAAGCAAACTTGCCCTCGACTTCAACAACGTCCTCGCCGCTCCGGGACTCGTAGCCGACTGGACCAGCGGCGTGCTTTATGGCGCGACACGGACCCAAAACATTGTGCAGGTCCCGGCGGATCTTTCGAGCTTTGCGCCCGCCGCTCCCGCGTCCATCGTGCCTCTCAGGTCACTCGCATTCACCGGGGGACACCTTTATGCCACCGCATATGCCACGCGCGACGTATTCGTGATGAAGCTCGACCCCCTTGGCAACATCGTCTGGTCGACATACTTCGGCGGCCTGGGTGACGATATAGCCGCCGCCATGACCGTCGACGCGGCAGGCAATGTCTTTGTCACCGGAACGACGACTTCCCGCGACTTCCCGCTCAGCAAAGGCGCATATGCCTCGGCAGGCAACGATTTCGTGTTCCGCCTGAACAGCGACGGCTCGCTCGGCTACTCGACCTACTTTCCCTCGGGAGGGACTACGCCTGAATCGATCGCCGCCGATGCGTCCGGGTCGGTCTGGATTTCAGGAAGGACAGCGGGCGGCCTGCCAGTGACGCCGGGAGCGTACCAATCCACCTTCTGCTGCAAGCCCATAAATACTGGCTACATCGGCAGTATCGTCTTCTATCAGGGGTTCCTCACTCGCTTCGACGCCGCAGGCTCGAGCCTGATCTTCTCCACCTATGTGGGCGATGGAACTTCTGCGCTGGGCGGCGGTCCAGGCCTGGATGCAATGGCGCTCGCGTCCGACGGCTCTGCGTATGTCGCCGATGCGGGCGGCATCTTTCGGATCAATTCCAGCGGAACTGCGCTGCTCAGCTCCATAAAGCCTGGCCTCACTCCCGAAGCCTTCTATGTCGCGCCCGATGGGTCCCTCTATGTGGCGGGCATGTCATCGACCGGCTTTCAGCCCACAACCGGCGCGTTTGAACCGGCGTTACCCGCCCGTCCGGCGCTTCCTTCGCAGGGCGCGGGGTCGGGGAGCGGCGCCGCAATCGTAAAAATCGATGCGGGGCTGAAGAATCTTCTCGCCGCTACATATTTTGCCGGAACGAACGGCAACGCGATCGAAACGATGACAGGAGATTCCGCGGGCAACGTCTTCGTCGACGGCTATACGGGGGGCGCCGGACTGCCTACGCGGACTCCGCTCGCCGGCGGCTTCGGCTCGCCGAGCGGTTTTCTGGCCGAGCTCTCCGGCGATCTTTCGACATTGGCGTTTTCGAGTTACTTCGGCGACGCGGGCGGATTCACCGTCACTGGGATCGCGATTGGCGCCAATGGCCAGGTTGTACTCGGAGGCGCGGCCGGTTCATTCGCCGGGAACCTAACGTCAGTCGCCACCAACGTTTGGCTCAACAGTATCGCTGTCGCGCCGCCTCCCGCGCTGCGCATCGACGCGGTCGACAATGCGGCGAGTCTGCTCGACGTGCCGATCTCGAGCGGAGAAACCATCGTGGTTCGGGGCGCAGGCTTCACGGATCGCGCTGTGCTGACCATTGGCGGCACGCCGGTTCCGGCGCTTTCGATCGCACCCACCGCGATCGCCGCGACCGTTCCCGCAGGGATCCCTCCGGGCGCGGCGAGCGTCGAGGTGCAGGTGGATGGCGCGACGTCGAATTCAGTGCTGGTTCCGATCGCGGCCGCCGCGCCCGGCGTCTTCTCGGCTGACCATACCGGCGTCGGGCAAGGCTATATCCTCAACGAGGACGGCACGCTCAACACGCCGTCGAATCCGACGGCGCCAGGCGAAAAGATAACCGTCTTCGCCACCGGCGTCGGACCTCTTTCCTTCACCGATTGCTGCGCCGTGACGCAGTTCCCGGTGAATGTGTTTATCGACGGGTTCTATTGTAATGGCGTCGCCGCTGGGATGGGGCCGGCCGCGGGATTCCCCGGTGACGTTTATAAAATCACTGTGTTCGTGCCTAATCCGGCGGACCTCGTTGCGAATAATCCGAACCTCAGGAATTTTCGATTTCCGCCGCTGGTCGGGCTTACGATGCAGATCAACGGCTTCGCCAGCCAGAACGGGATCGCTATTTCGATTGCCCAGTGAGCGCTTAATGCATACAAGCGCCGGCACGAACGCCGCGCCCGCGCCACGACGGCAGGTTCAATCCGAGTTGAACTCGAAGGTCTCGCCCTGCGCGCGGAATACCAGATGGCCGCCCGTCAACGACTTCACCTCATGCGTCAGCGGGATGAAAATCGACCCATCCGTCGACTGACCGGGAGCCAGGCGCGTTTGCGCCAAAGCAATTGCCGAAGCCGTGGCCGCCGCCTTCAGCTTCGCGTTGATACCCAGCGACATCGCGCTCTGCCGCCGCTGCTCGTAGCCGTTGTTCGACTTCATGTGCGGAATGCCGTAGAGCGAATTCTCGTACGATGTCACCAGCCTGACGACGTCCGCGTGGCTACCCTTGTCGAGCAGCACGTCCACCACCTGGTTGGCTGAAATGGCCCCCATCGGGACCTCCTGCCTCACGTAAGTGAAGTCTTCGGGCTGCACCGTCCAGTAAAAATCCGACCCGTTCGAGATCGACACCTGGAACAGTCCGAAGCCAGCCACGTGATTTGGCATGTGGGTCACGATGATCGTCAGGCCCTTGCGGCTCAGAGTCTGGTATTTCATCCCATTGGCTTCGTACTCGATCACCTGCGCGGAAAGCACGGTGGCGCCCAGCCACACCAGCAGGGTCGCGGCAAACCGGCGCATCGAACGGAGAACCATCACCTTCATCTTATCGGGAGAAAACCCTGCTGACACACAACCCCACAATAAATAAAACCCCGCCCCTTGCGGATCGGCTTCGGCCACATTTCGCCGCGCTTTCGCCCCAAAGTCATTCCGCTGAATCCTGGTGAGCCTGCAGCATGGTTCCATGCGGTCCGTTCTCCTGCTTTCCGTGTTCGCGGCGGCCTCCGCTGCTTCACCAGCCGATTTCAATACTCTTGTAGACGAGGCGCGAACCGCGCTCGGCGCCTTCGACATGGCTTCGGCCCGCATGGCGCTGGATCGCGCCTGCCCATCAGACGCCCGGTCGTTGCGGCCCGAACAATCCGCCATTTGCGATCACTACTTCGCGGCTCTCGATGAGGCTCTCGGGCTTGACGAGGAGGCGGCCGGTCGCTACCGCCGCGCTCTCACGCGGTGGGAGCAAGCCGGACCCGCATATCTCTCCCGCCGTATCTCGACCATGACGAATCTCGGCAGCCTGTATCGCCGGCAGCGCCGTTTTCCGGAAGCAGAGAAGATGTTGTCGCAGGCGCTCGATCTTTCGCAGCCGCTCGGGGCCATCGAACCCGCGCTCCATGCGGCCACCCTGGGACGACTGGGCACTCTCTACGGTGATCTCGACCAGCCGGACCGCGCCCGGTCCATGCTGGAGGAAACGATCGGCACGCTGCGGAACGTGCCCACGGCCGGCGCCGAGCTGGCTTATACCTGGAGTTCTCTCGGCATGCTGGAACTGCGCGCCGGCCGGTACAAAGCCGGCGAGGCGGATTTGCGTAAGGCCGTCAGTCTGGCATCAAACGTTCATGGCGAGGAGAATCCCGAAACGGCGTTCTATCAGACCGATCTCGCGCTCGCCCTGATGGTCGAGGGACAATACAATCGCGCCGAAACGCTGCTGCACCGCTCGCTCTTCGTGATCGAATCCCGCCTCGGGCCGGATAGTCCCCAACTCGTCAATACGCTTGCGGAGCTTACGTCAGTCGAGAGAGAACTCGGACGCTTCGGGACCGCCGAGGATTATGGCGAGAAGGCCCTTCTGATTCTCCACAGCCATATGCCGCCGGGTCGAGACGAGGGCGCCAGCCTTGAGATGGTCCTGCTCGAGGCGAATCTCGGCAATCTTTACATACGCGAACGCAAGCTCGCACAGGCCGAGAGCGTGCTGCCCGCCGCTGTCGAAGCGGAACGCCGCCTCTTCACCAACGATCGCGCCCTGGCTGACGGGCTTCGCAGCCTCGCTGCGCTTCGCTCCCAGCAGCGCGCATGGACGGAAGCCGAATCGTTTTATCGGGAAGCCATCGGGGTCTATGAGCGCAGACTGGGCGAGGATCATCCCGACCTCGCGCCCGTGCTCCGCGAATACGCGGCCGTGCTGAAGCATCAGGGCGCGCCCCGTGCGCAGGTGAAAAATATTGAAGCCCGCGCGCGATCGATCGCGGCAGCGGGGTAAGGCAAGGGTGTATTCGTTGATCGTGGAGGCCGACTACCAGTCGGCCAAGTCGGATTGCCAATCTGCCCACAACCTTGACTGCAGGCCGCTATCCGGGGGCCAGATAACTCGATCTCGTCCGCACCGTCAAATGCCCATGATTCGGCGCGTTCACTGTAACCCGAATCTTCCGCAGTGGCATCGTGTTCGTTCCGCGATCCGGAATATACCCGATCGTGTACCGGTGGCGGATGTCATTCGCGATCGAACGCAACGTCGGAATAACCTCACCCACATCGTTCAGCAGAAAGCATTGGCCGCCGCTGACGGCCGCAATGCGCCGCAGCACCGCGGGATTCCGATCGAAATCATCCGGCTCAAAAATGCCAACCGTATAGATGGTGGCATGCGACCGCTCGATAAGCTCCATCGCATCCGGCTGCCGGAGCCGGCTCGCGTTATCGCCGCCGTCGCTTACGATGACGAGGGTCTTTCGCGAGCGCTCACCCATATATAGATGTTGGAGCGATTTAGCGATCGCGTCATAAAGAACGGTCTTTCCTTCCGCCCGGTGCCGCGACATCGCCACCCGCAACTGATCGATGCTGTCGGTGAACGGCACGTCATCCGGCAGACCGAACCGCACCTGGTCATTGAAATTCACGACGAAGATCTGATCGTTCGGATTGCTTGCGTCGACGAACGTCAGGCCTGCCGTATTGACGTCGTCACGTTTTGGTTTCATGCTGCCGCTGTCATCCAGCAGCAACCCGGCGGCAACCGGGAGATCCGCGTTCGAAAACGAGGTGATCTTCTGCGGAATACCGTTTTCTTCGATGTGAAAGTTGTCCTGCGACAGATCCGACGCATAACCGCCCTTCGAGTCGCGTACGCTCACGTCGAGCAGAACTAAATCGACGTTGGTGGAAATCCTGAAGTCCCCGCTCTGAGAGGGACCACTCTGCAACGGAAACGAAGAGACCGGAAACCAGACCGCAAGGAGAACAGCGGCTGGGATGAACAAAATAAAGGCACGAGGGATTTTCACGCGAAAGTCCTCCCCTTCATTATCCCGCCAGAGGCGACTTTGGATCGTGCGAAAACACCCTTTAACGCCGAGAAATCTGAACGAAAGAAGATTCTGAACGAAAGAAGATAAGGTGCAGCCTTCCAGGAATCGGCCCAGACATTTTAATTCTCCTCGATCTCAATTCGATGCTGTGCCCACCATGAGTTCCAAAAGGCCGCGTACGCTTCCAGATCGCCGACACGCCCCGGCGTGCCGCCCATGAAGCAATGGCTTTGCGTCTCCTCGTTGAGCATCGGCGCCGGCTGTCGCGATTGCATCCAGGACATGGATACGACAGCTTGCGGAGTCACTGTGGGCGCGTTGCGAACGAAGAGACAAAGACCCGAAAGGGCGTTAATCCGGATTCTTTCGTCCTTGAAACCAAGCAGGCCAACCAAAGAGGGCACGGCTTCTTTGGTATGGATAACGCGAAGCGAATAAGAGGCGTTCTCTCGAAGCGACGCCTCTGCGGGATCGCGTAAAGCGAGGGTTCCGAGTACCCGGACCGCTGCGCCATCGGTGGGATTCGAGTACCCCATGAGGCTGTTGATGATGGGGTTGATGTCGGTGGAGGCAACAAGGTCAGTCCAATTGGCTGCGGCGCGCTTGATCCCTTCCGGATCATTCTCCGCGATCAGTCCCTGGATGCCCAGTGCGCGCAAGGCGCCGGATGGATCGGCGGCGAATTCACGGTAGACCGAGTGGGTTGCCGCTGGGTCCATCGTGCGCAAATCGTCGGAGAGCGAGCGGAACTGGGAAATTGCCAGCCCAGCCGCCTTGCGTTCGTCCGGTGTTCCTTCGTGCTCAGCTTTCGGGTTCAAACGGCCATTCTGTTTCTCGGCAACCCATCTCAGGGCCGAAACCAGTTCATTCAACACCGATGCCGCCGGATTGTCTGCCTGTGTCCCTGCCGGCGTTTCTTCGGGCAGGATAACCGGCGCGATGAAAAGCTCACCGGATCTGCCGTCTCGCGACGCGACCGAGTATGATTGTCCCTCTGATTTGAGGAACCATATCCCGTAAACGTGGTCCGTCAGCGTCGATTGTTTCGCGCTCGGAACATCCCAGAATCCCTGACCCTCAAGGTGAGCGGAAATCTCGCTGCCCGGAGTTAAAACGCCCTTGAAGACCCGATCGATATGGAGCACAATATCGCTTGAAATATGGGTGCCCGAGGCGAGACTGGTTCCACCGACCATCCTCGCGACGACGATAATTTCGGCCGACTCAATTCGTTTTGCCAGATTGGGCTGCGGAATCAGGGTTCCCGGCAAGTGGCCGCACAGCACGAGCAGAAGAATTCCAGGCTGGTTCACACGCATGATCGTTGGACACCGGCGCCGCCTGTCTGGTTTCGCCCATGGCCAGTCTATTCCTGTGCGTACCAATCCGTGTGAGAGGAGGTTTGTCCGCAGTTGAGGCACGCGGTGACGGTCCATTGGTATCCGCAGCCGGGACAAAGACCGCGAGTTTCGAAAGTATTCCAAATGTGCCGGCAACGGCATGACCAACGGGCCTCAGCAGCGGGCGACCATTTACATTTGGGGCAGCAGATTCGACCCCCACTCACGTTATCCCGAAGTTTCGACGGGGCTCCGGATTCGACTTTTTGCGGGCGCGAAAAGTGTCGCGCAGGCGTGTCCGGGGCGTGACGATATTCGCGCTGGACTCCCTGAAGTTCCGGCAATCCCGCAAGCGCCGCTGCAAGCTCGATCTGCGCGAACAGCCGGAGGTCGGGATCGGGAATCGGTTCAAGGTAAATGACAGCGCTGTTTCCAAGCTGCTTTCCCGCTTTATAGAGGACACTCCGGAAGCGGCTGGCTGAAGGCCAAAACTCTTTCGGAGCACGGTTCGGCTGCTCCGGAGCGGCGTCTTCGTGGTATTTAGCGATCGCGTGCTGCATTGCGGGTGCGAAATCGCCATCCTGCGATGCCTGCATGAGTGCCCTCATATAGGGGAAATCTCCGGCCGAGCCTGCCATTCCGAAGCCGCCGCCAGCACCGGTCCGGCGAGCCGCGGCACGGGCTTCTGCCTCTTCCGTGACGGATTCCATCCCCTTTGGAAAACGGTGGAGCGCTGATGCGAGCTGTTCGTGACTTGCAATCAGGGACTCAGCCAATGGCGCGTCAAGCTCGCGAAGGATATGAAAAATCTGAAATAAAGTATGCGCCCGTCCGGATGTGATCCGAGCGTTTCCGTCAGGGTCATAGTTCGCATTTATGGGTTGATCAGGTTGCTCCAGCGCGACGCGGACAATTTCGCGTGCCACTGCAGCAGCCTCTTCAAGGGTAGCAGCTTCCATTGCGATTGAAATATGGAGATGAACTGGAACGAATGGAAATGACGCGCCTCACGAGCTGTCCGCCAGGCCGCGATCGTGGAACGGAGCACGGCCAAACGGTTTCCGTCGTTGTCGAGCGACCGCATCAATGCGGCGGCAACGCCGAACGGAAACGAGGACGGCTCGTCATAGCGGACAACGTAATCAAACGCAGCGTCGTGGTGCTGGTGGTCAAGCATGATTCTGCCAACCGTCTCCGAAGACACGTGGCGGGGCAGATGATCGAGAGCCGGAATATCCGCCACAAGGTCGGGTGCCACTGCAGCCGCGATCAAGCGAGCATGTGCGAGCAGGAAACCACCGTCTACGCCGGTAATCCCCCTCGTTTCCGTCAGAGCCTGCTCGAACGTCTTCCGTGCTTGCTCGCGATTGATAGCGCTCTCGACACGGGCGATCCGCAGCAAAGCAGCAACGCGGACACCCGGTTCGGATCTCTCGGCCTGCTCTCGGGCCGGAGTCAGGAGTTCATCCGGCATAACTGCAGTCTAACCGGATTGGACTACCCCTACGGCTCCCCGGCGGTTTCGATGGAAATTGGATCATTCCGGCGGCGTGCGGATAAAGAAAGGAGAAGCCTGACTTTTGACTGGTGGCGGCGAGGCGCGCTGGGTCGACGTGGGGGCGACTGTTTCACGAGAGACGTGGGCCAGATTGATAAAGCACCACGTCGAGGGCAATGGATCACAACGTTGGAGCCAATAGTCCCGATCGGGCTGGTTGATTGCTGCCGCGGTGAACAAGCGCTTCAAAACACTCCGCGCCGGCTCGTCTTTCGCTTCGAAGAAAATTGC